>JBDTOI010000005.1:0-63987 GCA_039933315.1 Pyrinomonadaceae bacterium
CAAACACAATACTAACTCAGAGTTGGTGCTGATTACATCATTAACAACCCAACCACCTGACGTGATCATCTTATCGATCACTGTGCGACGAAGTTCAACATAGGAAACGCCTGCCAAGACCTTGTGCCTATCTCTAACCGAAAGACGCCCGGCATTAGGCGCCGCCGCTGACACAATTGACAGCGCTGCCAAACCGGCAGGGTTACCGTTTGTCTCAACTACTTTAAATCTGGTTTCGTTTCTATTTGCTAACGGAGCGGTGGACCAACCCTCCGGCAACGGGAAGGTAGTGGCGCCGTTGGCATCGCGGAGAGTGGCAGGAGGAAGGGAAACAGTCGCGGGGAACGCGGCATGATTGTCACTGGTCTGCATCATCGACTGCGCGGTCCGAAGATTTTGAACTCCGTTAAGCTGACGCATTGCCGCAGCCAGTGCGCGGCGTCGCAAACGCGCTGCGCGCCGGCGGCGCAGCAGTGCTCGGTGCCGTCGCCACCAGGCGTTGGAATGACGTCGTACCCGGCGCTGATTATGCGCGGCTTCGTACTTGATACTGTGGGCCGTGGAGTTAACCAACGGCAATGTCACAATCAGTGAAATCAACATTAATAGTGATAGTGCAATCTTACGTAACATTTAAGCCTCCTAAGCGACTGTCTCGCGCAACACTTCTTCGATGGTGGTGACCCCATTCCGGATTTTGTGTAGGCCCGACTCTCGTAAGGTGATCATTCCGTCGTCAACGGCTTTTTTTCGCAGCTCAAGCGAAGACGCACCGATGAGAATCAGTTCGCGAATCTCGTCGGTGACTTCCATTGTTTCGTAAAGGCCGACGCGACCTTTGTAACCTGTGTCGTTGCATGTGGCGCAGCCTTTTCCTTTGAACGTCTTGAGGGTCTGAGCCTCTTCCATTGAAAAACCAATCTCCACGAGCGCCTCGGTTGGCGTCGGCTGCTCTTTTTTGCAGTTCTTACATACCCGCCGGATTAGCCGCTGGGCCTGAATCAAGTTAACGCTGGTTGCGACAAGAAAGGGCTCAATACCCATATTCATCAGGCGTGAGATGGTGGACGGAGCATCATTGGTGTGGAGGGTTGAGAGCACCAAGTGGCCAGTGAGGGCGGCTTTAATAGCGATTTCCGCCGTCTCAAAATCACGAATCTCGCCGACGAGGACTATGTTCGGATCCTGGCGCAGGAATGAACGAAGGGCGGCAGCAAAATTCAACCCGATCTGTTCCTTCATCTGAACCTGGTTAATTCCGGGCAGGTTAAACTCAACCGGATCCTCTGCCGTGAGAATATTGGTTTCGGACGTGTTCAATGACTGCAAAGCCGAATAGAGCGTATTAGTCTTGCCGCTTCCGGTTGGGCCAGTCACTAATACCATGCCGTACGGACGGGAGATATTGCGCTGAAACTTCACCAGGGATTCAGGTTCAAAGCCCAGCTTGGTCATGTCCAACATCAAGTTCTCTTTGTCTAAGAGACGAAGCACCACTTTTTCACCGAACAACGTGGGGAGGGTAGAAACGCGGAAATCCAGTTCACGAGAACGCGCATCCACTTTTACTTTGATTTTGATACGACCGTCCTGAGGCAATCGTTTCTCGGAAATGTCCAGCTTCGACATAATCTTGACACGAGAAATTAAGGCATCCCGCATTTTGAGGGGGGGGTGCATAACATCGTAGAGGATGCCATCGATGCGGAACCGGATTCGCAGCTCTTTTTCGTAAGGCTCAACGTGAATGTCTGAAGCTCCCCGCCGAAGCGCGTCCACCAATAACACGTTAACGAGGCGAACAACCGGGGCGTCCTCGCTCATGCGGGCCAGGCTGGATAAATCTATCTCCTCGTTATCTTCTAGAACCTCGACCTGGTCAGCAGTGGCTTCAGTGTCGAAATCAAGGCTGTCTAGCGAAATCAGGTCTGCGTGGGTGATACCTCCATTAATCCCTTGGACAATCACATCTGGAGCCACAGGTGCGAGTTCTATTTCTTTCGAAGAGCTGTAGTACCTGGCGATTGCTTGCTGGACACTGGCCTCGGCGACTACTACGGGCTCAATGTTGAGGCCTGTCATGAACTTAATGTCGTCCATGGCGAAGACATTTGTGGGGTCAACCATCGCCAGGGTCAGGGTCGCGCCGACCCGGGAAAGAGGAAGAACAGAATATTTTTGAGCAACCTCTTGAGGAATTAGGCGGATGACCGACTCGTCAATATCAAAGAGCTCAAGGTTCACGGAAGGTATGCCGTATTGACGCGACAAGACGGCAGTGATCATGTCATCCGAGACCAAGCCCAATCGGACAAGGTTGTATCCCAGACGACCACCGTGTTCGCGCTGATAATCGAGAGCTTCGCGCAAATGTTGGGGACTGATTAAGTTCTCACGGACGAGTATTTCGCCTAATTTGGCCGACATGTGTTTTTCAATAGGTCCAACGCTGAAGACTTTGCAGTTGGAGGCGGGTTTCGGATTGGTAGAAAGTAAGCCGACCGAGGGGCCATAGAGGTGACGCATAGGGCGCACGAAACGACGGTAAACGCCGTTGCACACGGGATATTAGCGTTTAACCTAGAGGGTGTCAACGGAAATCTGGGAAAAATGGGCTTATTGGAGTTAGGCGAGGGGTGGTATCCGATTAGAAGGACACCCTTCTCGTAGCCGGGAAATAAATTAATTGAAGGGTTTAATCTGGACAAGTCTTCGTTAGTATTCGATAATATTCGCCTCCATTCGGTTTTAGACGACAGAGGAGGGTAAAAATGGCCGTTACTTCCCGGCAGAAAAAAATACTCGATTTCATAGGGCGATACATAGAGGTGCACGATCAGCCACCTACAATCGCGGAAATTGGAAAGCAATTCAGCATGACATCGTCAGCCAGCGTGCATCACATACTTTCCGTTTTAGAACATGAAGGGAGGATCAGGCGCATTCCCAATGTTAGTCGGGGAATTGAACTTATAAAAGAAGCCACTCCGGATAATGACGATGAAATTCCCTTGTTGGGAGTGGTAGCAGCAGGGCACCCCATTGAAGCGATTCTAAGTTATGAAGCGGTGCGCGTGCCTCGAGACATGATTGGACGTGAGCGGACTTTTGCTTTGAGGGTTCGTGGTAACTCGATGATCGATGAGCAAATCCGTGATGGTGATTTCATTATCGTGGAATCACGACAAACTGCTGAAAATGGCCAGACAGTCGTGGCATTGATAGATGGTAATGATGCTACGGTGAAAAAGTTTCATCAAGGACGCAATCATGTGCGGCTGGAAGCTGCGAATCCAAGCTTTGAGCCAATCATTGTTAAGCCAGCTGAGCGGGTGAGAATTCAGGGTATTGTGATTGGGGTGATCCGAAAGTACGATCACTAGTTGATAGGCGCTCTTTTATTATTTAAGTACCCTGCGAGTTTCTTAAGATCATCTACGAATCGTCGATGCTCAAGGTGGCGGGTTTGGTCGTCAGCCGCCCGCAATATTTGCTGAAGGATGTATGGTGGCCAATATGTAAGGCGCGAAAGTTGATTCGATGAACTGGCCGCTGTTTGGTCACTCGAAATTTGGGGCTAAGCTGGCCTGCGCGGCTGTGGCGCCCAAAGCCACGATCACCTTTCGCTTAATTATGGCAATCTCGGCTTCCAGCCAGGGTCGGCTCGCTGAGATTTCCCTGCATTCGGCTTCTTGTGAATACGACGCTTGCCCCGGGGTTCCACTTGAAATGCTTGACTACATTGGTGACGTACGTTTGTGAGCGATCGATACCAGCTTCCTCCAGCGCCTCGTTGAGCAAGCGCCCGGCAGGGCCGACGAATGGCCTGCCAGTGAGATCCTCTTCGTTGCCGGGCTCTTCCCCAACAAGAGTACGTCAGCGCGACGGGCGCCTTCACCAAAACAGTTTGTGTGCCTCGCTTCAAAGGTCGCACGTTGCCGGCTGCAGCCTGGCGAAATGCCTTGAGAGTGCTCTTTTCAGGAAAGAATTCTTTTGCTGACTTGTGGATGTTTTACGTGGCAACTTAGTCTCCGAATTCAAACTGAAGTGTTTATAAGCCATGAGGGCTGTCCTTTCCAAAGCTGAAATTGAGTCGGAAATAACTGACCGTTTCGGCACTGCTTTTAAGCTGCGTGAAAAAGCGCCGGTTGAAGTATTGTCCACCGGCATTCCGGAAGTTGACACCATCACCGGAGGTCTGCCCCGGGGGGCAATCACGGAGGTGTTCGGATCAGCTTCTTCCGGCCGCACGAGCTTAATGGTTTCCATCCTGGCCCATGCCACAAATGAACAGGAAATATGCGCCCTGGTGGACACCAATGACGCATTTGATCCGGTCACGGTTGCTGGCTCGGGGATGGTATTCGATCAACTGCTCTGGGTGCGCTGCTGTGGTGAAGATGGTTGGGACCGGCCGGAAGGAAGAAAGATCGAGCGGGCGTTCAAGGCCGCCGATCTATTATTGCAGAGCGGCGGCTTCGGGTTAGTCATACTTGACCTGGCAGATATTCCGTCGAAGGATGTGCGGCGAATCATTTCCTCCTGGTGGTTCCGTTTTCGACGCGCGATTGAAAATACTCCTACTGTTATGGTGGTTATCTCTCAAGCCTCATGCGTCGGCTCACGCGCGTCTCATATATTGGAGTTGAAAAAGGAAATGGAGGTTTGGACCTCTGCCAGTAATACATCCACTTTCCCTGATTCCGGGGAAAGGAAAGCAGAGATCTTAACTCCACTATTTAGTAATTCGAATGCAGTTGCCCCACGCTCGACCCCCTTAGTTACTTCTGTTTCTGTGACTTCCGCAGCGCCGGCAAATGGTTTTAATTCAAGAGTAAATCATTCATTCTTACTCCGCCGCCTGCGGCTAAACGCGGAACGTCAAAAGCCAGCCTCTTTTGTTAGCCGAAAGGCCCACTTTGATAGTACTGCCCGCCTCTAATTCTCGCCTCTTGTAATTTTCGGTGATATTCGATAATCTTCGCCTATCCAAAATCTCTCTAGTTTTCCTTAGAACCGGCAGGTGAAACGTGTTTGCCTGTATTTATGACCGAAAAAATGCAGTCGCCCTAATGGATTTAGCCTATTGCTTTTCGCCTCTGGTGGAAGAGACAGAGGCAGGCACAGTTGTACTGGATATCGACGGATGCGAGCTTCTTTTTGGCTCGGCTTATGAATTAGCCAACGACATCGCCCGTCAGGCTGTGAGACCGATAGAGATGGGCGGGCTGGGATGCAGAGTCAACGTGGCCATCGCCGCGAATCCGGATGCAGCAATATTCGCGGCCAGATCTTTGACCGGCATAACTTTTATTTCTCCCGGAGAAGAACTTACCTGTCTGGGGGACTTCCCTATTGAAGCGCTTGGTACCGAACTGAGTACCAAGTTTCAGGGTTCAAATCTGAAGCCAAAACCTCGGAGGCAAGAGTCCAAAGGCAAAAAGTTTACAGCACCGCAACAGATAGCAGGTAGTGAACAAGGGACAGCAAACGAAAAGAAACGTTTCAAGGAACTACAGGAGATTCTCGAAACGCTACGACTATGGGGCGTTCGTACCTTCCGGGATTTTGCGTCACTTCCTGTTAACGGAGTTTCCGAACGTCTGGGGCAGGAAGGAATTAGACTGCAACAACTTGCTGCGGGAAAAAGTGTTCGCCATTTAAATCTTATCCAGCCGGCACCCGACTTCGCGAATGCGATCGAATTAGAACATCCGATTGCGGAGCTTGAGCCACTCTCTTTCATTCTGGCGCGATTGCTTAATCAGCTCTGCGCAAAATTGAATGCGTATGCCCTGGCAACGAATGAGTTGCACGTAAGCATGAAGCTTGAAGATGGAACTTCACATGATCGCAAGCTGACTCTTCCTTCCCCGATGCGGGACCATAAAGTGTTTTTGAAGCTGCTGTTGCTCAATACGGAAACGCATCCCCCACAGTCACGGGTGGTCGCGATTTCAATCGCTTGTGAACCTGTGAAACCCTCTGTATTGCAGAACGGACTATTCATTCCACTGGCCCCGGAGCCGGAAAAATTAGAGCTGACCTTAGCGCGCCTGGGGAAGCTGGTGGGAGAAAACAATATCGGCTCGCCGGAATTGATCGATACCCATCGACCGGGGACCTTTCGCATCAAGAGGTTTACCTTGAAGGGAACGTCCCACCGCCGGGGACGCAGACGAGACGGAACTCAGAATCAACAATCTCTAATTCATGGTGGCGGAGGACAGAACGTCAAGCCGCAGTGTTTTTTAGGGTTTCGCGTGTTTCGCCCGCCATTGCACGCAATCGTTGCTGCCGCCCGCGGCTATCCCACAAAAATTAGTGTGCCGGATAAAACTCGCGGTGTGCAGGGAAAGATTGTGGAGTTGGCTGGACCATGGCGAACCTCAGGAGATTGGTGGCGTGTGGATGGTTGGGCCAGAGATGAGTGGGACGTGTCAGTGGAAAGTCGTTCAGAACAATCCCCCGCAGGCGGACATAGAGGCTCAACTCTTCAAGTGCTTTATCGAATCTATCGTGAGCTGAGTAGTGGCTTATGGTTTGTCGAAGGAATCTATGACTAAAGAAATCTACGTGGAACTGCATGCCCGATCGGCATTCAGTTTCCTGGAGGGCGCTTCAGCTCCCGAAGAGTTAATCGCTGCCGGCCATGAACTGAAAATGCCCGCAATGGCTTTGCTCGACCGGGATGGAGTTTATGGCGCCCCGCGATTTCATCTGGCGGCAAAGAAGAAGGAAATCAAGGCACATATTGGAGCGGAGTTAACAGTCTCAACTCTGAAAGCTAAGGACGTGGTCACCATACCTCTCCTGGTCCGTAATCGCACCGGCTATCAAAACCTCTGTCGCCTGGTCACCTTAATGAAGCTGCGGGTGCCCAAGCATGCGAAGCCCGGCGAATGTGCTGTCACGCCTGACGAGCTGGCGGCGCATGCGGAAGGATTAATCTGTTTGACGGGTGACCTGGATGGCCCACTTCGATTTGGCTTCCAGGGAGATACGGCGGCCAGTGAGAACCCTGAAAGAAAAGCTGAGTGGTTGGTGGAAGTATTTGGCAAAGGAAACGTTTATGCCGAATTGCAGCGTCATTTCAATCGGGAAGAGGAAGCCCGCAACCAGGCTGTGCTCGCAATTGCCCGGCAGTTGAACCTGCCGTTACTGGCAACCAACGGAGTGCGTTATGCGACTCGCGCGCAACGCCAGGTAGCTGACGTGTTTACCTGTATTCGAAATCACGTCCGATTGGAAAACGCCGGACGATTGCTGGGAAAAAACTCCGAAGCGTTTCTAAAACCGGCCGGCACCATGGTGCAACTGTTTGCCGATTTGCCTGAAGCAATTGCTAATACGGCCGAGTTGTCATCGAGATTGGAATTTACGCTGGAGGATCTTGGTTACGAGTTTCCCCGGTATACCGTCCCTGCCAACGAGACAATGACTTCGTTCTTGCGCAAACGGACAGATGAAGGAGCGCGCGGGCGCTACACCGGCCAGAACAGTAAGCCAACTTATGAGCTGGCGCGGCAACAGATCGAGCGTGAGCTGCAGCTGATTGAAAAGCTTCATCTGGAAGGCTACTTCCTGATCGTTTGGGACATCGTTCAGTTTTGCCGTCAACAGGGAATCCTGATCCAGGGTCGGGGCTCGGCGGCCAATAGCGCGGTTTGTTATTCCCTGGGAATTACGGCCGTTGATCCGGTAGGTATGGAACTATTATTCGAGCGTTTTCTTTCCGAAGAGCGAGGCGAATGGCCGGACATCGATCTGGATTTGCCCAGTGGTGATCAGCGCGAGCGTGCGATCCAATACGTTTACCAGCGCTACGGGAAACTTGGCGCCGCCATGACCGCGAACGTTATTACTTATCGCGGGCGGTCGGCAGCGCGCGAAGTCGGCAAGGTCCTTGGATTTAACGAGGAGACCCTCGGATGTCTTTCCAGTTTGGTGCACACCTGGGAGTGGAAAGATCCGAAGGACTCCACGGTGCGTCAATTTCGAGATGCGGGACTGAACTTGAAGGACCCGCTAATAAAAAAATTCTTTCAACTTTATGAAATGGTGCAGGACTTGCCGCGCCACCTGGGCCAGCACTCAGGCGGGCTGGTGATTTGTCAGGGGCAACTGGATTCGGTCGTCCCGCTGGAACCTGCGGCCATGCCCGGCCGCGTCGTGGTGCAATGGGATAAAGAAGATTGCGCTGATCTGGGGATAATTAAAGTCGATTTGCTGGGCCTGGGGATGATGGCGGTGCTGGAAGAGTCAATCGAACTGATCCGCGATGCATACAAAGAAAGAGTGGATCTGGCGCACTTGCCGCAGGATGACCCGGCAGTTTACGAAGCTTTGCAGAAAGCCGACACCATCGGAATGTTTCAGGTCGAAAGTCGCGCGCAGATGTCCTGTTTACCCCGGCTGCGCCCGCAAAAGTTTTATGACATTGTAGTCCAGGTAGCCATCATTCGACCGGGACCGATAGTGGGCAACATGGTCCATCCTTACCTCAGGCGGCGGCAAGGTCGCGAGCCGGTTTCTTATGCCCATCCCTTGCTGGAGCCTGCCCTTAAACGCACTCTGGGAGTCCCGTTGTTTCAAGAGCAACTGCTAAAGATGGCCATGATCTGCGCAAACTTCTCCGGTGGTGAGGCTGAGGAATTGCGGCGGGCGTTTGGCTTTAAACGGTCAGAGGCACGCATGAAAGAGATCGAAGTAAAGCTACGCGCCGGCATGACCCGCAACGGTCTCGGCAGCAAGGCGCAGGAAGAGATAGTGCAGTCGATCACTTCGTTTGCCCTCTACGGCTTTCCGGAATCGCACGCCGCCAGCTTTGCGTTGATTGCCTATGCCAGTGCCTACTTGAAGTGTCATTACCTGGCGGCGTTCACCGTCGCCACCCTCAACAATCAACCGATGGGATTTTATCAGCCGTTTACTATTATTAAAGATGCGCAGCGACATGGATTAAAAGTCAGGCCGATTGATGTGATGCGATCGGATTGGTTGTGCACGATCGAGGAGCAGAGAACAGAGGCCAGAGAACAGAGGTCAGAAGTCAGAGGTCAGAGGTCAGAGGTCAGAGATCCATTAGAAAAAGAGGTATCAAGTGACGGGGGGGCAGATAACCGCGCAGTTTCCCTCGGGGACCCGATACCCGACACCCGAGACCTGGTGCTGCGCCTGGGATTGAGATATGTGAAAGGGCTAAGCGAACAGTCAGGTAGGGCGATTTTGCGAGAACGCGCGAAGCGCCCCTTCACCAGCATCGAAGACCTTAGTCAACGCGTGCCTGAGCTGCGGAAAGACGAAATGCGAAAGCTGGGGGCGGTAGGGGCGCTGAATTTCATTCAGGAGGCCGGAGCTGATGAATTGCATTGGGAAAAACGAACTTCACCCCATGGCGTGCATCGCCGCGATGCGTTGTGGCAGATTGAGCGCGTGGTGCGTTCCGCCGGGCCACTCTACGAAGAGCTACATGAAACTGACGGCAACTCGCCTCTAGCTCCTATGTCTTTGCCAGAAAGGTTGAATGCTGACTTTCGCGGTACCGGATTGACCATTGGCCGCCATCCCGTAGCCCATCATCGCTCAGAACTTAACAAGCTTGGATGTGCGCGGGCCATCGATCTGCAAAACATGGATAACGGTTTCGGAGTGAAAGTTGCGGGATGGGTAATTGTTCGTCAGCGTCCCGGCACTGCCAAGGGATTTGTATTTCTGACCTTGGAAGATGAGACCGGGGTAGCCAACGTAATTATCACGCCCGGCCTTTTTGATAAGAACCGTTTAGTGTTAGTCGATCATCCCTTTCTTTTAATTGAGGGAACGCTGCAACATCAGGACAACGTGATTTCAGTAAAAGCGCAGCGGGTTGAACCGATCTCCTTTTCAGTTGCTGCCGCGGCTTCACACGATTTCCACTGAGCTTAAAAACGTCCGGAAAACAAAAAGGGTAGCGACATCGAGAACATGCCGCTACCCGCGCAAACTATTCAAAAGAGAAACCCGAAGCTACTAGCGGGTCGCCCTCATACAATCAATCTATGGCCTTCGACCGGCCCGCCGTGCAGGCATTTTCACAGGCTCGACTTTCTGTGTGTTCTTCAGTTCGGCCAGGATCCCCTTTGCCTCTTCCTTGAATGGATGCGCATCAGGCGCTACGTCCACGAAATGCTGCAAGTAGTTTGCGGCCTGCTGATAGCTTTCCTTGTTGTCCTCGCCAAACATCGAGAGTCCGGCGCCGAAATTAGCATCAGCGTCGTCAGGGTTGATGGCCAGGATCTTCTTGTACTCGGCGAGCGCCTTGCTGCTCTGGCCCGCATCCAGCAACATCCTGGCAGCGTCCAGTTCCGCCTTCTTCTTCTTAACCGCATCTGTTTCTAAAGCGATGTATTCTTGAAATGCTGTCAGACATGCGTCGGCTTGCGCCGGGTCAACCTTGGTCACCAGCAAACGCAGTGCTTCGGCCCGGGCGAAATACGCAAAGTACTTGTTGACATTGTTCTTGGCTTGTTCGTCGGGGGTGGAGCCGGCGCTGGACTTCAGGAATTCCACCGCTTTGGTCCCGGCCTCACTCGCATCACGAAAGTCCTGCGCGCCGGAAGCTTTTGCTGACTCGTCCTTGGACTGTATGCCCTGATTGTAGCGATCGACGCCGCGAGCTCTCAGGGCTACCGAGAGATTAGTTAGCAGCGCTGCCTGTTCCGGATCAGCAGCCAGGCCTTCCCGGTATTGCTTAATCGCTTCATCATAATTCTTGAGTTTCAAGGCGTCGTTTCCCACCTTGAACGTGCGCCCCACGATTTCATTTATCTCCCCAGCCTTTCTGTTTGACACTTCAATCTCGGCATTTTTCTTAAGCAGTTCTTCACGCTTTGCTTTGTCTGCCGCACTCTCGCCCCCGCCCCCGCCAGTCGGGGCAGATGCATTTCCAGCGCTCGCGACACCGGCTTTTATTTGCTCCGGAGTTATGCGCCTGCCATCGCCCGGAGTAAGAACCAGTTCATAATCAATGTCGCGACCCACTTTCACACCCGGCTGATAGGTGGGTTGGGCGTTGGGCATACTTGCGGCGATGGCGTAGGTGCCGACAAAGGGGAGTCCGGCGAAAATAAACTCGCCTTTCTTATTAGTCTTGGTGGGGAAATGTCCGGAGATATCGGTGCGATAGACGTCAATGGTAGCGTCAGCGGCCGGGATGGTTGTGCCGTCCGCTTGCCTGAATAAGACGTGCCCGCGTAACTGGCCAGTTTGCGCGAACGCCGCCGAAGCGCCCAGGGCATACAAAGCGATGATAGCGGCTAAGGTAAAAAAGCTTTTACGAAGCATCGAATGGTCCTCCCGATTATGTTTGGCTCTTATCATGTGGGGGATGATTAAGATGCCGTAATGAGACCGCTGGTTGTAAAAGGGTCCTCCAGAACGCCCTTAACTTAATAAGCCGTGACGCCGCTGTCAAGCATAAGAAATTGGATCTGTGACTCCCGCTTCGCGAAATGCCCGCAAGCGTAATCCGCACGAATCGCAGCAGCCGCAAGCTACCTCCGAGGCCTGATAGCAGGACCAGGTGAACTCGAGCGGCGCCCCAAGTTCCCGGCCGCGGCGAACAATATCGGATTTGCGCAGGGCGATGACGGGGGTGCAGAGTTCCACCCTGGTCTCCGGTCGGGTGCCGGCGTCAATTGCGCTTTGAAAGGCCGCATAGAAAACGGGCCGGCAGTCGGGATAGCCTGACGAGTCATCAGCGACTGCCCCTATGTAAATTCGTTGCGCCCCGAGCACTTCAGCCCAACTCGTTGCAATTGACAAGAGATGCGCATTGCGAAAAGGGACGTAGCTGGCAGGAATTTCCAGCGAGTTCAGATCAGCTGCACTTACCGGGATGCTGTGGTCGGTAAGTGAGGAACCTCCGATTTTTGCCAGGTGCTCAATGGAAACAGCGAGACGCTTTCTGACTGCGAAGTGATCCGCGAGTTGCTCAAACGACATCCGTTCACGCGCCTCGGTTCGCTGGCCGTAGGAAACGTGCAGGAATGCCAATTCATCATTTTCGCGGGCTGCGATAGCTGCCGTTACACAAGAGTCCATTCCACCTGAAACAAGACAAACCGCCAGCCGATTGCTCCTTTGCTCTGCCGGTTCGGTTTCAGGATCTGCTACGGCGTAAGGTGTATCCTGCTGTCCGCCCATCATGTCGTTACACGCCGCGGGCTTCCGGTCCCCAAATATACTTGTGTATTTGTAGTTGCATCCGAACATTCAGCCCGCTGGCTGAAATGAGGTCCGCTAATTCCTTTAGATCCATGGTGCCCCATGCAGGTGAAACCAATATTGCCCGGGTGCGCTGTTCCAGTTGATGATCACTAATTACCTGGCGGGCGAACTCCCAATCGCCAGCGGTGGCGACGACAAACTTTACTTCGTCGCGATCCGGACGCAGACGTTCAAGGTTGGGCCAATAATTTCTTTCCACCTCGCCTGAACCCGGGCACTTCACGTCAAGGATTATCCGTGCTCGTTCATCAAGGCCTTCGGTCGAAAAATAGCCACCGGTTTCGATCAGAACTTCGTAGCCTTCATCGCACAAAGAGGCGGTTAGATCGAAGGCGGCCCCTTGAGCCAGTGGTTCTCCGCCTGTGACTTCGACCAGGCGGCAGCCAAATTCGCGTACCCGATCCATCACCTCGGCAATGGAAACATGGTCACCGCCGGTGAAGGTGTACTCGCTGTCACACCAAACGCACCTCATGGGGCAGCCAGTCAGACGCACAAAGGTGCAGGGGCGGCCGGCGTGAGTGGACTCGCCCTGGATAGAGCGAAAGATTTCGGTTACACGGAGCACTTTTATTTCAGATCTCAGATCTGAGATCTCAAATTTGAGATCTGAAATGAGATCTGACCTCAACGACAGTCATCGGTTTCGGGCTTGAATCTAAAACACGGTCAGACGAGTGTCAAAGGCCGACCCGGCATCGCCGTCAGCTGATTCCGGCACCCAGACGCCCTTGCGGCGCAAACCGGGGCCGGCCCGAGGAGCCCGTCGCCGCTGCCAGATCCAGGTCGGGGCGGCAACCTCGCCCAGCTTTCTACATCAAACACCTGGATCCCCGGAACAGGCATGGGATCGTGATAGCATGTAATCGACCGCCGATGTGAGAGAACCCCCATTGAAGGATAAGGCTGAGCATACTGAGAAGCTGATTGAGGACGGCGCCAGGCGTCTCCTGGCACGCGCCACGCAGTCGCGTTCGCTTGAGGTGTCAGCGCTTTCCGGACGGCTTCGCTTGACGCTGGAAAAGTATCTGCTTAAGCACGATCCGAACGCGTCCACCACGGCCGTGAGCGAGTTTCTGGATACGATACGCGCCGACGATGTTTGCCTGATTGTTGCTTGTGAACGTGGCGATGAGAATGCGTGGAATGAACTGGTGGAGGGTTATGGGGCTACCGTGCGCTCAGCGGCCCGCTCGGCCAGCTCGAACGAAGACGCAGCCGAAGACCTCGCTCAATCTATCTGGGCCGAGCTGCATGGCCTTAAAGTGCGCGCCGATGGCCGGGCGGCCGGGAAGCTTGCCTATTATTCCGGGGTAGGCTCGCTAGGCGGATGGCTTCGCGCGGTCGTTGGCCAACTTGCTATCGACCAGCACCGGAAGCAGGCTCGGTTGGTGCAGACCGAGGAAGAGCCCGAAATGGATCGTCTGGCCCACGAATCACACCAGACCGATCAGCTGTTCCCAGGTGGACCGGCTACCTTAAACCCTGAGGATTCGTTCGCCAACAAGGTTGCGGGTGCGGATGTGGAAAAAGCTTTAGCGCGGGCTATTGCTGAGCTGGAGGCCGAGGATCGGTTACTGGTAAAGCTCTACTATTTCGACGGACTACGTCTGCGGGAAGCGGGAACAGTGTTAGGCGTGCATGAAGCAA
Organism: Pyrinomonadaceae bacterium; assembly: GCA_039933315.1. GTDB lineage: Bacteria > Acidobacteriota > Blastocatellia > Pyrinomonadales > Pyrinomonadaceae > DASXRU01. Next base: position 13,921 of record JBDTOI010000005.1, read on the forward strand.
CGGCCAGTCGCCGGCTCACACGCGTGCATGGGGATCTGCGCCAGCGAGTGGGAGCTATTCTGATGACTGAAAACGGTTGGACAAAGTCCGAGACCGATCGATCGCTGGCGGAAGTGACGTCGCATCTTGAGGTTGACCTGGAGCCGTTGGTGTCAGCGCCTGCCCTGGATGCGAATTCATCGGGTGCGAGATGATTGAGTGGGTGAGTGAGGCTCAGATAGTTTGACCGCAAGAAACGGGGCTTTCGACGTTCTTTTGAATAGCCAGGCCGTGCGGCCGGTTGATTGTGATGAAGGCTAATAACGACACGACAATGGATCTGCTGCTGCGCAAACACGCGCAAGGCGATAGTTCTGTCCCTCAGGGCGGGGATGGCCGCGCCCCGGGAGAGCTGCACAACCATCTTGATCCGGATGAACTCAATGCCTTCGCCGAGAATGCCTTGCCGGAGGCTGCCAGGACGCGCTTTGCTTCACATCTAGCTGACTGCGATCGCTGCCGTAAGCTGGCCACTGAACTCACGATGAGCGCTCCAGTAGCGATGCGTGTGCAGCCGGAATCGATTTCCACTACTTCATTCTGGAGTTCCGCAGGCCAGGTGCTCGCGGGATTGTTTTCGTTACCAGTGCTTCGTTTTGGCGTGCCGGCGCTGGCGATTCTCCTTTTAGCGATCGTCGCATTCGTCGCTTTGCGACGACCAACAGACAGCGAGTTTGTTGCTCAGAAGGCGTCGAGCGGCGATGCTCAGCAGCAGGAGAGACCGTCGGCTCTGGCACCTGCCGAAAGCTCGACCAATGAAGCCCTTCGTTCAACGTCTAAAGAGCTGCGTGAGCAAACGCCGGCGACCGTGCCGCTTGCTACGCCACCAGCCGGCCAGAATAGCGCCCTCAAAGAGGGCGAGAAGAGCGCTTTCAAAGAGAAGGATCTGGACCGAGGTTATGCAGGAGCCGCTAATACAATAACGACGCAGCCAGGTTTTGCGCCCGAACCTAAGGCCGCCAGCGAGGAGCGGAATGAGAAAGCGCAGAATGCGCCGCCGCCAGTGCCTGCGGCGAAATCCGCCCCTTCCGAATACACACTTGCCGATCGCACCCGGGCCGATGATATCTCGCGCAAGAGCATCGATGGCTTAAACATCCAAAAGGACGAGCAACTGGGGAAGCGAAATCGTGATGTTGGGCCAGCGCCTCCGGCGAAAATGAGCGGGCCGGCCGCAGGATCTAAAGAAAAAGGCGGCCCGCGGCGTTCGCAAGATCAACGTTCGCAAGAGCAATCGCAAGCTCAGTCGGAAGGACGCAGCGCTGGTGGCGCCACGCGCCCCTCAGACGTTTCCAGCGAGACCCGCAAGGTAAGTGGGCGGACCTTCCGCCGCCAGGGCAACACATGGATTGACACGGCGTTCAACTCCTCCATGACCGTCACCAGTCTTCCTCGCGGCTCAGAACAATACCGTTCCCTCACGGCAGAAGAATCCGGACTGCGCGCGATAGGCGAGCAGCTAAGTAATGTCATTGTCGTTTGGAAGGGCAAGGCATATCGCATACACTAACCCCGCCCGAGCTAGCTCATATCTGAACTTCTAAGCGTCCTGGCTCGTACAAGCAGGCAACTCACTCTTTCACTCACAGGCCATCAGGGTTCGAGTTGAGTTGCTAATCTTCATCGGGAATGGAGGCGATATGTTTTGTTCATCATGCGGAGCCGAGTATGCCATCGGGCTCAACTACTGTAACCGCTGCGGAGCCAACCTTAACCCATCAGTTAATGAGCACGACCTTGCTCCGGTTAACGTCACCAAGCCGGCCATAGTTATTGGACTGACGGTGATGGCTATCACCCTGGGTGGCTTCGCCGGGGTAATCGAAGGCGCAACAAAACTGGGGCAAGTCTTTCAACAGAACGATCCCGTCGTTGCCACCATTTTTATGGGCATGGTCACCATCATGGTGGCCGACATCATGCTGCTCACGCAACTTTCCCGTTTAATCAACGCGGCCCTGAATCGGCCGGTTCAACCGAAGAAGCTGCCAAAGCAAAAAGGCGCCAAACAGATTGCTGCGCCGGGGCCTGGATCCTTCGTTCCGGTGTCAAGCGTCACAGATCACACTACGCGCACTCTTGATCGACAGCCGGTTGAGAGAACTTAGTTTGACAGATAACTCAGGACAACTTACCGATGATTAGATTCAGATTTCGCCGTCTGCGAAACACCGCGCTCGCCCTGGCCTTTGCACTCCTACTAAACGCTGGTTTTGCCACCACCGGACTTAGCCAGCGATCCAACTCAAAGCGGACAGCTCGAGGGCTAAACCGCCAGATCGCGCGCATCGTCGCAGAAATTGACGCCCGCAATATTGAGGAAAGCATACGCACGCTCGTGTCGTTTGGAACGCGTAACACGCTTTCTGATCAGAACAATCCCACGCGGGGGATAGGCGCGGCGCGTGACTGGCTCTATGCCGAGTTCTCAAAGGCTGCCGCCCAGTCCGGCGGGCGTATGACCGTGGAGAAGCAATCCTATCTTCAGGAGGCGCAACCGCCGCCACGCGGTCGTGTGCCGACACCGACAGTAATTACAAATGTCGTAGCCACCTTAAAAGGAACGCAAGCGGGCTCAATGGACCGGATGTACGTCGTCAGCGGCCACTACGACTCGATGTGTAGCAGCACTACGAACGCCACCTGCGACGCTCCGGGCGCGAATGATGACGCTTCGGGGACGGCCGCGGTACTCGAGATGGCACGCGTCATGGCTAAATACGAATTCGATGCGACCATTGTGTTCATGGCCGTGGCAGGTGAAGAACAAAGCCTGCTAGGTTCGACCTACTTCGCCCAGCAGGCGAAGCAAAAAGGTCTGAACATCGAGGGGATGTTCACGAACGACATAATCGGCAGTTCGCTGGGTGGCAATGGAGTTCGCGACCCGCGAACAGTGCGCGTTTTCTCCGAAGGAGTGCCCTCAAACGAAACGGAGCCGGAAGGGGTAACCCGGCGTAGCGTAGGCGGCGAGAACGATTCACCATCGCGGCAACTGGCCCGGTTCATAAAGGAAACCAGCGAGCCCTATGTGCGCGGCATGCGCGTGATGATGGTTTACCGCCGTGATCGCTATGGACGCGGCGGGGATCACATTCCCTTTCTCGAGCGCGGCGTTCCCGCCGTGCGTTTCACTGAGCCGAATGAGAACTACAATCACCAGCACCAAAATGTGCGAATCGAGAACGGAGTGCAGTATGGCGATCTGCCGCAGTTCGTCGATTTCAAATACATTGCTAACGTTGCCCGCGTGAATGCCGCTTCCCTGGCAACTCTGGCCCTGGCTCCGGCTCGTCCGAAGAATACGTCAATCCTGACAGCGAGGCTGACCAGTGATACGGACTTGAAATGGGACGGCAACAAGGAACCTGACCTCGCTGGATACGAGATTGTCTGGCGGGAGACTACGTCACCTATCTGGACCGAGTCGCGGATGGTCGGAAACGTAAACAGCTACAGCATGAAAGGTATGTCGAAGGATAATTACTTTTTCGGCGTGCGCGCCGTCGATAAAGCCGGGAATCGCAGCCCGGCGAGTTATCCCCGGCCGGTGCGTTAGTTTTTAAGGCTGTCCACCTTCCCGCGATCAAGTAAAGAGTCTCCCATAAACCACAGTCTCGCCTTGAACATCACTCTCGGCCAACAGATCAATGATACTTTCCTGGTACCGAAACCAAATCAGAGAGTATGACATTCTGTCCGCAACCCGCTTACTCTGCCGCGTCGTATGGAGCAGAGCGATCGTGGTCGTTCGCAATAAGGCGTTGCCTGCGGGATGTGAGTGCCCTTGCTGCGGGTGGAAAGGAAACCGTTTCCTTGACTACATCGAAATGGGATACACAAACCCCAATGCCGCTTGTCCGCAGTGCGACAGCCACTCCAGACATCGAGGCCTGTTTCTCTGGTTAAGAGACGAGTATCGAATAAGTGATAGGGAGGGTATTGCGTTAGTCTTTGCTCCCGAGAGGGCTCTTGCGCCGCTCTGGCAGAACGCTGCGAAATTGCGCGTTTACAAAGTTGACATCGAACCGACCAGAAGGGTGGACGTACAGGCAAATGTGATGAGGTTGCCTTTCGCCTCTGAAGTCGTCGATCTTGTCTGGTGTCACCACGTGCTGGAACAGGTGGTGGACGACGGTGAGGCAATGAAGGAGCTACGCCGTGTGCTGCGCGCAACCTCGGGCGAGTTGATCGTTTCGGTCTATGTCGGAGAGCCGGGACCAACTGTCGAATTCGGCTATGCCAGCAAAACTTTGTCGGGAGACAGACGGGTTTTTGGCACTGACTTCGTTGACCGGCTGACTGCAGCTGGATTCAACGCGACCCGCAAGGTCTATAACTTGACCCCAGCCGAATGTATGAAATACGGAATCGATAAAGAGGATTTCTATCTATGTACCAGGAATTGAGGAGCGTTAGGGCGCGACTTCATGTCTGGTTCGCCGGAGATCTGCATGCCAGCGAAGCCTCTGGTTCCCGTTCGTTTACCTCTTCCGGCCGGAAGATTTGACGAAGTCTATGGACCCACTCGGTCAACCCTGAGACGCGCGCAGCAAATGTGGCCAAATCGTCGTCGCTGGCAATCACCGTTCTTCTGAGCGCAAATATATCCGCATCACTGCTATTCTGGCCCAGCTCGCCTGTTATGCCGCAGGAATAACCCAGAGATCGGGCCAGCTGGCTAACGGGCTCTGAGGTCTCGCCATAAGGATAAGAGAGCGGTAGATCGGCTTGCTTTGTGTGATCGAGGATAGCGGTGCGAGAATCCGCCAACTCTCTTCGCACTTCGGCAAGGGAAAGATCCGGAAGCCGTGGATGCGAGCAGGTGTGCGAGCCAACCTGGATTCCGGACCTCGTCAACTGTTCAACCTCCTGCCAGGAAAGAAATGATTCGCCATTCGGGGGCAGGGTGCTGTCCGCTCTGCCGGTTATGATGAAAACTGTGGCCGGCAGTTGCCGCTCAGAAAGCTCCTTCGCTGCGACGCTGAAAAAATCGTGAAACCCGTCATCGAATGTCAGGACGATCGAGTAGTCGGGCAGGCGCTGCTTGTTGCGTAAAGCTCTAAGAAAATGGTCCAGCGGGATAACGCGGTAATTCTCTTGCAGGTGATCCAGGTGCTCCAGGAACAGACTAAGCCGGATATGTTGCTTATGAGGATCGTGAGGGGCAGGCTGGCCATCTTCGACGACACTGTGGTAACACAGGATCGTCGCCTTTCCTCGATTGAGCCACGCGAGCAGACTAATCACACGAGTAGCTTTCAAAAGGGCAAAGAGAAACCTTTTCATACGGAACCCGTTTTCCCGAAGGGTTCATCACGTCGTTGCCAGACTGCGCTGCAAGACGGGATTTACCATTCGACTCCGGCAAGAGAGCCAATTCAAACTAAACCTTAGAATCGGACAGGGCGGCAAGACTACTACAATAGATCGTTGGAGACAATCTTCAGGGTTTCATAGTAAAAATATGGGCGCTGTATTCTTGCCAATACAGCGCCCTCCCCACGAATTCAATGGGGTTAACCGGCGGCGATTTCTCTTTGCCCTATGGTACTCGCCGGTGGTTTCACGTTTAGACGCGCTGGCCACGCCAACAGCCGAATAATCTTACGGCGGGATTGGACCAGCGTAAGTCTTCATGACCTGCCAGCCGCGGTGTGATTGGCTTCCAGTTCAACCGGGCTCTCGCCCGCTGTTGGCCAGGTGAGGCTTTTGTAAACCATCGACCCCCGGGGCGCGTCTAACCAGCAGTGACCTTTGGACTTTGGAGTCTAAACCGATCAGATTAGGAACGACTGTATGAAAAGCAAAAATACTCAGATCCGCCTGTGGTATTCACTTTCGCGCCGCGGGGCGGCGTTTCTATCCATCTTAGCGTTGTTATCGGGGACTCTTGCGGTCAACTTCGGCGCCCAGCAAACCAGGTCGCAAATTTCCCGGGCAAAGCTGAGCGAAGACCAGCGGATTCTGCACGTCCTGAATCGACTCGGCTACGGAGCCCGTCCGGGAGATGTAGAGAGAGTAAAGGCGATTGGGATCGAGAAGTACGTCGCGCAGCAACTTGAGCCTGGCAATATTGACGACGCGGTGGCGATTGACAGGGTACAGAATCTCGAATCACTGCAGATGACGACCGCCCAGTTATACGAGAAGTATCCGCAACCGGGACAGCTCTTGCGGCAGTTGCAGCGAAGCGGTGATCTTCCTTCAGATCTGGCTGAGGCCCGCGACAATCGCACTAAAGGTGGAGCGAACGCGCCGGCGGGGCAAAAAGGCGAAGCGATGCCCGGCGAAATGCCCGGCAAGGAGATGGCAAAAGGTGACGATCCCAGGCCTAACGCTCCGCTCAATCCAAATAGTGACCCAGCTAATCCGCTCAACAATGCCGCGTATCGCAAAGTCATCGCCGACTATTACGCAAAGAATAATTTGCGCACGCCGCAGGTGCTGACAAGCGAGCTGCACGCCTCGCGAATCCTGCGCGCTGTGTACAGCGAACGCCAGTTACAGGAAGTGCTGGTAGATTTTTGGACCAACCACTTCAACGTTTTCGCGGGCAAGGGTGCTGACCGTTGGCTGCTGCCTGCGTACGACCGCGAGACGATCCGGCCAAATACTTTGGGCAAGTTTCAGGAACTGCTGCTGGCGACTGCCAAGAGTCCGGCGATGCTTTTCTATCTGGATAATTTCCAGAGCGTGAGCCCCAACGCGCCTTCTGGCCCACCCGCAAGGCGGCCGGCTCCGGGGCTGATGAGGGGAGCTGAGAAGCCAGGTATTGCTATGACCAACAATCCGCAGCAACAGCGGCCACAGCAACAGGCGCGCGGCATTAATGAAAACTATGCGCGAGAATTGATGGAGCTGCACACGTTGGGTGTTGATGGCGGATATACGCAGAAAGATATTCAGGAAGTAGCGCGCTGCTTCACCGGGTGGACGATTTTTGCTCCGCGCGGCGGCGCCGCTGCGGCTCAAGCGCTAACCAATGGACGGCGCGCTGAAATGCTGCGCGAGAACGCCGGCAAGTTCTATTTCGCCATGAACAAGCACGACGACGGCGAGAAGATTGTACTGGGCCACAAGATTCCTGCGGGGGGCGGGATCAAGGACGGCTTGATGGTGCTGGACATCCTGGCCCACCATCCGGCCACAGCGAAGTTCATCGCTACCAAGTTGGCGCGGCGTTTCGTGTCGGACAATCCGTCGCCTGCGTTGGTGGCGCGAGTAGCCGCAGCGTTCACTAAGAGCGATGGTGATATTCGCGAGACCTTGAAGGCGATCTTCTTTTCGCCGGAATTCAATTCGCCCGATGCCTATCGCGCCAAGATCAAACGGCCTTTCGAGCTGGCCATCAGCGCGGTGCGTACTCTCGGCGCTGAAACCAATGGAGGTCCGGGCTTTCATCAATGGATTGCGCGCATGGGCCAGCCGCTTTACGGCTATCAGACACCGAACGGCTATTCCGATGTGGCCGAGGATTGGGTCAATACGGGTTCACTGCTTGAGCGCTTAAATTTCGGACTGTCGTTAGCGAGCAATCGCATTCCCGGTACGCGAGTGGACCTGGCGCGATTTGCCGGAGGTGGTTCATCGGAAAGCAAGGTCAGCGACCACGCTCAGGTGATGGATCGGTTTCTCAACCTGATCGTTCAGGGGGACATTTCGCCACGAACCAGGGAAATGCTCCTGAAGCAGATGAACGAGCAAATAACGCTGACGCCTGCTACGGCGCAGCGAGGGGTAGGAACTGGCATGGCGGGTCCAGGGGAGAGGCCGTTGCCCGCCCAGAGGAACGGGGAGGATCAGATGGAGCGTCAGATGGAAATGCCGGACGGCGCTCAGCCCAGACGCCAACAACAGCCGGCGCAGGCGAGGTCGGCGGAGATTAACAATCCGGTAGTCAAGATGGTCGGGTTGATTCTCGGCTCGCCGGAATTTCAAAGGCAGTAGATGAAGTAAAAAAGTTTCGGGTTTCGAGTTTCGAGTTCTTTTGAGGTTCGCGAACTCGAAACTCGAACCCGGAACTCGAAACCACGAGGACAGAGTATGAATCGAAGATTCTTTATCAAATCCGGCGGAGTTGCTTTGGCGAGTGTCGGCCTGATGAATGCTGCGCCATCATTTCTGCAGCGAGCCGCGCTGGCGAGCACCATTGATCGCGTCACCGGCGGTCGACGCAAGACGCTGATTGCCATCTTTCAGCGGGGTGCAGTCGATGGCTTAAATATGGTCGTGCCTTTTGGTGAACGCTCTTATTACGATTTGCGACCAAATATCGCGATTTCCAAACCTGACGGGACGAACGCCGAGGCAGCCATCAACCTCGACGGGTTCTTTGGCCTGCATCCCTCGCTATCGTCGTTTAAGCCTTTGTGGGACAGCAAGCGCCTGGCGATCGTCAATGCGGCCGGCTCGCCCGACAACACCAGATCACATTTCGACGCGCAGGATTACATGGAGTCGGCCACCCCGGGAGTTAAGTCAACCAGGGACGGCTGGCTGAATCGTTACTTGCAAAGCAAATCCGATCCGGAGAAATCTCTTTTCCGCGCCGTGTCGATGACTCAGCAAATGCCACGCGCGCTGCAAGGCCGCGCGCCCGCGGTGGCGATTTCAAACCTGGCAAATTTTTCCATTCGCGCCGGGCAGAGTTCAGGCAGCGTTCAGGGCGGATTCGAGGCAATCTACGGTCAAGACGTGAATGACGTACTGGGCGGGACCGGCAAGGAAACTTTCGAAGCAGTCAACTACCTGAAAAAAGTTAACCCGTCACAGTACAAAGCAGAAAACGGCGCGCAGTATCCGCGGACGCCGTTCGGCAATTCGCTGCTGCAAATCGCGCAGTTGATTAAAGCTGAGGTGGGGCTGGAAATAGGCTTTGCCGATGTTGGTGGCTGGGATACTCACGTCAACGAAGGAAACTCGCGCGGACAGCTTTCCAACCTATTGCAGAATTTCAGTGCCGCCATCGCGGCGCTGTACACGGATCTGGGACAGCGCATGGACGATGTAGTTATTTTGACGATGTCGGAGTTTGGCAGAACCGCGCGCGAGAACGGAAACCGCGGCACCGATCACGGCCACGCGAACGCGATGTTTGTAATTGGCAATGGCGTTCGCGGCGGCAAGGTCTATGGCGAATGGCCCGGCTTGAAGAGCGATCAGTTATACGAAGGCCGCGACCTGGCTCTAACGACGGACTTCCGCGACGTATTCGGCGAGGTGGCCCAAAGGCATCTGCGTACGTCTGACCTGGCCAAAGTATTTCCCGGTTACGCGGCAAGTTCAGCACGGTTCCGTGGCATGCTGGGATAATTCAGGTCGTCAACAGAGGGAGAACGAAGCAGGGGCTCGGCAGTTACTTTGCCGAGCCCCTGCTTTTCCTTACTGGTGAATTCACCCTTTGACGTTCTGAATGCTGGTTGCCAGAACGTCATTGAACACACAAATCCCGGCCTTCTTCGGCGGTGTGGGCAGTTTAATGCTCTTGAGTTCGTAGGTGGTGTTACCCGAAAGAGTGACGCTGCCAATCTTGACCCATCCCTTACCCAGATCGATGTAGATGGGAACGAGCATGACGAACTTGGGCGAGACGTTTGATTGAGTAATGTGCCCTGATAATGATCCGTCTGCGGCAACCTGGTACTCGAACCGGTATTCCGGCATTTCAGTTCCATAGACCCACTCGTCAAAGAACCAATCCAGTTTCCCGTTTTTATCGACATCCATCTCTTTCGTGATGTGCTTCTCAACGCTCTGTTTGAAGTCTTCGGTCGAGACGTTTTTGTTGTAATGAGTCTGGACGAAGTCTTTGATCATCGCCTGGAACCGGGAATCTCCAGTTTGCCGATCGAACATCATCATCCGGATCATGTGCAGGATATAGGCGCCCTTCGGATAGACGAGGAACTGGTACGCTCCTCCGGTCTTGGCGCTGCTCAGCCGATATCCCTGGGTCACGGGACCAACCGTATAAGGCTTGCGGTTCCTGGTCTGAGGGGTGGCCTCGATGATGTCTTTCCGTTTCTCTTCCCAAAAGTCTACAAATTTGTTGAGATCCTTTCGGACATACCATGCGTACAACGAGGCCGAGAACTCTGCAAAGCCTTCACTCATCCACTGATCGTGATAGCTGTCCCAACCAATCATGTGACCCCACCACTGGTGCGCCAATTCGTGCGGTCCAACATAGCGCCAGAATGAATTGGTGCCACCACCGACGCCGAATAGCTGTGTGCGTTGCGTTTCGTCAAGGAATGCTGTGTAGGGCATGTAGACCAGCGTCGGCCATGCCTGTCCAAAGCCGGCCGCCGGTTGTTGCGTCATCGCGATGCGTGTGTAAGGCAGCTTGCCAAACCAGGCGTTATAAATACGGGTCGCGTTCTGAGCGTCGGCGATCGCGGAGTCAGCCATACTGTTGGTGGAGATTGCGCCGAGGGTAGTTCCTGTTTGGTTTCCAACGCCGTTGCCGTTTGCGACCTCGATGTCCTTTTGTACCTGCTTCAGTTCGTCAGGGAGCTCTTGATTCCCGTAAAACTCGATGTTGTAACCGCTGTTTTTGTCGGCTATCTCCTTCTTCTTAAACCTGCCGTAATTGAATCCGGCGACGGCAAGTTCAGTTGTTCCGCTGGACCACTTTGCTACCGCGACATCGCCCTCCAGGGTCGCGGGTTCCACCGGAGCTCCGGTACCAACAAAAGTTATATTCTTGGGATAACGGAAAGTCATGTCGAAGATGGCGCGGTCGCCAAACTGCGAGCCGCCATTATTTGGATACCAGGTGGAGCGGGGACCAAGAATATAGTTTCCGCCGCCGGAATCGCGCAGCGCTTCACCCCCCTCGTACTGGATCGTGATCTTGTAAGTTTTTTCTGCTTCTAGCGGTTGGGTGGCTATCACTCCCAGATCCGAATCCTCATCCTTGGCTTCCTGGATGAAATTCAGATCCTTACCTTGCTCGTCAGTTACGCGACCAACTCGTAGCGGGCCAAACAGACTGAGCGGGATCACACGCGTACCCGGAGCCAGGGCCCGAATCGTTAAGACGTCAGTCGCAGTCAGACGGGTTCCTTTTATAGAGGCGTCAATCTCATGGCGCACGATATCAATCACGCGATGGTCTTCAGAGCTCGAAGCTGTGCCTTTAGCGTATTCATCTGCGCGATGAAAAGCGGTCCACAAACCGGCGTCACTTTCGCCGTAGCTCGTAAGCAGGACCTCTTCCGGCGAAACCAAGGCGACACCGAGCGGATCAAAATAGTAAACCAGCTTGTTGTATCGTCGACCGCCAATAAAAGCACTGAAAAAGCCTTCACGTTCGGGGACATAAAGATCTGCGAGAGTGCGCAATTCAGCGTTGTCGCGCAGTCGCTTGCGCAATAGGGTCTGGTTCTCACGGAACAGCTCTCTGGCGCGAGCGGCCTGGGCCCCGCCACTAGCCATACTCGCGTTGGCGGAAGCCTTCACTTCATCAAATGTCTTATCCGTGAACCGGAGCACGAGGCTGGTGAACTGCTCCGTCAACGTTGGCTCATTAACGAAAATCTTGAGGGTGTTCTTCTCGATCTCAGTAGGGGGCACAACCTTTAGCTCGCCCTCGCCGATGAAAACGGCGCCGGTGACGCGACCTTCAACCGGCGTGAAGAAATAGATCTCCCCGCTGCGAAGGGTGAACTCAGCACCCTCCTTCTTGAGCACGAGATTGTTTACGGTAGCGAAGTTGCCCGCCACATCTGTCTGCTGTCTCAGTTGCTGGTAGACGGGGTCTGTATTTGCTTTGAGTCCACCTGTGGGCACCGCGACAACTGCTTCAACGCGGGAAATCTCCAGACGAAGATCCAGCGGGACAACGGCGCCATCGTCCACCTTCACTGAAACTTTACGCCCTTCGCTGAACCCTTTTGCGGAGACTATGACCGTATAATTACCGGCCGGCAGACCTTCAATTTTGAAACGGCCTTGCTGATCCGTTCTGGCAGTGAACGTCTGCTTTGTGCCCTCGTCCGTCGCTTTGATCTCGGCTCCCACCACCGCTGCGCCGTTAGGGTCAAGAATTTTTCCCTCTAGCCGGCCACCGGCGGAATGTACGACCAGGAGAGGAAGAGTTAATAGGACAGCGGTGAGTAGCGCACAACACAGAATTCGGCCTTTATGAAACATTGTTTACTCCAGGAAAAATATTAGGGGACGCGGGGAGCTTACAGTGGGCAGGCTAACCCCTTCGACGATGCATTATAGAGACCGGAGTTTTACAGTCAACTCTCCACGGAAATCCTGGTCAGGCGCGTCTGGCAAATGGTCAGGGCTGGTCAATAACTGCCACCACGCGTAAGGGTCCCCCACTCCCGCCGCCGATCTTCATTGGCAACGCAATGACGCTAAACCCTTTCAACGGGAGCTGACTCAGGTCCGCGAGGTTTTCGAAGGCGGGGATGTTACGCTCGAACAACGCCCGGTGGCTCTCAAAAAGCGTTGACTGGCCGTAGTCAATACTCGGGGTGTCCAGGCCTATGGCTTTAATCGATCGGTTCGCCGTTAGCCAACGGGCTGCTTCAGGACTCAAGCCGGGGAAATGCAATTTGGCTACGGCGGTCGCGCCCCGTTCATCGGTGCCCATGTATTTCACGCGGTCAGGCCAGTGCTTTGCGAAGCCTGTGCGCAACAGAATGATTGCTCCTTTGGGGATCGTTCCATTCTGATTCTCCCAGTTCTGCAAATCGCCTATCGAGACCAGGTAATCACGATTGGCTTCACACTGCTTAACGACATCCACTACCAAACCCCCGCCCATCAGATTCTCTAGCGGAATTTGATCGACGCTCCAACTATTCATCGCAAAGTGTTTGGGTGCGTCGATATGGGTGCCGCCATGTTCCGGCGCGCAGAACTTGTTCGCCGCATAATAATAACCGGCGGGCGTCATGCCTTCGGCTTCCTTCTCCAGTTTGAAACCTTCTTCCGTGGGCCAGTAAATGGTTTGGGAGTCGAAAGCGTGCGACAGGTCGAGAATCTTCCCAGCAGGAAAATCCGGGGCAGGTTTTTGACAAGACAAAATCGGCAGCGAGATTAGTAAGAGCAGGACGAGCTTCCTCATTGTTGTCCTCCACACGAACTGGTTAGCAATGTCTGGCTCAATCTGGCGTAGGAAAACATCGCTGTCAATCTGCACCCAGGCTTGTCAGCCGTACGTGAACGGGGACTAGACCAGAACTCGGCTGCGCAAAGCATGGGTTATTCTGTCGATCTCGTTCCGCCAACTGAAGCTGTGTTAAAGTCTCGACGTCATTCCCCTTGAAAAGGTACCAAGCCGAGGCAAACGAAATGCTTACTGGTAAATCGCAGCGCTCCACCGGCGCAGTGGTCACGATAGTGGCTGCTCTAATTCTCTCCTCCGACTATGCGGCTAAGGCCCAGCAGCCGCAAGCGACGCCTATCGTGTATCCGGCGCAACTAACTTCTTCTTTGAAACAGATTCAGCGGGCTGCCCTGGACAGTGATTACGCATACGCCCAGGTGGCCCACCTCAGCAACAACATTGGTCCGCGATTGAGTGGCTCGCCGCAGGGCGAGAAGGCCGTCGAGTATGTGGCCGCCGAAATGAAGCGGCTGGGATTGGATGTGCAGCTGGAAAAAGTCACGGTGCCGCACTGGGTCCGCGGAGAAGAGACGGCGGCGCTGGTCGAGTTTCCCGGAATGGCGGCCGGCACGACGCAAAAGATCGTTCTGACTGCCCTGGGCGGCAGCGTGGCAACTCCCGCTAATGGCCTGACCGCCGAAATTGTCGTGGTCAATAATTTCGAAGAACTGCAAACGCTGGGCAGTAAGAATGTCTCCGGTAAGATTGTGCTCTTCAACGTGGTCTTCGATAAGCAATTGGCCGCTCAGGGATTTGCCGGGCCCGCTTATGGCCAGGCCGTCGCCTATCGCGCGGCGGGGCCGAGCGCTGCCTCACGATTGGGAGCGGTGGCAGCATTGATACGTTCGGTGGGCGGCGCCGATTATCGCTTGCCGCACACCGGTCAGACGCGCTACGCGGCTGATGCGTCCAGGATTCCGGCCGGCGCGGTCGCGGCGGAGGATGCGGACCTCATCGCTTATCTTGCGCGCCAGGGAACTGTGAAAATGCACCTGCTCTTAACCCCGCAAACGTTGCCCGACGCAGTCGGCTACAACGTCATCGCCGACTTGAAGGGAAGCGAGCACCCCGAGCAGGTGGTGATTGTCTCCGGCCATCTGGATTCATGGGACCTGGGCACAGGAGCGATTGACGACGGCGCGGGCGTGGCGATCGCGATGCAGACCGCGCAGTTGCTCAAGCAACTTCGTTTGCGACCGAAACGCACGATTCGTGTGATCGCATGGGCCAGCGAGGAGAACAGTCTAAATGGCGGACGTACTTATGCTGCCAATCACAAAGACGACATGGCCAACCAATACGCCGCCATCGAGAGTGATCTTGGGGCAGGCCATCCGGTGGGCATTTTCGTGGATGGCAAGCCGGGGCTTATTCCGCTCCTGCAACCGCTGGCGAATATCTTGCGCACATCAGGCGCCGGAGTTTTAAGCGCCGTGGATGACACGGGAGCTGACATCAGTTTCCTTGGCGCCGCCGGTGTTCCCACCTTCGCTCCGATCCAGGACAGTCGCACCTACTTCAACTATCACCACACCGCGGCGGACACGCTGGATAAGATCGTACCGCGTGAGCTTCAAGAGAACTGTGCCGTAGTAGCTGCGCTGGCGTACACACTTGCTGATTTGCCCCAGGCCCTGCCGCGATAATATTGCGCCTGACGATCCTGCGATTTGATGCAATCGACTCGACTAACCTGGAAGCGATGCGACAGGCTAAAAGCGGTGCGTCCGAAGGCCTTTGCATCGTAGCCCGCGAACAAACACACGGACGGGGCCGGCACGAGCGAGTGTGGAACTCACCTCGCGATGCCGGACTTTATCTTAGCGTCTTGCTGCGTCCGCAATTCGACATAAGCATTTGGCCGCTCATCACATTGATGGCAGCCCTGGCAGTAGCGGACGCGCTGCGTGAAGCGGGTGAACTTCAAACCGATATCAAGTGGCCGAACGACATCGTGGTCCATGATCAAAAGCTGAGTGGAATTCTCGCCGAGACAGTAGAGACAGAACGGGGCCTCGCCTGCGTCCTGGGCATCGGCATCAATCTCCTTAACGATGCAATTCCCACTGAGTTGCAGGGTCGCGCTACGTCCATTACTGCACTAACAGGTAAAGACGCGAACGCCGAACAGTTGTTGACAGCTCTGCTCGAACATCTGGCGCGGCATTACGCCCAACTTGCGGAAGCTGAAGGGCCCGCGGCAGTCATTCGTGATTGGACGGCGTCTTCTTCGTTTGCGATCGGCAAACTCGTACGAGTGGATACCGGCGCGGAAGTATTCGAAGGCCAAACTCGCGGGCTGGAGAGCGACGGCGCGCTGCGGGTGCAGATAGCCGGAGGCGAAACAAGGATTGTGCGCTCCGGTGATGTACAGTCGCTGCGCCCGGCTGGCCAAAGTCATTAATGCTATGGAGAGCGGCAAACGCATTGTTCTTTCAACCTTTGGCTCGTTCGGCGACATTCATCCGTACATGGCGATCGCTCTCGAGCTGAAAGCGCGGGGGCACTCGCCGGTGATTGCAACCTCGGAAGTTTACCGGGAAAAGATGGACGCGCTCGGACTGGAGTTTTATCCAATTCGACCCGACGTACCTTCTTACGATCAGGAGGAGGAACTGGCGAAACTGGTGGCCGGTCTGATGGAACCGAGAGGCGGCACTGAAAAAGTGATGGCTTTATTCCTCAAGGACCTGCCCGAAGTTTACGCAGACTTGAATGCCGTAGCCGAGAATGCCGACTTGTTGCTGACGCACGCTGGTGGGGCCGATGGTAGCGCAGAAGCGCGGCCTGCCCTGGGTGTCGAGCGTCCTCGCTCCTATCTCGCTTTTGTCTGCTTATGACCCGCCGGTGCCACCGCAATTGCCCTCGCTGTACCAGCTGCTGAAACGCAGTCCGGCATTTACCCGACTGGCCCTTCGCGTCGCTTTGTTTAAGCTGGAAAAATTGATGGCGCCGGTTTATCGTCTCCGCTCGGAGCTTGGGTTGCCGCGTGGTCAGCCACCTCTATTCAGCGGGCAACACTCGCCGGCTCTGGTGCTGGCGCTTTTTTCCGCTGTGATGGCAAAACCGCAGCGCGACTGGCCTCCGAACACGCGTGTCACCGGGTTTCCTTTCTATGACCGCAGAGACTATTACGGCGAAACAGAAACGTTGCCGGAGCTGTTGAGATTTCTGGAGGCCGGTCCCCCGCCGATTATTTTCACGCTGGGCTCATCAGCGTTCTGGGTGGCTAAGGATTTCTACCACGATTCGATTAAGGCAGCGCGCGCCCTGGGGCAACGCGCCCTGCTTCTAATTGGTCATGCACGGAATCTGCCGGCGGAGCCTTTGCCGGAAGGCATCGCCGCTTTCGAGTATGCGCCGTACGGCGGAGTTCTGCCGCGGGCGAGTATCGTGGTCCATCAGGGCGGAGTGGGCACAACCGGACAGGGCCTGCGCGCGGGTCGCCCGGTGTTGATTGTGCCGCACGCGCACGATCAATTTGACAACGCTGCGCGCGTGATGCGATTGGGTTGTGGGCGCATGATGGCACGGTCGCGCTACAATGCCGCAAGCGCGACGAGGGAACTGAAGCACCTGCTGGGAAACCCGGATTACGCCACCAGCGCGACCAAGGTGGCTAGGGAAGTCCAACGCGAGAATGGCGCTGTTTCTGCCGCCGACGCGATTGCGGAAATATTGAAGGCCGGGGCCCGATCGAGGAACTGAAACTATGCTGCTGGTTATCGATGCCGGAAACACAAATACTTCGCTGGGCGTCTTTGATGGTACCGAGCTGGTTGCCCATTGGCGTTTGACCACGGCGCGGGCGCGTACGGTGGATGAATATGGCGTGCACGCGCGCAACCTGTTCGAGCTGGCCGGTCTGGATTTCAAAGCGATCGATGCCATTGCCATATCCTCGGTCGTGCCGCCGCTAAACTTCACTCTGAAGCGCATGGCTGAAGTTTATTTTCATCTGACGCCCTTATTTGTCGATCACACAACGAACACTGGCCTGGTAATTCTTTACAACCCACCGTCCGACGTAGGTGCCGATCGCATCGTCGATGCGGTGGCGGCGATTGCAAAATATGGCGCCCCCTGCATCGTGGTCGATTTCGGCACCGCCACCACGTTCAATGCAATCACGAAGGAGGGCGAGTATCTGGGAGGCGTCATTACGCCCGGCATTACGATTTCCTCGGACGCATTGTTCGAACGAACCGCCAAATTACCGCGGGTTGAAATCAAGCGACCTCAGAAGGTCATCGGGTCATCAACGATTGACGCCATGCAGTCCGGGCTGTATCACGGTTTTTCCGGGCTGGTGGACGGAATCCTGCGCAAGATGATCGAGGAGTTGGGCGGCTCCGCACGGGTGATTGCGACCGGAGGGCTGGCGCCATTGATTGCTACCGGATCCGAGTTGATCGAACTGGTGGATGAGACGTTGACGCTGGAAGGGTTGCGTCTGGTGTTTGAAAGAACTACATAGTCTTAAGTTTCGGGTTTCGGGTTTCGAGTTAAGACCACGAAACAACTTGGACGGCAGCAGAAGAGCACCGTCGTATAGGGTTTCATGAACCCCGCTCTTCTTGAGCGGCGGTCAATTACGTTATGACCCAGCAAGCTCCAACTCGAAACTCGGAACCCGAAACTCGAAACTTGAATTATTTCGACTACTTCACTGAAATCGAGGACACCTTTGTTCGCCGGCGCGGCAAGCACCTGCTCCTGAGTTCCATGGACTGGGCCCTGATCGAAAGCTGGAAAGAAATGGGCGTGCCACTGCATGTCGCTCTGCGAGGGATTGAGCAGGCGTTCGACTCGTACGAGGCCAAACCTCGCAAGCGAAGCGTCAAGACGCTCCTCTACTGCCAGGAAGAGGTCGAAGCGCAGTACGCGGAATGGCTCGAATCGCGTGTCGGCGCGGGCGACAGTGAGGCCGACCTGGTTGACGTCCAGGGAATTGAAGCCGCCGATGTAGACGGGCGCTCCGGCTCGCCATTCTCGCGCGACGTGATCCTGAAGTATTTGCAGCGGGGGCGATCTGAGCTGCTGGCCTTGCTGGAGCGGAGGCAAGGCGTTGTGCTGGACAACTTCAGTGAAGCAGTCGAGCGCGCCGCCGATTTAATGACCGAGCTCGAGAAAGATTTTGCCGAACCGTCTGCGACCAGGGCGCAGCAACTGGAAACTTCGCTCACAGGGATTGAAAGAATGTTGAATGAGTCGATGCTTTCTGTAGTTAAGCCGGAAGATCTCGACGCGCATCGTAGCGAAGTAAAAGCCCAGTTGCGGCCCTACCGGAGCCATATGGAAACTGCAGCTTATGAAAAGACGTTTGAAAACCTGTTGCTGAAGCGCTTGCGTGAGCAATTTGGCGTGCCGCGTCTAAGTTTGTTCTATCTATAATGGCTACCTCTTGAATTGATTTGACTCAACTGTCTGAAAGTTCGTTATGTCAAAACTCATGCTCGGTGCGGTGTGCGGCTTGATTTGGGGCGCCTTGTCCGCGGCCTCGATGATTCCCCTGGAGTTTACGGACAAGAAGGCTGCCCTGCTCGGCGCTTTTCTCAATCGGTTTGCGATTGGGTTTGTTCTTGGCGTTGCCAGATTGCCGGTTCCGGCATGGCTTAACGGGCTAATCTTCGGCGTGCTTCTGAGTCTTCCCGATGCAATCATCACCAGGGCCTACGCGCCGATCCTGATACTGGGGGCAATCGGCGGGGTTGTCATTGGCCTCATCGTTGATAAATGGGGCAGGTAAAGGTATCAGTCCATCATTAGTCAAACTCCGCTATTACGACCCGTATGAGCTCAATTCTCTCAACCGTGCAAGACAGCGATGTGAAGACTCTCGAGGTCGAGATCGAGCGCATTCTTCCGGGCGGCGTGGGCTTGGCCCATGCCGAGGGCTTGACGCTATTTGTTTCGCTCGCGGCGCCGGGAGACGTGGTGCGGATTGTAATCGATCGGTTGCAGGGCAAAGTTGCCTTTGCCTCCGTCGTCGAGGTTATTAAACCGTCTCCAGTTCGCGTAGAACCGCCGTGTCCTTACTTCGGCCTTTGCGGGGGCTGCGACTTTCAGCAACTAACCTACGAAGCGCAGCTGGCGGCTAAAGTTGAAATCATTCGTGACTGCCTGCGTCGCATCGCCCGCATTGAGTCTCCGCTCGATATTCCGATGCATTCTTCGCCGAAGGAGTGGCAGTATCGCGCGCGAGCCATGTGGCAGTTTGATGCGACAACAAAGCAGCTCGGCTACTTCGAGCGCGGCTCAAATAACGTTTGCGACGTTGAATATTGCGCGGTGCTTGCGCCGGAATTGCAGGCGACTTTGGAGCAACTACGATCTCAGATCCAAACTGAAGCCGGGCCGCAACTGCCAAAGCACGTCGAAGCCGTGGCAGGCAATGAAGGTGTGTCCGTCGCTGCTGATTTGAGGAGCCCCAGCCTCACGGTTACCCGCGTCATACAAAACGAAACCTACCACTTCAGTGCCGAAAGCTTCTTTCAAATCAATCATGAGTTGCTTGAGCCGTTAATCAGCGAGGCCTTACGCGACGTGACCGGAGAAGCCAGGGGAGCGGTGGCAATCGATCTCTACTGTGGGGTGGGTTTGTTTACTCTTCCGCTGGCGCGGCGATTCGGCCGCGTAGTTGGCATTGAGGCCAACCGGCGCGCTACAGAATTTGCGCGGCGCAACTTGAAATTCGCCGGGCTGAAGAATGCCGAGATTGTGACTTCCCGGGTCGGCGATTGGCTAAAGGAACATGGGCGCTCATTTAAGTCAGTCGATTTTCTGCTGCTTGATCCGCCGCGTTCAGGTGCAGAGAACAGAGACATCGAAGGCATACTGGCCCTTCATCCGGCCAGGATTTCCTACGTATCATGCGACCCTGCCACGCTGGCGCGCGACCTTAAAAAACTGATCGCCGGCGGATATTCTTTTGACTCTGTGGCGGCATTTGATATGTTTCCGCAGACTCATCACGTGGAAACTGTCGTCCGCCTCCTCGCGGCCTGACAAGTTGCTGGATTTCAAAGATCTAGCCAGGCGGCAGATCAACTTGCCGCGTATCTATCGACGGTTCGACTGTTGGTCTCAACTCAGCCCTCGCGAAAGGAAAACCATGAAAAGATCGTGTGCCATTTCGCTTGTACTGCTTTTAGCCACGTGTCTGAGTGGGTCTTCGGTCGCCTTCAGCCAGTCTATTACTTTTGCCAGAGTAGCGGCCTGGAACCAACAGGGAGTCCGCTTCACCGCTCAGGGTGTGGTGCCGATTAGCAAGCCGGAACAACTTCGCGCAGCCATCGCGGCCATCAACCCGGACGTGATTGCCTTGTCCGAAGTGAACTCACGCGAAGCGATGGACGAGATTGTCGCCAGCCCCTTCGCCAACGGGGCGCGCTACAAAGTTGAGATGGACAACGATCAGACGGGGCCGCAAAAGATCGCTGTCCTCTTCAAAGACAGCCCTGAAATAACCGTCAGCAACCGCCGCGCGGTCCCCGGGTCAGATGATAATAATCCGGACTTGCGAAAGGCCTGGGCGTTCGATGTGAAGATCAGGAACTTTGACTTTCTCTTGATCGCCGTTCATTTGAAATCAGGGCGTGCGAAAGCGCAGCGCATCGTTCGCAACAGCCAGACCAAGGCCATTGCGCGTTTCATACGCCAGGAGACCGCCGGCACGGGTGAAAAAGATGTACTCGTGGTCGGCGATTACAACATGATACCGGGGCCGGACGCAGAGAACTTTAACAATCTAAGCCCAGGCTCCAACGCGAACGAGTTTCTGCGTTTTATTTCTTCATCGTTAACTGGGCCAACGCATATCGATACTTGCCTCAATGCCAGCGCGTTTAATGGTAATTTACTCGACGGCTTTTCAATCTCTCGGTCTCAAACACGAGAGTGGACTGGCTATATTCGAATTCAGCAACTGCAAGCCCTCCTGCCAAACATGTGGTGTGATAAGTACAAGAGCACCGTCTCGGACCATTTGCCATTGGTGGCGCGTTTTCGCGTGTCGTTGCCAGATGATGATTAGGTAACGTCGGCAACCGTCGCGTCCAAGCAAAGAATTCTGCAAGAGCCCGCGAGGGCATCCTCAGCACCAGCCCTGTTACATTCTGATTGTTGGCGCTAATTATGTACTGCCGGCAATGACTAATGTCTCGAGGAGTGCGCCGGTTTTTGAGTAGTCTCAAAGATGCGAGCCGCCTCTAACGGACCCTCGTTTGTCACTTATCCTCTCGCGCTGGTGGCGATGGCATACGTGTGCGGAATCCTGGCAGGGCACTACTGTGTCGTTCCTCTTAACCCGGCCTTAATTATCCTCTGTGGCGGCACGGTGTTGGCCACGTTGCTGGTGGTCTTTCCTGCGGTCCACCAGACACGATATGCGGTCTCGGCTTTGATATGTTTCGGCTTTCTTTGTGCGGGTGGGGCAATGACTCTGCTTCTAAAGGACCACCCCGCCAACAGCATCGCGCATTTCTATGACAAAGGTTGGATTGAGTCAGGTGATCCTGTGGAGATCACCGGGATCCTTGATCAAGCACCAGAAGTAGCGCCCGATCGTCTTTATTTGACGGTGCGGGCTGAGCAGCTGCGATACAAAGCAACCGACCAACCGGTAACCGGCAGAATACTGTTTTCGGCCAGCCTGCGCGACCGTATTACCCAGGCAGAATATGATCAGCTCGGGTTGCGCTACGGCGCACGACTGCGCGTCATAACTGCATTGAATCGTGCGGACACTTTTCGCAATCCCGGCGGTTCGTTGTTCACTGAATATCTGGATCGCAAAGGTTACGACGCAACGGGCCTGATCAAGAGCCCGCTGTTGGTGGAGCGCCTGGATGATGAGCCGGTCTTTCTGCCGCTGGCATTGCTCTACCGGTGGCGTCAGTCATTGCTGTTAAGAATCAACCGCCTCTTTTCGCCTGAAACAGCAGGGGTGCTCGATGCCGCGTTGCTGGGGAACCGTTATTTCCTGTCACGTGGTGCGGCGGAACGCTTTCGTGCGGGCGGAACATTTCATGTTCTCGTCATCAGTGGGCTGCACATAAGTTTCATTGGGGGCATTGTCTTCCTGGTCATGCGCCGGCTGACAAAACGAGTGGGGATGCAGTTTGTCGTTTCTGCTGCCGTACTCTGGGCGTATGCACTGGCTGTCGGCGCCGAGGCTTCGGTGGTGCGATCCGCGTTGATGTTCACCCTGGTGGCGCTGGGACCACTGGTGGCTCGCAGGGCGCAATCCCTCAATGTGCTGGGTGGAACGGCGCTTGTTCTGTTGGTTTGGCGGCCGAGCGATCTGTTTGATCCATCATTCCAACTTACGTTTCTTTCGGTGCTGATGATTATCACTGTGGGCTGGCCACTGCTGCAGCGTATGCAGGCTGTGGGGGCCTGGCAACCCACGCGGGAGAGTCCGTATCCGCCCTGCAGCCGGCGTTGGTTTCGCATCGCCTCCGAAATGCTCTTCTGGAGCGAACGCAGGTGGCAGGCGGAAATGGCCCGCTCGAATTTCAGCTATAAGCTTTTCAAAGCCCCGTCGGCAGCGAGACTTGAGCGTTGGCGATTACAGCGTCCGCTGCGATTTGTCGTCGGTGCTGTTGTGATTTCCGCAAGCGTACAGGTTGGCCTGCTGCCGCTCCTGATTCTTTACTTCCATCGGCTCTCAATTGCTTCACTTGTTTTGAATATTGGCGTCGGAGTATTGATGGCTGCGCTCGGTTTAGTCGCAATCGCGACCTTGTTGCTTCACCGGTTTACTGAAACTCTTTCGCTAGCCCTCGTGAGAGTGGCGGAGGGTATCAGTTGGCTTATGGTTCACAGCGTGGATCCGTTTGTCAGGTGGGGACTCGCGTCCATCCGGTTGCCTGAATACACCGGAAGTGCGGCTGCCATCTACGGGCTTTACTATGTTCCCCTCGCCATACTGATCTTCGGGCTGGCGCGGTGGAATCCTTTGCGACTGCCTGTAGCCAGAAATAGACAAGCTCGTCTCAACTGGCTGGGCTCAGGATGTCTGCTCCTGATTCTATGTCTGATAATTTTCCACCCGCTGAGCGCGGGCCGTGCTGATGGCCGGTTGCGGATTGATTTTCTCGACGTAGGTCAGGGTGATTCGGCGTTGATGACCCTGCCGGATGGAACGACAATGCTGATCGATGGCGGCGGGCGGCCCAGTTTCAGGCGCCCAGCAGGCGGGGAAGATGAGGCAGAACCATTTGAGCGCGACACACGCAGTATCGGCGAGGCCGTGGTTTCGGAGTATTTGTGGTGGCGCGGGTTGGGACGCGTGGACTATCTGCTGGTAACGCACGCCGACGCGGATCATATCGACGGATTGAACGACGTAGCCAGGAACTTTCGCGTTCGGAGTGCTCTGGTGGCGCGCGCGCCCGCGGCTGATGCGGAGTTTCGTCGCTTTGCGGAGACCGCCGGATCTGCCGGCCTGCCCCTGCAAATTATTGGCGCCGGGGATGTCCTGCATTTTGGGGACGTCAGCGTGCAAGCGATTTGGCCTCGGCCCGCGGCGAATGCAAACCCACCCTCTTTGAACAATGATTCCGTGGTGCTGCGCGTATCTTTTAGGGAAAAAAGTTTTCTGCTGACCGGGGACATCGAGAAGGAAGCGGAAGCCGCGTTATTGCGGACTGGAGTTAATCTCAGTAGCGACGTGGTCAAGGTCGCGCACCATGGCAGCAGGACTTCTTCAACGCAGGGCTTTGTAAGCGCGACCCATCCGACGCTGGCCATCATCTCTGTGGGGCGCACTTCTGTTTTCGGGCATCCGCATAAGGAGGTGGTTGAACGCTGGCGGGCAATTGGTTCTGAGTTACTGACCACAGGTCAAAAGGGAACGATTACCGTGAGTACTGACGGCCACGACTTAAGATTGGAAACGTTCGTGAGGTAGCGAGGGCAGGAGTGTTTAAATTCCAGCGCCGTCCATAAATTGTTCAGGCGAGTATCGGCCTACTTCCGAGCTGCCGACTTTGTAGGTATTCAGAACCCCCAACGGCGGGGCATAGAGATGCAGCGTGACCATGTCCTGGCCACTGACTTCGGGGTTGCCCAGTTGATGTATGTCTGGCACGGCGGCATCGGTAACATCGCCGGGAACCCATTGCCGGGCTGACTTGTATCGCAACGTGCTGTCGCCATCCAGCTCGAACATCGTTTCCCACATTACACCTTCGCATACGCGGACCGCGCCATGGGATCCATTGTGGTCATGAATCGGTGTGCGCTGACCCGGCCGCCAGCAAAGCACCAGCAACTCCACGTGCTCGTTGCGAAAGACACGATGCCGCGCGTAGTTTCCGGTTTTAAAACTGCGATAAGGACGCAGTTCTTCCGCCTTCAACTCGACATCCTCCAGCAGAGAGTCAACCTGCTCAAGAGTGGGCGTCTGGGGCAAGTTTCTGAGCCGGTTCACCAGCGACTTCAAAGAGCCGGCGGTGGCAGCTACTTCGCTATCCACGGGTGATGGTGGTTGTACCGTGACGTTAGTTGACAACTGGGCCTCCGGATAATGAGTTCAACTGCGACAGTGATCTCGTTGGAGTTTATATTCTGCCAAAGGTGGAGGAGTCAAGGTTGCTTATCTTTTAGCCGGCCAGAATTATGGAATATCGTCAGGGCCCGAGCAACAAGAGTCGAATGTCTCGAACGTTGGTCCCCGTTGATCCCATAACAATTGCATCTCCCAGCGCGTCGAAATAAGTGAACGAGTCGCTGTTCTGCAGAAAACTCTCGGCATCCAGGCCTGAGTCCGACCCCCGCGAGACGGTAGAGTGATCTGCGATAGCGCCGGTTGCCGGGCTGTTGCCGTCGATACCATCGGTACCCGCACTGAGGATCACGGCACAAAGTTTTCTCTTCTTCCCTGCCTCTCTGTTCAATCGATCCAACTGCAACGCCAAACGCAGTGCAGTTTCCGAGTTGCGCCCGCCCGTTCCTCGGCCCCTGAGCGGGCAAGCGAATTCCCCGCCCGAGATCAAGCAAGCTGTTTGGCCTTTCCCTGATAATTGTTCTCTCAGACGCAACAGACGAGCGATCAAAGCGGCGCAGCCTGACTCAATAGGCTGATCGGAGATATCGAGTGCCATCCTCACGAGGAACTCGCGTTGACGAGCAGCCTCCGCCGCAGCCTCAAGGGCATTGCGATTGTGCAGCAGCACGTAATGCTCCTGCCGTGCCTGCCCGTGAGCGCTCTGCTCCGTTCCGCGATCGATTGCCTGCAGAATCGAATGAGGCAGTCGCACTCTGAGATTGTGGCGATTGACAATCTCATCCGCGGAAAGACCACCAGAGGGCGTCCGCAGCGTCGGCCCGGAAGCAACGGTGGCCTCCTGCCCGTCAGGGGTGTCTGACACGATGAGAGTGAATTGGCGCGAGCGCGGCGCACGGGCAGCCAATTTGTTTCCTTTGATGGCCGAAAACGCGCGCCGTACGACGTTTATCTTGTCTATGGATAGACCCGATTCCACCAGCACCTGGTTCGCTCGTCGCATGTCATCCAGCGTTATGGTTTCATTGGCGGCCCATTCCAACATGGCCGAGCCGCCGCCTGAAATCAGAAAGATGATCAAAGCGCGTTCATCCTCGGCTCGTTGAAGCAAGCCGAACGCAGCACGCGCCGCATCGAGACTTTGCTGGTTGGGAAGGGGATGGCCGCCGGCAAAGACTTGCCATCGTTCCGCAGGTAGGGACCATGCTTGTGTCCGTGAATCGGTTATCTCAGGGCGGGTAAAGCCGTCACTCGATGGCATTGAAGTTGGCAATGTGGGGGGCGAGGGACCCGATATAACGCCGGCAATGAGACGATCTTGCAGAATACTCTCCAGCGCGCAGGCCATTGGCCATGCGGCCTTTCCCAGAGCAATTGAATAGATGGGATGAAAGCTGGTGCTTAGGTCCAGAGTTGTGTCGCAGATTTGGAGGTTAGATCCGCGCAAGCTGACTGCGTTTCGCAACGCTGAGCCGGGATCGACGCTGCTGAGCGCTTCGCCGAATATCTGTAGCGCGGCGTCACGAAGTCGGCAGGTCTCATCATTACTACTCACTCCGCCTTCACCAGCGCGCTAATGGCCCGGAAGCGACGGTCACTCATGCCCCGTACAACAATCAAGTACTCAGCCCGCCGAAACGGTCCGAATGTTTGTCGATGCTCAATGATACGCGCGGCCATAACCGGACCGACGCCTGGGAGTTTTTCCAGTTCTGTGGCCGAGGCGGTGTTGATGTTTAATTGTTTAGTGGCGGTAGCGGCAGAGTCACCGCTCGCTTGCGACGCGGTATTTGTTAGTGAGGGTCGAGGAAGTCTTACGCAGCCTGGCATCAGGGCGATAGCGACTGCGAGAATGATTCCACGCGCCTCTAACGTATTCGCGCCAAGATTGTGTTTCATAAATGCAAACTGCTGAACGCAAAGACTATGAAGGCTCGCCGCTCACGTGTGCAATCTGCTGGAAGTCCAGGTGTTTCAAAAACTTGTCGGCTGAGATCACGTCTTTTCCACAAAGCTTTTCCACATAAGTTGTGGAAAACTTTTTGGGCACGCAAACGGGAGCTTTTCTGCTGAGTGAGAAGGCTAACTGTCGCGCCAGCGTTCTGGACTCGTCTTACTCCACGCCCACCGGGGCCTCGTCCCAGTCTGCTATTACTTCATGAGCTCGGCCGAGAACGGGACGGGGACGTGCGCCATCGGCCTGGCCGATGAATCCTTCGCGCTCCATCACGTCCAGGATTGCCGCAGCGCGGCCATAACCGATACGCAGGCGACGTTGTAGCACGGAGGTTGAGGCGCGTTTCATCTCGACGCAAATCCGCAGGGCTTCCTCAAACAATTCGTCGCGCTCGCCCTCAGCTTCCTCCAACCCCAGGGCTTCGTCTTCGGACTGCGTAATGCTTTCGTCATAATCGGGCTGCCATTGCGATTTAATGTGCGTGACGATGCGACCGATTTCCGATTCGTCCACGTATGCACCGTGGACGCGCACGAGTCGGGAAGTACCCGGCGGCAGAAATAGCATGTCGCCGCGTCCCAAAAGCTGTTCGGCGCCATTGGTGTCGAGAATGGTGCGCGAATCAACTTTCGAAGATACGCGATAGGAAATGCGGGACGGGAAGTTGGCCTTGATAAGTCCGGTGATCACGTCCACTGAAGGTCGTTGCGTGGCCAGCACGAGATGAATACCGACTGCGCGGGCCATCTGCGCCAGGCGCGTGATTGACTCTTCGACCTCGTGACCGGAAGCCATCATCAGGTCGGCCAGCTCATCGATGATGATTACGATGAAAGGTAGTGGCTTCCAGGGCTCACCCTGTTCGTCGTAATCCTTAACCGTGTTGCGCCGCAGGATTTCAAGGTTGAATCCATCGATATTACGAACACCCCAACCGGCCAGTTGTTTATAACGGCGCTCCATCTCACCCACCGCCCAGCGCAGCGAACGGGCAGCCAGCTTGGGATCAGTGATGATCGGAGCGGCCAGATGGGGAATGTCTTCGTAAAGACCGAGCTCGAGTCGCTTGGGATCGATCAGGATAAACTTCACTTCATCGGGGCGCGCGTTGTAGAGGATTGAAAGTAAGAGCGCATTAACGCCTACCGACTTGCCTGCGCCCGTGGTTCCGGCGATCAGCAGGTGCGGCATCTTCGCGAGGTCGGTGACGTAATTCAACCCGTCAATTGTCTTTCCCAGAGCTATAGTCAGCTTGGAGTTTGACTCCCGGAACGCGCGCGACTCAATTACTTCCCGCAAATGAATAGTCTCGCGGCGTGGGTTCGGCACTTCAATGCCCACGTGAGGCTTGCCGGGCATGCGATCAATACGGATGGATTCCGCTTTCATGGCGAGGCAAAGATCGTCAACCAGCCCGGTGACCCGCGCGTACTTCACACCCGGATCGGGTTTGAATTCATAGGTAGTAACCACAGGTCCGGGGCAAATGTGTTTGATTTGGCCAGTGACGTTGAACTCGCGGCACTTTTCCGCCAGACGGGTGGCCAGATTCAGGAGTTCCTCGTCCGCCTGCTCGCGATGAGGCGGTGGGGCATTGAGAAACTCTACATAAGGGAGTTTGTAGTCGGCGACCTGGGTCTTAATGATGGGACTGCGAGGTGGTTGCTTCTCGAATGGCAGCTTGGCCGCCGCTGCCTCGGCCTCATCGGCATTTATCCGCTTTACGGCAGCCTCCCTTACCATTTCCTCGACCACGGCAGCTTCGGCGGCTGGCAGTTTGCTGGTACGCGAGAAGAACGATCGCTTGGACGAAGCGGGGTTTTCCCCAACGCCGGCAGCACCAGCAGTGGCCGCAGCAGCCTTCTGTCCAATGGTGGTAGTGGAGGTAAAGGATTGCAGCGCAGCCGCCAGTTCCCCATCTTCGCCCATTGTGGCGCTAGCACGCGCTGAGCCCGCAACTGCATTCGTTGCAGCTCGGCCCGCTACTGCTGGCTCATGATCTTTCATGAACTCGGCGACTCGTTCGGCAGCGCTAAGATCCCGCGATTTGAGGTCCACGCGCCCAGCTTCCCGTTCGGCCCGCGCCGCTCGCCGCATCTCGGCGCGCAGATTTGCTTTCTCACTTCGAAGTTCTCGCCAGGCCCGCACTTTTTCCGGAATGGATCGAAAGTAGGCAAAGCGATTATCGAACATGGCAACGAGGTGTTCGTAGAATCGAGCAAATGAGAAATTTGTCGCCAGCAACAGTCCGGTAGCGGCGATTGCTATCAGCAGCACCGTGGCCCCCACGGTATTGAGTCCGCTGGCCAGCGCCTGCGCGATTACCGTTCCAGCCAGACCTCCGGGATGGAAACTTGAATCAGCCAACGGACGAATATTAGAAAGAGTAAGTAGAGCTGCAGATGCGAGGACCAGCGTGACGAGGCCCACCATGCGTGACAATGGAGCGTGAATGCGGCGTGTGCGAAAGCGGCGCCAGGCGGCAGCGAGCAGCAACAGCGGCAATAAGTACGCGGCCAGGCCCACGCTTTGAAACGCCGCCGCGGCCACATTCGCGCCGATTACTCCTACTAGATTGCGAGCTTCGTTCTGGCCTGCTGCATTCCAGGAGGGGTCATTGGGATTGTAAGAAGCCAGGCAGAGGGCCAGCAGCAGCCCCAAAGCAAAAAGAGCAATCGCTACGATCTCATTACGGCGTGTATTTCTCGGTGCGTCCGCTGATGGCACGTCGGTTTGTGTTGTTCCCATAGGCTCTCCTGATCAAAGGCTAGAGGCTAGTCAACTTTCACTGGTAACTAACCGTTTGCGTCAGGCTGATAATGGCTTACCGTCTTATCCATCACGCGGCCCGGCGCGCCAACAGATAGGCCTTAATGAAGTCGTCTATGTCGCCGGCCAGCACTGCATCCACGTTGCCGCGCTCCAATTTTGTGCGCGTGTCCTTAACCAGCTGATATGGTGCCAGCACATAACTGCGAATCTGAGATCCAAACGAAATGTCCGCCTTATTAGCTTCGAGTTCTGCGGTTTCAGCTTTACGCTTCGCCAGTTCAAGTTCGTAGAGACGAGATCGCAGGACTTGCATGGCCACCGCGCGATTCTGGTGCTGCGAACGCTGATTCTGGCACTGCACAACTATTCCTGATGGTAAATGCGTAATCCTTACCGCCGAGTCGGTCGTGTTTATGTGCTGACCGCCGGCGCCGGTTGCGCGATATGTATCGACCCGCAGATCCTTGTCGTTAATCGCCACCTCGATGTCTTCGTCGACTTCGGGATAAACAAACAGGGAAGCAAACGAAGTGTGGCGCCGCGCCGCCTGGTCGAAAGGAGAGATGCGCACGAGCCGGTGCACGCCGGCCTCTGCTGATAACAAACCGTATGCGTACTCTCCGGTTACAGTAAATGTAACGTTCTTAAGTCCGGCTTCATCGCCAGGTTGATAATCAATGATCTCAGTCTTGAAGCCGCGCTGCTCCGCCCATTTCACATACATACGCAAAAGCATTTCAGCCCAATCCTGCGATTCCGTACCGCCGGCTCCGGGATGAATGGTGCAGATGGCATTGCGAGCGTCGTTCTCGCCGGCGAGCAACATCTCAGCTTCGGCCAGATCCAATTCGTGCCCAAGCCGCTGTAGAAGTGTCTGGAGTTCCTTCAAAGACTCTTCGTCTTCCTCGGCAAACTCAAATAGGACAGCCGCGTCCGCGATCTGAGATTCAAACTGTTCCTGTCTTTGAATCTTGCGTTCCAACGCGCTACGCTGCTGCAATAGTTTCTGGGCCGCGTCCTGATTGTTCCAAAACTCGGGTGCGGAAGCCTGGTTTTCGATTCGCTTCAACTCGTCGCGGCCGGCCGGTACATCAAAGAAACCTCCCGAGCTGTTCGACGCGCGCGCGCAAGTCGTCATACGAGGCTCTTAATTCTTGAGTAGTTAAAGTTTCGATCATAGTTTCCTTTAAAGCGCTGCCAGCGCGGTCCCGCTCTGAAGACCTTCGCAGGTCAGGGTTTCCTTGTGATAACAGTGGCCGCCAGAGCGAACAGAGTGGCCACGGCGCAGAGAACAACGAACAAATCGCCGTACTTCGTGTAAAAAGTTCGCTCAGTAACCTTACTAACCGCCCAGGTCCTAACCTCTGGCTGGAATCCGCCGCTTAAGTCCTTTATTTTCCCGTGACGACTGATATGAGCCGTGAGGCCCGTATTAGTGACACGCAATACTGGCCGGTCATTCTCGACTGCTCGAAAGATGGCGTTTGCGAGGTGCTGTCGCATTACCGGTGTGGGCCCCAGATAACCGTCGTTCGAAATATTGATCAGCACGCCTGCGCCTTCATTAGCGAACGTGCTGGCAATCGAAGGGAACGCTGATTCAAAGCAAATAAAAACTCCCGCACGAGTAGTTCCGACTGGCATTAGAGCGTACCTGTTGCCCGGTGCAAAGCCTCCTACCAGGGGGGCAATCGCACTCGATCCCGGCACCCAGCGCGGCAGCGGTACGTATTCGCCAAACGGCATTAGACGAATTTTATCATACTGCGCAACGAGCCGGCCCTGTTCATTTACCATTAATGCAGAATTGTAACCGCTGCCATCGGGAGACAGCTCGAGTGAATTCAAGAGCAACGAGGTGCGATTGCCTGTGGCAAAACCTGTGACCAGATCGCGAAGTTGGGCGTCGTTTCCATAAGTGAAGTTCATCGGCGATTCAGGCCAGATGACTAACCGTGGCAGAGAGTTCAGATGTACCCCCGCACCGTTATCGATGGGCTCATTACGTTCCAGCTCCTGCAGTCCGCTTCTGCTCAAGGCGATGTGGCGGGCGAGAAGCAAGTCTGTCTCCTTCTGGCTGCCCACACGTTCCATGGGGACATTTGGCTGCACGGCGACCACGAGGAGGTCGGGCAAAGGCGACTGAGGTTTGAACAAAATAGCGGGAATCACTATCAGAACTGCAATTATTAACCCGATCATGGTTGTTAGTCGAAATGCGTTCCGCGTTCTCTCTGCCAGAAAATAAGCTATGGCCCCATTCGTCAGAACAACCAGGAATCCCACCGCATACACTCCGCCCCAACTAGCCGATTGAATCATAGTTGGATGGTAAGCTTGAGAATAACCAATGGCGTTCCACAACTGACCAGTCACGCCCAGCCTGGCCCATTCCAGAGAAACCCAAACGAATGGCATAGCGAACAAACCGATCGAGCCCCAGCGCGCGATCAGCCTTGCCAGAACCAGACAGCACAGGGCAGGGAAGAGCGCCACCAACATCACCGGTATGAGCAAAAGTGCATATGATATCCGCGCATTAATATGGCCGTAGCGAATCATCGAATAGGTGAGCCAGTAACAGCTCCCGTAGAAGAACAGAATTCCCCAGAACCAGCCAAGAATGAACGCCGATCTTGCATGCGGTCGGCGAGCGATCTGGTAGAGAAGAGGTGTCAGTCCCACCCAGGCCAGGGGCCAAAGTTCGAAACCTGGAAAGGAGAGAATCAGCAGAACCGCCGAGAAAAGAGCTGTGGCAGTTTCCAGTATTCGAGAGGTGAGCGCATTAGCGCCGGGGCGCAAGATGGCCGACCCGGCAGCACGAGCTGTGACATCAGAGGAAACTACACCGAGCATCGCGCGGAGTGTAACAAAGTAACTGGCCAAATCGTCATTGTCAGTTGGGTCCCTGCTTTTGATGGTCCTGCGCGGCGAGTTGGCAGTGATTAAGCCTCGCCAAAAACTTATTTTTAGAGGAGCTGCTAGTGTGGAGCTAACTTCACCAAATGGTCGGTATTCAGGGTGGAAACGACAGAAATCGTCAGCGGGTAAGTGACAGAATTCGTCGCGTCAGTGGATCAATCGAGGAGAGCCGAAATGATACGCGCAACCGAAGACGACTTATACCTAAACCATCTGGTATTACTTAGCTTAAGAAAACCCTAACAAGAATAAAGGGACCCTAAAATGCGGGAGAACCCAGCCATTTCTGACTGGGTTCCATGTTTCGGGTGGAAGACTGAAGGGATGCTCGGTAGGTGGCTGGCGCAGCGGCAGGCGGCGCTCAGAGAAGTGATGGCGGCGGGGGCACGTTTCATGTCGTGCTAGCCGACGATTGCTAGAGCACGTTGTGTGCCACAAAGCAAAAATCTTCTGGAAGCCAGTCGCTATTAGACGTTAGATCGAAAGGCAGTACGGGAGTGTTCAGTTCCAGGGAGGGATGAACTGAATGCGTGATAAGCCACGAGGCGGAAGCCAGAACTTGAATTACCGGAAAGTTACTGACGGCCCATTGTAACTTGCCGTTGCAAGGCGATGGCTTCCTGATTATTCGGATCGATGTTTATCGCGCTGCTGGCATACTTCACGGCCTCGCCCCGGTCACCGCGCTCGAGAAAAATTCTCCCAAGAAGAATATGCGCGTCAATCAAGTGGGAATCCCAAAAGATTGCTGATCGTAAAGCTGCAATGGCAGATTCCTGTTCACCACGACGTTGATTGATTCGCCCACTCAAAAGAAACGCTTCAGCATTCGTAGGTTCAAACATCAAAACTCGGGCAATCTCAGGCAAGGCTTCGTCATCGCGGCCCGCCTGGTAAAGCTCGCGAGCTTTGGCGAGCATGTCCTGGGTGCTGGCGGCTCGGGCGGCTTCGGCATTCGCCGCCATTCTTCGCTGGAGGTCGGAAATGTCGTCTTGATTAAGAATCTCGCGCACACGTAAAGACAGTGCGGGAGTGGTTTGTGATTTCTGCCACTCTGTTTGCCACTTCGCGTAAGCCGCCTGCAGATTCCGGCGGGCTTGATTGTCGGCGGCAGTGGCAGCTTCCATGCGGTTAGTACGCTCCAGAGCCTTCGCGAGAATGAAGTAGGCCTGACCGTCCCTCTGGTCCATGGCAATTACTTTCTGTAATTGCTCGGCGGCCTCCGCGTGTTTTCCCGAAAGGAATAGGCTGTAACCGTAATTAAATTGCACCATCGGATCATCCGGAGAGGATTCGGCTGCTCGAGCCAGTAGCCCGACTCCCTGGCTCAAAAGCCGTGCATGCTCCTCCGCCTTCTTCTCCACACGGGCTGCTTGTACCGCTGCTGCACCGGCGTTGTTATAGACACCCACTAAAGGCATCTCGGAAGACAAGGGCACCAGCGCTGCGAGAGCTCTGCTTAAATCGCCCAATCGCCAATACGCCAGTCCCGCATAAAATTGTGCTTCACCATAATGGGAATCCTTCTTCTCCAGCATGGTGAGATACTCTGCGGCTTCTTTCCACTTCTTTGACGCTATGTAGTACTGGCCTAACTCGAACGCTGCTTGCGGATAGACAGCCTTATCGTTTTCCTTCGCGTAGAGATGCATTGCGTTCTTCAAGTACACCTCTCGTTTGGGATCAAGTGAGCTGGTCTGCACGCCTTTGACATAGGCCTCAAAGGCCATGGGGGGAATCTTGGTAGCTTCTTCGATGAGATTGTTCTGTGAGAAGGGAAGTGACTTATCGCGCTGCGATAGTATCTGATACGCGAGCCGGCCTTGCATTGTTTGCAGCGTCGCGATACCCCCGCCGAAGTCGTAAACGCGCGGCGCCCAGCTCCCCTCGAATACATCCCCAATCATACGTCCTTCGTTGACTTTCACCACTCGTGCTTCGCCTAATACCGAGGCGGGCATCACGGTCTTATCGCCCCTTTCTTTGGACTGCCCGTCTGATTGCTGTTCCTGGGGCGGCGTTACGCTGTAGGTCCCCACTACAATCATTGTTGCCTTCGCTTCGCGGGCGAGCTTGATGGCAGTAGCACGCGACGGCAGTACCGTCAGGGGAAGCCGTAATCTCTGATATGCAAGGGCGCGCTCATCACCGGAAATGACATGAAGTCCAGGTTTGTTCAGTAGCGCCGCCAGAGAGTCGGCAAAACTTTCGCCCACCCAGTTGTACTCGGGGAAGTTCGAGGTGTTCTCAAAGGGAAGAACAAGGACCAGGTCGCTCGCCGGAGCAGCCTGGGCGGCGATGCCGCCACACAACCAGCATTGGGCAAGAATTATAGCCAGCACCAAACTTGCACTTTTTATCTTCTTCGCAAACATTATTATTCCTTAAATGAGACATGGGGGGCGTACTTGGATGCCCTTATCATAGCAGCGGTTGGTTAATGACGCATCGATCCGGCGGAATCCTCAGTGAATAGCCCGGAAATCGAGGAACCTGCCCATTTCGCAGTTCGGCGGTCGTGGGTAGATGGGTTTTCTACGCCTTATTTGCTCCACTTACCTAATGTCTTCAGCAGCGCGTCCAAACGTTCGGCCCATAAATTAAGATCGAAGTTTTGGGGGTCGTCGTGGGCGTTGAGAATGCCGGCGTCAACTGCGGCATGGTATGCCGGAATCAGCCATTCGCCCCGCCTGATACTCGCGGCAACGTAGATCAAAGCCAGCCGATCAATTTGTGCTTCAAAGAATCCGGGCATCGGAGCGATCGCATCATTGCCACTTTTCCCCGCAGGGTCCGTACGCCGCGGCTGAACCAGTTCCACATGAAGCTGGAGTCCTTTGGCCGACTCCTTTAAGCGATCGCGCGCGAATTTTGTCCCGAAACGTTTATCCGGTAGCGGGTAGCCAAATTCAACAGCTGTCGCGGAATCGCCCACTCTGTTGATGAAGACATGCGCCACCTTTGTGTTGCTCCATCTCTTTTGTAAATCGTTCCATTCCCAGGTAGCGTCATTAATGTTGGCTGGAAATGGCTTCTCCAGGTAATTAGGAGTGCTGACATCGTGGATAATGAAGTACCGCGCCGGAACAATTCTTCCGTCAGGTAATTTCGCGGACGAAAGTGGTTCATCAAGCGAACCGCCTAGATTGGCCTCGGCGATGTTGTGCGCAGCAAGATAACGCCGCAAGTCTGCCCTGGCGATCCTTACTCGCCTACCAACGATATCTGTGAGGGGACGGGGTAGTTTCTGACTCGGAGGGCCGAGCTGGCCGCCTCGCAGTACCGGTCGCAACAGGCATGTTGACTGCTCGACGGCGGTTCCCACGAAGCTCATCGAAGGTTCATCGAATGGGCAAGGTGCTTGTGCGAGCACTCTGGTGGCCGCACCAAGCAGCCCAAGTACAATTAGTATCCTCAATCCCACACGTCTCCCCAGAGGACATCGCCTGGTGAACAGACATGGGCACGGTTGATAAACCCTTGCTGCCAGTGACAATCGAACAGACTGTCGCTCTTCTACATTGAGTATACGGTAGCTGCGATTGGTTTTTCGAGGGAAGGAGTCGTGACCAGATTGGCACCGTCGGCGCTCTCGAGTTCTTTTGTCAGGAAGTTTGGCACGTCAGGGGAGGCCACGGGGTATGAGAACAAGTAGCCCTGCCCGTACTCGCAGCCGAGGGCTTTGAGTTGTTGGTACTGTTCGCGAGTTTCTACCCCTTCTGCAATGACTTCCAGGCCGAGGTTCCGCGCGAGC
This sequence comes from Pyrinomonadaceae bacterium, assembly GCA_039933315.1. Taxonomy (GTDB): domain Bacteria; phylum Acidobacteriota; class Blastocatellia; order Pyrinomonadales; family Pyrinomonadaceae; genus DASXRU01. The sequence goes on from JBDTOI010000005.1 coordinate 50,012, forward strand.
GTGGCAATCGTGCGCACGATTTCGGCGTTGTCGTTGGCTTCTGTCATTCTGCTGACAAAGGAGCGATCGATTTTCAAGTAGTTGACCGGGAAGCGATGGAGATAACTCAGTGAAGAGTATCCCGTGCCGAAGTCGTCAATACTGAGCTGCACTCCCAAAGCGCGCAACTGCTTGAACATGGCGGCGGCGGCTTCGGCGTTCTCCATAACTACGCTCTCAGTTATTTCAAGTTTCAAACAATGCGGATTCAGACCGCTTCGTTCGAGAGCTCGTTTGACTTGGTCGATCATGTTGGGCTGGGCGATTTGTCTGGCGGAGAGGTTCACACTAAGACTCAACATGCGGAAGCAGGGGGACTGTCTCTGCCACTCCACAAGACTGATGCATGCCTGTTCCAATACCCACTGTCCCATCGGAACGATTAGGCCAGTTTCTTCTGCAGCGGGAATAAACTCGTCAGGTAATACCAAACCACGTTCGGGATGATTCCAACGCACCAGTGCTTCAAATCCGGCAAGTCTGCCAGTTTCCATGGCAACGATGGGTTGGTAATGGATACAGAACTCTTGTTGCTCGATTGCCTGTCTCAGATCGCTTTCCAGCCGAAGTCGCGATACGGCGTTGGCGTGCATGCCGGTGTCGAACATTTCATAACGCGCCTTTCCATTCTCCTTGGCGCGGTACATGGCAGTGTCGGCGTCCCGCAGAATATCTTCAGGCCGTTCGTAACCGGTGCTGCTTAGGGCGATGCCGATGCTCGCGGTGGTAAAGGCCGAGTTCTTATCAAGCTCAAAAGGCGCTGTCAGTTTCTCCTGTATTCGCTGCGCAACGCGGATTGCATCGCTGGGATCGTCCAGGTTGCTAAGCAGAATCGCAAACTCGTCGCCGCCGAAACGGGCCAGCGTATCCATCGGACGAAGACAGCCTTCCAGGCGTTGAGCAAAAGCCACCAGTAACAAATCTCCGTGAGTGTGACCCAGACTGTCGTTGATGTTTTTGAAACGATCGAGGTCAAGAAATAAAACCGTAAAGAGATACTCGGGACGATGTTTGGCGCCTTCGATTTCCACTTTCAGGAGTTCCGAGAACATCAGGCGATTGGGGAGTCCGGTCAGGGAATCATGAAAAGCGGCATGGCGAAAATGTTCTTTGGTATCCTCCAAAGCCCGGCTGATTCGTTCCTGCTCAGCGATGTAGCTGTTTAGTTCCTGCACATGGCGCTCGGCTTGTTCTGCACGTTCGCGTTCGAGCTCCGCCCGAGCGCGTTCCGCCAGTTCGGCTTGCCTGGCCGATGCCTTAACCTCGCGGAGATACCGGTCATAGCTGAAGTAGACCATGGCAATAACGGGCACTGTCACCAGCAGGGCGTAGAAGCGGGCGGTGCCAATACTACTCACGATCAGACCCGCGGCCGCGGCTCCGGCGAAATACGTAATCGATATCCAGAGGTAATTCCGGCTCCACATGTTCCAGATCGATTGGTTGTCTTTGAAGGCATTAGCAACTGCTACCAGGGTGGTGTGTGAGAGGTATTGCACCAGTCCCATTACGCACATCGCGATTACCGCGACAGAAGGACCACGCTGAAATAGGTTGGCAGTCGATCCGAAGAGGAATTGCAGAACAGTGGAAGTAAGAAAGACAGCACAGCAGACAGACGCGGGCGCAAACAAAACGTTGCGCAGCTTTTTGCTAATGCGAAGGACCGAGCATAAGCCGGCAATTGCACCTATTAACGTTGCTCCTTCGCGTCCATACATCAGCAGCGCGATGAAGACAAAGGTGTCGTCAACCGTGATGTTAGTGTTTATCTGGGGGATTCTAATGCCGACGCGCGATCCTACGCCGATCGTTACCAGCACGAGGAGAAAGAAATAAGGATCGTTGGTCGCATGTGGCAGGTGATAGGCCGAGTAGGCGCACGCCACACCGCCAGCCAGAACAATCAGCCACATATAGACGTTGGCTAATCTAGGGTTTGCTGGCGTCATGATGGTAGTGTTTTGTACAGGAGTTACCGTTACTGCGGATGGAGATAAATCGTGTCGTACACGCCACGAAATTCGTATCCGGCTTTTTTGTAGAAGTCTCCAAGGAGTTCTTTGCGCTCGTTCATCAACAAGCATATGGATCGCGAACGCTGCAGAAGGATTCTCCCGAGTTGAGCCAAACACCGCGTGCCGTAACCGTTACCTCTTTGCGTCCCATGAACGTTGATGCCTTCGAGGTAGATCATTTCCGGCGTCTCGGCGAAGACGTCGGCTTTAAAGATGAGCCGTCCGCTTTCACTCCAAACCCAGACACGGCCCTGATCGATCCGGCGCGCGACGCGCTCGCGAAAGCCATCACCATCTTTCACGAGTGGATCGACTCCACACTCTGAAACGATCATGTCCGCGTTGATCTTTATTACCTGATCCAGGTCGGCCTGCATCGCAGTTCGTAACGCGGGAATATCACCCTTGATTTCCGGCACGGCCTGTTGTTCGAACAGCAGCTCACGACAAGCTCTCCGCGGCTGATGGCCGAGCTTGGCGTAGTAGCCCCAAAAGCGTTGAATCATTTCGTGCTCACCCCTGATCAGATGGGAGCGAGAGTATTGGTGTTCGAGTTGAGCGAAGGCTTTTAACGCGTCATCGCACTGGGTTTCGATGAGCGTGGCGTGACCAACCAGGGCCACCCCTTTCAATTTCCCATCAGCGCCGCGACAGCCGTAGAAGATTCCGCGATTCTGGGCGCTTACTACCCCGTGATCGAGAATGTACCCGGCCATGCAAACCGTATGTATGGGCCGTAAGGATAAGAAGGCCAGTACCTCTGCCTGGTCTTCATTCAGAAGCGCTTTTACACTCAGAGATTGTCCCGAGGCGCGTTCAAGAGAAAGCATCTGCGGCACTACTTCCGTCTCGGCTGCTGAAACTGCGGATGACATGTTTGGAGGGTTCCGCTAATAGAAGGTAATGAAAATGATGACTGAGGAGAGGGTGACCCCCCTCCTCAGTCGGGCTGTCTGTTATTTCATTCGGGAGCGATTAATCACCATGGAGCATGGCCTCGGATGAACATGCTTGTACTGCAGCGTCGCCCATAACCACGCCGTCACCCATAACCACACCGTCGCCCATGACGACACCATCACCCATAACTACGCCATCCCCTACCAGGATGCCGTCACCCATGAGTTGTCCTATGGGTAGAAAGGCTGTGCCATCACCCATAACGACGCCGTTACTGGTCATGATGTTGTCACCCATCACAACGCCGTCGCCCACGAGGATGCCATCACCCACGAGGATGCCGTCGCCCACGAGGATGCCGTCACCCGCGACGTCGCCGTCGCCCATCACGACCCCCTGTGCGTAAATCGGCTGGTACTTCATGATCAGGTTCGTTCCGGTGAGGTAGCTGTACTTCATGATCAGCCCTTGAGACCAGGTAAAGGTCTGATTGGCGATCGTTGTTTCCGGATTTGGAGGTGTACTCGTGGTCAGGAATCGATCTCCCGTCGGGGTGGTTGATGACAAATCTCTTCGCACGAGTTTCGCTAGTCGCATCGCGCCTTCGACATTCACCTGGCCGGCACCCTGTTCGAGCATGTTGTAGCCCTTGAGTGGCTGAGCGGTGTACATCAAAAGTGCTTTAATCATATTTGGCGTGAGCTTGGGGTTAGCCTGGAGCAAGAGAGCAGCCATGCCGGAGACAACTGGAGTCGCCATTGAAGTTCCACTCAGGAACATCATGCGCCTGTTGTCATCGTCAGTTATGTTGGCATCAAGTTCCGGATGCAGTGTGACCAGGAGATTTAGTCTGTCGCCTAGATCGGACTCGGCATAAATCAGTTTGTTGCCGGGCGCGATCAGATCAGGCTTCACGATATTGTCGTAGTGTTTGACGCCATCCGGGCCCGCATAGTAGCTGCGGGTGGGACCACGTGAGCTGTAAGTAGCTACCCCATCATCATTCCGGCCATCGGTGCCGAAAGTGTTGGCGGCCCCAACCGTTATGACTGAGGGCTCATTACCCGGCGAATGAATCTGGCCATAGAGTTTGGTTCCATTGGCGTCCTTGCCATTGTTACCGGCCGCGGCGACGACCACGATTCCCGCGTCCACCAGTGCACGAGAAGCCCGGCAGATGGGATCGTTCTTGTAGGAGCTAATCGCCGGGGCGCCCAGGCTCATATTGACGATGCGAATATTGTATTTGTCCTTATTCAGCGGATTGCCCGAACTGACGGCCTTAGAAGGATCGGCAGGACTAAGGATCCAATTGAGGGCGTTCAGCAAAGCGGACGTGCTGCCAATCCCTTTCTTGTCCAGGACTCGCAAGTTGATCAGGGTGATGTTGGGCGCGATTCCCTGGTAGATGTTGCCACTTTTAGTGCTCGTACCGCCGGCGGTCGAAGCGACGTGCGTACCATGTCCGAAGTGATCAATGGTCGAGATATTTTCGCCGGTAAAGTCTTTAGTAAACCTAACGCCGTTCTTGAATGCCCTATGGCCGCCATCAATACCGGAGTCCAGCACGGCGATCCCTATGCCAGTGCCATCCAGGGTGCTAGAAGTCAGTCCTAACAAACTATCTGTCTGATTTCGAATGAGGTCTGTTCCGGTGGTAGCAGTTACGTGCCCCAGGGTAGCGAGTTTTACATCCGGTGAGATGTAGTTGGTTGAACGACTTGCTGCCAGTTCTTCAATTGCTCTGACAGGAAGTTCTACTTTCATGGCGCCGATTTGGGCCATGCGATCGGTTATGGAAACGTCATTGCGTTTAAGTAAGTCCAGCAGTTCGGGGTTCCGCAAGTCGTCTGCCTGCAGAATGACGCTCACGCGATCGTTCTCCGACTTAACACTCCGCGCGAGTTCGCGCAGATCCGCTGACACCTTTTCACCTACGAAACCATTTCTGGCCTCGACGTCTGCTGTCTCACTATCTTCTGAAGTTCCGGCAGTTTGACCGTCAAAGCGAATCGTTTCAAAGAGTTCAGTCAAAGACGCATTATCCGAGATATATGTCGCATACTCTTCAGATGTGGCGGCCCCTATCAACCTCAGCTTGTTTTGCGTGAGTGCGTCTTGTATCGCTGCGGACGCCATCTGGTTGGCATAAGAGCCGGCATACTGATGGAGTTGGTCAACAAAAAGAATGATTTGGCCCTTAGCTGAAGCCGCTTCATTTACCGTCGCGACGAACCGCTTAACGAATTCCTCGCTGTCTTTCGCGCCAGCTGAGAGCTTATCGAGATTAAGAGCGAAAATTCGCTTGTGGCGAAGAGATTCGGGTGCTTTCCCGCTAGCCATTCTCTGTGCCAGACCACTCACAATCGCGGTAGCATCGAGATTCATTCCATCCTTGATCAGCACTGGGCTGCGATCAGTGCCCTCCGAAAGCGCCTTTAGCAGGCGAGCAATTTCGGCACGCTGGCCAATGATGGGTTCAAGTTTTCCCTGGCGAGCCATACGGCTCACGTCCGTGGCATAAAGGGCCAGGAAAGGGTATCGGGCCCGGGCGGTGAGGACCGAACTCTGCGGGGTTGATCCATTGGCTGAATTAGCTTGTACGATCCTTCCAGTGCTTCCCAGGGCAATCGAAACTACCAGCGATAGAACCGCCATAATTTCGGGGGTTCTGGGGCGTTTCATTTTTATCATTTCGCCATCCTTGTTCGGGAGGGGGCGACCCCTCTCATCATTGATGTGTATTCACATCTACTGCTGTTCATTACCCGGCAATCGAGTTCTTAATAACCGGCTGCTCGGTTCTGGCAGCATTTCTTCGGGAACTCCCACTACCATGTCCTCGCTTGAGAACTTAGGTTGGTAAGTGCATGCCGAGTCTCGCTTTCGCTTTGGTCGGCTCTTGTCGGTGCATGATGATTCGAAAGAACAAACTCGACAGTGATCGAGTCGCAGACAGATTAGCGAGTGTTGTGCCAAGCCGTTGCAGAGGATAAGAATGGTGGGAATTCACCTAAACACCTGACATCTAGGTGAGAGAGAAGGTGACCGTTGTCACAGGAATTAGGTCATGGTCGTGCGCAGTTTGACTGAAGGCAATCAGACTGACCATTCAATCAATCGATTTGAACTAATTAGGAGAATTTCGGTTGACAGATAGATTCTCGGGCACGGCAAGAGCCGCGGCCGATCGCATTCATGGGTTTTGAAATCGTCTAAAGAAGGATGGCGTCCCGTACGGGAGTCGAACCCGTGTCGCCGCCGTGAAAGGGCGGTGTCCTAGGCCACTAGACGAACGGGACGCATCGTGATTGGCGGTCAGGAAGTGCGAGCGAAGTACGGTAGCTTACGCAAAACGGCGGTGTCAAACCTAACGACCAGCGGAATCAATCAGAACCTGGAGTCCTCAGATCTCGAGCGTCTCTCCCGCAACGCTGTCGATTAAGCCTTGCAGCTTGTTCATCTCTGCTTCATTGAGGTCGGTGAAGCGCAAAGCGAATCCGATTTCAGGAACCGGGTAGGCGACCTCCCCCCATTGAAATGACCGCTCTCCGTTGGGGAACTGTATCTCAAGCCTGACGAGCTCGCCCGAAGTCACTTCGCCTCCGGAGAGGACCATGCAGCCCGTAATGCTGATGTCGCAAATGTTGGCTTCGTCCTGGGCCATCAGGCCTTCCCAGCGCGCCGGGAGGTTAACGCGAAAACGCTTTGCCTGTCTGCGATCTTCGTTCATTGCTTAGGCCGAGCTTGGCAACTTCACTGATAGTTTTGAGATTCCGTGGCAAGTAAAGAACGTTCTTGCCCGGCGAAGCCTACTCAGGTTGAGCCGTTGTTTCAAGTCCAACCTGTAAACGGACGCGGCGAACTCCCATGGCCAGAATGCGTCCCGGAAGGTCGCGCAATCCCGGAATTCGCAGCATGAAGCGAATAATCCAGGGCACCCGAACGCCCTTTGAAGACCGAAGAGCTGCTGCTATCACGCGACGCTGGATTAGATTCTGAATACCCTGGATGATTCGGGTGGGCCATTCGCGCTGACGTTGTACTTCGCGTAGATCCTCAGTGGTTATGCGGCCGGATTTCAAGGGTGCGCTAACAACATTTGCCGCTACCACCGCATCCTGCACGGCATAGTTAATTCCAACGCCTCCGACCGGCGACATCACATGAGCGGCATCGCCAATCAAAAGTAAACCCGGACGATACCAGCGCGGAACTCGACTGGATTCGACTGAAAGCACGGCCATCTGTTTCCAATCCTGCAAGTGATTAACGCGCTCGGGAAACTCTACCATTAACTCGGCAATGGACTGCCGCAACGATGGCAGGCCGGCGGCCTGGACCTCCTTATAGCTTCCTTTAAAGATCACGTAACCCACCTGCCATTGATCGAGGCGGTCGAGCAAGATCAGTATGTGGCCCCTGCCCAAATAAGCCAGGACACCCTCGGGATCATTTTCCCGGCGCGGAATCCGAAACCAGAGGATATCCATTGGTGAAGAAGTCTTGATCGGATCGAAACCAGCCAGACGGCGCATTCGCGAGGACCGTCCATCAGCCCCGATAACCAGATTGGCGGTGACTTCGTGCCAGCCTTCGAGGTTGCGATATCTGACGCCTCTTACTTCACCGTTCTCTTCGATTAGTTCCTGGGCGCTGGCTCCCATAAGCAAGTGAAAGTTTGGATGCTGTTTTGCTTCGTTCGTCAGGAACTCGAGGAAATCGACCTGCGGAAGCATGGCGATGAAGGGGAACTTCGTATCCAGTCTGCGGAAATCGGCGATCGTGACAGGCCCGTCGGGTGTGACGAAGGTGGCGGAGTGAAGCTTACTGTGTCGCAGCTTTAGAAGGCGATCAGCGAGACCAAGCTGATCCAGGATCTCAAGCACCGATGGATGAATCGTATCGCCGCGAAAGTCGCGGTCGAAGTCTTCATGAGCTTCCAGCAGCGTTACGTCTATGCCCTGCCGCGCCAGGATTAAAGCCATGACGGCGCCCCCCGGTCCAGCGCCGACGATACAGCAAGTTGTCTGTACCCGGCTCGCAATGCTGTGTTGCTTGCTCGGTCCGCCTGGCTGTGATGACACAGCGCCACCCGAGTCAGTTCCTGACATTAGCGGAAGGTACGTTTTGTTCTACCCGTGCGTCAATGCTTTACACCGGCATTCGCGGCAATGATTTATTTATTTGTTTTCTCGAAACGCGCCGTATCTTTTACGGACCTCACGGTAATAAACACTAAAGCATTTCTTTGGGGCGCCCCAGCGCTCCAAGCGGCTTGTCCGCATGCCGAGGTGTGTCTCCCCGCAGCCAACCTGCTCCAACGCGGAGGTTCTAATGAAGCGATGCAACGTCTGCGAGGGAATGTTTGAAGATAATTTTGAGTTTTGCCCACTTGACGGAAGACACCTTACTCGAGCAGCCGAACTTCCTGATCCTCCCACAAGGGAATTTAGCGTCACACTAGTTAACAGCGACGGCCTCCCCGGTAGACTCAAAACGGAGATCTCATTCGTCCTTCAACAATTGCGTAAGACATGGCCCGAGCTAAGAGAGGATCCCATTGGGGTCAGCAGTAGCGTGCTGACACGGTGGGCTTCAGCACTGAAGCGAGCGATGCTAGCCCCAAACGTGCCCGCGGCCACGCTGACAGCGCTTTCATTAGTTCTCTCCGTGATTCTGGCTCTCATTCTGTTCGCGCAGCCTCCGACGAGGACCGTTCTGGATATCGAAACTGAAGAGCCGGCTCATCTCGTCATAATCGAACTCTCGGCGAAGACCGACCATGAAGGCGCTGGGGTGGGTACTGGATCGAAGGGGCGGGTAGGTTTCGCGTCCGGCAAAGGAGAGGGATCCGACTCTGAATCTCAAGCATCGCGTGGAGGCGGGGGCGGCGGCGAGCATAATTTTCGACCAGCACAGCACGGTGGGGTGCCGCAGCCATCGGAAGTTCCTGCGCCAATCACGCCGCCTCTTCCCCACGCAATGCTTCCTATTGCGGGAGTGGATCTGGATCCGGCCTTGTGGGCGAGACTCCCCCTGACTACATATGGTGATCCGCGTTCAAAATCAGAGCCAACATCGAATGGGCCAGGCGAAGGCGGGGGAATCGGCACAGGAACTGGTCAGGGCGTGGGTGATGGAAGAGGAAACGGAATCGGTCGGGGAGAAGACGGGAACATAGGTGGGGGGCGGAAGAATCGTGGGAGCGACGGCATCGGTGGAGCTGATGATAACGACCCTCGCGACACCAATCGCATTTTCAAGGCGGACCAGGTAACCCAACGGGCGAGGATAGTCTTCAAACCTGAGCCACAGTACACGGAAGAAGCTCGACGAAATCAGATTACGGGGACGGCGATCCTGCGAGTGGTGTTTTCTTTATCAGGCGAGGTAACCGACATCCGCGCCGTTCACCGGCTCCCAATGGGCCTAACTGAACGGGCGATTGCCGCCGCGCGGCAGATCCGGTTTCTACCGGCGACCCGAAACGGTCGCCCCGTCTCTGTCTATGTGCAGTTGGAATACAGCTTCAATCTCTATTAACGACGGCCATCGAAGTTGGCTCCAGGTGCATCAATGTCGGCAGCACTTGCAAGGTCTCCCTCTTTCCACCGTTCTATTTCAGAAGCAATGGTTGTCTTTGCCCGCGCTTGCGCGGCGGGACGTCCAAAAAAGGGAACAGAGAACGAGGTTGGGCGTCTAACTAAACCTCGTCATTCAAGCGAAATGGGGCGGATCCGAAACCGCTCAGTGATAACGGTATTGAGGTGTTCCACAGGAGGAGACTATGCGTCGGAAATCCTTTTCAAGCTTAACTTCGTTGGTTGCAATCGTTGTTGCGTTGGTAGCCCTGGGCTGGTTTGCCGGATTCAAGACGTCACAGCGCGTCGCTGCGGCGTCAGATTCTGAAACTCAGGGCGCCCTCCAGGTGGTTGCGGGTGGCAAGGCGGAAGGCTTCTGCCCTCTTAAGCACACCTCAGTAAAGGCTGAGATCAGCGGCTTTCTCTCGCGGGTCACGGTTACGCAGGAGTTTGCGAATCCTTTCAATGAAAAGATTGAAGCCGTTTATACATTTCCTCTGCCGCAAAATTCAGCAGTCGATGACATGACCATGGTGGTGGGTGACCGCACCGTGCGTGGCCGCATACTGCGCCGCGAGCAAGCGGAGGCTGCTTATGAGGCCGCCAAGACCAATGGGCAGGTAGCAAGTCTGTTGAATCAAGAGCGGGCCAATATCTTTACTCAATCAGTGGCGAACATTCTGCCCGGCGAGCAGGTGAAGGTAACGATCAGCTATGTCGAGACTCTGAAGTATGAAGATGGTGCCTATGAGTTTGTGTTTCCGATGGTAGTCGGCCCGCGTTATGTCCCTGGTAATCCGACAGGCGCGCAGGGTAGAGGATTCTCGTCCGATACGGATAGGGTTCCCGACGGTTCCCGCATAACCCCGCGGCCGGCTCCGGCCGGTTTTCGCTCCGGTCACGACATCTCAATTGACGTCTCGCTCGATGCGGGCGTGCCACTCGACAGTCTCGCCTCAACGTCGCACGAGATCCAGATGGTGAAGCAGAACAACGGTCGCGCGGTCATCCAGCTCAAGAACGGGAACACGATTCCCAACAAGGATTTCATCCTCAAGTACGATGTTGCTGGACGAAAAATCGAGGATGCGATTCTGACGACCAGGTCGGACCGTGGTGGGTTTTTTGCTTTGATCCTGCAGCCGCCCGATCGCGTGGCCCCGGCAGATGTCATGCCCAAGGAACTGGTCTTCGTGCTCGACACTTCCGGCTCAATGAGCGGCTTCCCGATCGAAAAAGCCAAAGAGTCGATGAAGTTAGCGATGGAAGGGCTTTATCCCCACGACACTTTCAACCTAATCACCTTCGCTGGCGACGAACACATTCTCTTTGATCAGCCAGTGCCCGCGACGAAAGAGAATCTGCAAAAGGCGCAGGACTTTCTTGAATCACGCGAGGGTCGTGGCGGGACCGAGATGATGAAGGCCATCAGGGCCGCCCTTGATCCTTCCGACGCGCAAGACCATATGCGGATTGTTTGCTTCATGACCGACGGCTACGTGGGAAATGACATGGAAATAATTTCCGAAGTACAGAAGCATGCTAACGCGCGCGTTTTTGCTTTCGGTATTGGCAACTCAGTCAATCGCTTTCTGCTCGACAAGATGGCCGAGCACGGCCGCGGCGAAGTCGAATATGTCTCGCTGAACGACGATGGATCAGCGGCGGCCCGGCGATTCCACGAACGCGTGCGGAATCCTTTGTTAACCGACATTGCGGTTGACTGGAACGGATTACCGGTCACTGATGTTTATCCCAAACGTATTCCGGATTTGTTCAGCGCCAAGCCGGTGATTCTTTCCGGAAGATATACAGCAGGCGGTCAAGGCGTGATTCGCTTGAAAGGCAGAATGGGCGGTCGGGACTTCACGCGCGAGATCGCCGTTAACTTGCCTGTGTCCGAACCGGCGCATGATGTGCTGGCGACGCTGTGGGCGCGCACACGTATCGAGGATCTAATGGCGCAGGACTACAGAGGCGCGCAACAAGGCGCGATGCAAACCAATCTTCAGGAAACGATCACTCAGTTGGGGCTTGATTACAGACTGATGACGCAGTTCACGTCCTTTGTGGCGGTCGAAGAGATGATCGTGACTGATGGCGGAACTCCACGCCGCATTGATGTGCCTATCGAGATGCCTGAAGGTGTCAGTCGCGAAGGCGTTTTTGGCAAGGAAGAAAAGCCAATGGGACGGCTCAGGCAGCAAAGCGCCAACGTTGGCTATGCACTGGCCAGGGCCCCGAAACCTGTCCCTTCGACCAACGCGCCTTCACCTCCGCCAAAACTGAGTCCCAATCAGTCACAAAACTACCCTAGCGCTGGTCCAGGCTCAGGCAGCGGTGGCAACGCGGGCGGCGGTGGCGGCGGAACTGTGCAAGCTCGCTCATTAAGCGCCGTCGTGATGGCAGACCCGGCCGAATCCGTTCGTGTGCTTTCGCCGGAAGAACACGCACGCCGTGATCTACTCACGAAGTTGCATCCTTCAATTCTCGCGGTCATCGATCGTCTGAAGGGCAAGAATGCCAAGCCGGGCGCGGATGAGGGCAGGTTCATTCGTGACGGCAAAGCTGAAATCCAAATCTGGCTGACGGAGAAGTCGGCCGAGAATTTGGCCAAGCTCAAGGAACTGGGTTTCGAAGTCATGCTGGATCCGAAGACATCGAAACTAGTCATTGGGCGAATAGCGATAGATAAACTGGGACGGTTGAGTGACTTGAAGTTTGTTCGGTATGTGGCGCCACAAGTCGCTGCCGGATAGATTCGAAAGCACATAAGAGCGGGGGCAAGCCACCGTTCCCAACTGCGCAACTCGGACTTGAAGGGTTCAAGTTTACGTTCTTGCAGTCGGGAAGGGTGGCTTGCCCCCGCTCTTTTACTGAGGTAAGGCGCAAGTTTGAGCCGCTGTCTCGTTCTCTCCTTGCTTGCGATGCTGAATCAGTTGTCGCATTGTAAGGAACGAGCGGGGGAGGATTCTTCAATATGTCTAAGGCATGCAGATTCATTTTCGTTTTGGCGCTGGGTGTGGTCTCTTCAGTATCAACCCAGGCGCAGACGTCAGAACTAACTACGACGGCGCGCGATCGCCAGTCAGTTAACATCACGATTTACAACTCGAATATCGGCCTGGTGCGCGAAACTCGCAAACTGGCCCTGCCCTCTGGACGCGTGTCGCTGAGGTTCGCGGATGTAACGGCGCAAATTCGACCAGAGACAGTGCATCTGGCCTCGCTGACTGCGGCCGATTCGCTACGCATCCTGGAGCAGAATTACCAATACGATCTGCTGAATCCGGCGAAGCTGCTCGATAAGTATGTAGGCAAGGAAGTCACGCTGGTATTGCGTCGATTTCAGAACAACACTGAAATCCTGGAGCCGGTTCAGGCGACGCTGCTGGCGAACAACGGCGGGCAGGTATGGCGCATCAATGGCCAGATTGTCATCAATCCCACGAACATAGTCGAAACTCGATTTTCCGATCTGCCACGAAACTTCGTGGCCCGGCCGACCCTGGTCTGGGATCTGGAAAACCGCGGCACTGGATCGCAAACCATCGAGGCAAGTTATCTAACCGCGGGAATGAACTGGGTGGCTGATTACGTTCTGGTAGTCAACCCGGAAGACACCAAGGGCGAACTGCAGGGATGGGTAACTTTGACGAACACCAGCGGCGCCGGATTTGAAGATGCGCGCTTGCAGCTGGTCGCCGGGAACGTGAACAGGGTGCAGGAGCAGATGGCCGCTCGAGGGGGGTTAGCAAGACCATCGAGGGACAGCGTGTCGGAGGCTCAGTTTCAGGAGCAGAGTTTCTTTGAGTATCACCTTTACACGCTGCAGCGGCCGACCACGATTCGGGAGCAAGAGACCAAGCAAGTGTCTCTGCTGGAAGCGAGCGGGTTTGACTTAAGCAAAGCGTTTGAGCTGAATGGCCAGCGTTACTACTACACGGGCTACAACAACCCGGGTCAGCCGATCAAAGAGAAGGTCGGTGTCTATGTGCAGTTTCGCAATTCACAGCTAAACAAGCTGGGTATGCCGTTGCCGGCCGGGATAGTCCGGCTCTACAAGAAGGATGACAAGGGCGGCCAGCAGTTTATTGGCGAGGATCGCATTGACCACACTCCTAAGGACGAAGACGTGCGGGTCAAGGTAGGGGACGCGTTCGACATCGTGGCGGAAAGAAAGCAGACCGATTACCGGGTCATTGCCGGCAACGTTTATGAATACGGTTACGAGATCAAGATTCGGAATCATAAGGACGTTCCGGTAACTGTAATCGTCAATGAGCCGATAGGTGGCGACTGGGAAATGCTTTCATCGACCTTCGAAGCGGAAAAGACGGCTGCTTTTGCTGCGCGGTTCCGCGTGCCGGTGGCGAAGGATGGCGAAGCGCGGCTGGCTTATCGAATCCGAGTTAGGTACTAGTTGCCGGATGCG
>JBDTOI010000006.1:0-62007 GCA_039933315.1 Pyrinomonadaceae bacterium
GATATCGAACAGTTCCGTGCTCTCCTCCACCAACGCCCCGTAATGATCCCTGTCTTCAGCCCGGCGCGGTGCAATAGCACAATCCCATGTCCGTCCCGCACGTTAAAGGTTTTTTGCTCGTCACCATTTTCCAGCAGCACGAGCCCACCGTCGGTCAACACACCGTCACAGTCCATCAAGAGGACTTTTATCCGCGCCGCGCGCCGTTCGATAGCGATTAAATCTTCCACCGTTATTAAGCCCTGGACGACAAGCAGTCTGACTTCTGACCTCTGACTTCTGACCTCCGGCCTCTGATTCCTCTATCGAACTTCGAAGAACTCGATCCCACCCAGGCGCCAATTACCCCCGACGCGCACCAGAATTAACACTGCTGTTCCCGCTCGATCCTTGCCCAGCTCGCGGGCATTGATGGTGACGTCAGCGGCCAGACGGTTCGCGTCCAGCTGTTCAGTACGCAGTACGATTGTTTGCCAGATTTCCGGTTGCGTCCCGACTACGCCACGGATGAATCTCACCAACTCGCCCGGCTCCACTAACGGCTCGATCTCTGCCTTCTTGCCACTCTTAATAACCTGGTCGAGTTGAGCGATGAAGGCACGGACCCCTTCATCAACCGGCGGTGCACTCTTTGCGGCGGCTTCAGCCCGAATCCGTCCGGCGCGCGCCGCGAGGGTTGATCCGTAAAACGCGTCAGCGCGGACAGCTTCATTGAACCGCTGGACCGCTTCGGCCGCGCGGCCGCTACGCAGACTTATCTCTGCCAGGCCGAGGTTGCCCCAGGCCAGCGTGGCCGCGAGCGGCAGAGGGTCTTCCAGGGCCAAACGAAACTCTTTCTCGGCATCGCTAATTCTGTTTTGTCCCAACAGCGCCCGGGCCAGCAGGATACGGGCCTCCTGTATGCGAGGCGACGACGTCAGGATGGCTCGCGCTGCCGCTTCAGCGCGCGGATATTCCTGAGCGTCAAACATGCGGCTGGTGTCTGCCAGCGGGTTCTCGCTGGAACTGGCCCGCGGCGCAATGTCATTGGTGAAATCCAGCTGTGGGTAGAGTTTCTCCGGATCAACCTCAACGCGCACCACGCGCGAGGTCGTCTTGAAGACAACCTCGGCAAAGTTTCGGGCGGGAATCGTGGCATCGGCGAAAAGACGTTCGCCGCGGTCCGTCGTGGCCAGCACCTTCACTACGGCATCGACTGAGCCAAGATTGCGCAGCGCTACAGCCCATTCGCCGGCGCGCGCCTGTGGCACACCGATCATGAGATCGAGGTCCGAGGGCTGATCCAGCGTCTGATCCAGAATGGTTTTGAAAGCCGCGCCCCCGCGTTCCGCCAGTGCCGCGCGGGCTGCCGACAAGGTCAACCCATTCGGATCGGTCCTGGACGTCTGCAAGAGCGTGCGAACAGTACTGCGAAAGACCTCGCTTCCCAGCATGTGGTCCGCGAGCCGCCAGACCATTGCGCCTTTGTTGGCGACAGCAACAAAGTATGTGTCATCCAGCGGAGTGGTGCGCGAGAGAGGGGCGTCGCGCCGGGCCACCAGGGCGAGGGCCGATCGTTGTCGCTCGCGTTCAGCCTCTGCCACTTCGGCGCCAAACTGCTTTTCCAGAAACAAGGTGGCTAGAAAACGGGCCAAACCTTCGCGCAGCACGCCGCTGCCCTCGCCCCGAATTGGCGTCGCTGCACCAATCCATAGTCGAGCGATAGATTCGGCGATGAGGAGCGCGGTCGCTGAATCAATCTTGCTTCGGCGGAAAGCTGCGGCATTGAGCAACACGGTGCCCGAGTCATTGAATCCGGCGCCGCGCGAAACGGCGACGAGCCGCACCGGGACTTCCGGCGCCGTACCGAGAAGGCCTGCATAGAAAGAGCGTGCATTGGCAGCCAGCGAAATCAGCGCCGCGGCCTGCTTGCGATCGTCCGCACTTGCTCCTTTGGGAAGCAAGGCAGTAACGCCCCGGCTATCTGCTGAACCCGCGATCGAGTCCCAGCTTCCGGTCAGGAAAAAAGGCTGGCCATTAAGAGTTTGCTCGAAAACGCCCGGGGACTTTTCCACTCCTGACGAAACGACAGTTTCCCCCGCAGCTGTTAAGCGAAAGGGAGCGTAGTCAGCCCCGCGAATTGCAAATGAAGTATTGGGCGCTGGATACCAGAAGGATAGAGGCTCGCGCGGATCCTGCAGGAACTGCGATCCCACGGGTGAAATCGCAGCCAGCCCCGAGTTCTCTTCCACCGGCAACCGGTAATCCAGTCCCAAAGTAACGGTGCCGTTCGGCGGCACTGCGGCAGGCAGAGTCACGGTCGGCCGCAGGAGGTTTCGTTCGGGAGCGGTGCGAAACGGCGCGTTCGCTCCATTCACTGATGCGGCCTTGATTTCAGCCTTGGGACTTATGCGCAGGCTAACTGTCGAACCTGGGCCGCGGCCGACGTTGATCAAAGTTAGAACGGCTCGGGCATTTAGAAAACGATCATTCCCCAGGCCGCTGACTGCGATATCGAAGTTGGACACCTGCCATGCGGCACGTAACTCGTCCTGGGCCTGCACTCCGGAATGGAGCAACAGCAGCAAGGTGATGCAAATCAAAAAATGGCGAAGGGTTTTCATATTAGATAATCTCACGACCCCGTGTACGTTGAGGCGTTCACACAAATCCGTGCGCTGGCAAAGGGATTCGATCCGCTACTCAGCCTCAGTTCCTCTGGCGTCGCCCACCAGCGCATGAAGGTCCCTCAGCATCTTCAACAGAGGGCCCATTCGTTCCAACGGCAGCATGTTGGGCCCATCCGACGGCGCTCGCTCCGGGTGGTCGTGCACCTCCATGAACACTGCATCGACTCCGCAAGCCACTCCCGCGCGGGCGAGCGGTTCGATGTACTGCGACAAACCACCGGTTGCATGCCCCAGACCTCCGGGAAGCTGCAACGAATGGGTCACATCAAAAACTATCGGTACGTCAAACTCTCGCATGATGGGAAACGAGCGCATGTCGACCACCAGATTGTTGTAACCGAAACTGACGCCGCGTTCCGTCAGCATGAATCTTTCACACCCGGCTGCCTGCGCTTTCTCAACTATGTTGCGTGCGTCTTGCGGGGCCATGAACTGGCCTTTCTTCACATTGACGGCTGCGCCTGACTGCGCCGCGGCGGTGATCAGATCCGTCTGCCGCGACAGAAAAGCCGGGATTTGCAGAATGTCGGCCACGGCAGCCGTTGCTTCGATCTGCGAGATCTCGTGCACGTCGGTAAGCACTGGCAAGTCTAATTTGTATTTGACGTGGCGCAGCACTTCCAGCCCCGCCTCCATGCCGAGCCCGCGAAAGCTTTTCCCCGATGAGCGATTCGCTTTGTCGAAAGAAGACTTGAAAACAAAATCAAGGCCGGCATCGCGCGCCCGCAAAGCGCACTCGCTCGCCATCATTAACGCGTGCTCATCGGACTCGATGACGCACGGGCCGGCGATCACCGTCAGGCGACCATTACCGAAAGTGGCATTTCCCACCTGGAAACTTTTCATCTTTAGTTTGCAGAAGATATCAGATTTGAGTCTAAAACGGCTTCTTAAGAATTCGTTTGAACTTGCTGAAAGCCGCACCGACCTTTGATTGTTTTTTCTTTGGGGGCTCCTTTGCCGGACGGGGAGTCGCCTTTGCGGGAACCACCGTGGGCGATGGCGTGGCCAACGGCGATGGTGTCGGCGTCGGAGTCGCGACGGCGTTTGCACTATTAACTGCACCACCTCCGGAGCGGCTCACAACAATTGCCAGGACGGCGACCATGATCGCCAGCAAAAGGACGCCAATCAATAGGCCGAGTTTCCGGGGCCGGCCCGGGGCAGGCCCGTCAACAGTCACAGTGACCCGAGGAAACTCATGTCCCGTCCCAAGCCCGGGCTGACGACCCACGTTGACGCTGGGCAGCGACGGCGCGTCTCGCGCATCTCTATTCAGAACCGTTAAGTCGGTGGAACCCGAGGTCGTCGCGCGGTTCTGACGCAATCGCTCAAGATCCAGTACCAGGCGCCCCGAGGCTGTCGGGGTTCCTGCATTGCGCAGCGTCTCCATGCTTGGAGCAGTCAATATATTGGAGTGTTCCAGGCCAAGTTGCTCCGCGGTGATGTACAACTCCTGGCGGAAGTCGTCGGCATTTGCGGGTCGATCGGCGGGGTTCTTTTCCAGCGCGTGCAGCACCACACTCTCGATCGCCGGCGGAATCGTAGCGACAATCTCGCTGGGCGGTCGCGGCGGCGATGATGAGTGCTTCATGGCGACCGCCAGCGGAGTTGAGCCAGTGAAAGGTGTCATCCCGGCCAGCATCTCGTACAGGATGATACCCAGACTATAAACATCCGATGCGGGCGTTAGCCGGACCCCGTCGCATTGTTCGGGAGACATGTAACGTGGCGTGCCAATCATCACGCCGACCTGTGTCAGCGTCATGTGATCGTCTTCCTCGAGCGCTTCCGCCGCCAGCTTGGCAATTCCAAAATCCAGGACCTTCACGGTGGCAGGAGTGTTGGGGCGCTGGACGATAAATATGTTTGCCGGCTTCAGATCACGGTGAATGATGCCGGCCGCGTGAGCCGCGCCGACGGCAGCCGAAATCTGCATCATCAAAGATACTGCGCGAGCCGTATCGAGCGGCGCATCATGCGCAAGCACTTCCCGCAGGGTGCGACCCTCCAGCAATTCCATGACGATGTAAACGTAGCCATCGGTGGTGGTGCCAAAGTCGGTTACGGTAACCGCGTTGGCATGTTGCAGGCGTCCGGCGGCGCGGGCTTCGCGACGAAAGCGAATGAGGGCCGCTTCGTCTTCAACAAACCGGGAATTCAGTACCTTGATGGCGACTGGCCGATCGATCAAGAGGTGGGTGGCGCGATATACCGTGCCCATCCCGCCTACACCGAGCTTTTCATCCAGCCTGTACTTGCCGTCAAACGTGCGGCCGATCAGCGGATCGGCCGGTGTCTCAACGGCTATGGTGGGATCAGCCTGTAAAGGGCTTTGATCAATGGCGCACACTTTCTCGCCGTGCGAGTACTGCCGTCCGCATTGAGGACAATGGAGCATAATTAGACTGTTCTGGAGAGCGCCTGCATTATCGCCTAAAGGGAAGCGTGAGCGTTAGTGAGGGAGTAATTATGGAGTGCGCTGGGCAAGCGCGACCCCGCTTTTGACTGGCTTTTACGATCTGAGATCTCTAATTTGAAATTTGAGATGAAAACCAGCCAAAGCGTGTTTTATTTCAGATCTCAAATTTGAGATCTCAGATCTTATAGCTTAGTTATCACTGGCGACGGCGGCGCGCTCATGGGCGACAAATTCCTTTTCGCCGATCTTCTCGATCGTGGTTTCGTTGCGCAGTCGATGTTCAAACGCCGCGCGAACGAATGAAGCAAACAACGGATGAGGATCGAGCGGCCGAGATTTATACTCCGGATGAAACTGGCAGGCCAGAAACCATGGATGAACCTCACGCGAAAGCTCGATTATCTCCACGAATTTTCCATCAGGCGAGATGCCGCTGACCACCAGGCCGTCGCTTTCCAGCGTGGCACGAAATTCGGGATTGAACTCGTAACGATGCCGGTGTCGCTCGCTGATTTCTTCGGCGCCTTTGTAAACATCCCGGGCCAGCGACCCCTCTGACAGTCGGCATGGCCAGGCGCCCAGACGCATTGTTCCTCCCAGCTCCTCCACGTCAACCAGATCGCGCAGCTTGAAAATGATGGGATGCGGTGTTTCGATGTCGAACTCAGTAGAATCAGCGTCTTTCAGGGCACAGACATTGCGCGCATATTCCACGCAGGCGGTCTGCATGCCTAAGCAAATGCCAAAGTAAGGAGTGCTCGTCCTGCGGGCATACGATATTGCGCGAATCATGCCCTCGACGCCTCGTTTACCGAATCCGCCGGGGACGAGGATGGCGTCAAAATCGCGCAGCCTCGATTCGTAGTCATCCTCCATTAGTTCTTCCGATTCGATCCATTTCACATTTACTCGCAGGTTGTTTCCCACGCCCCCGTGCGTCAAAGCTTCGCGCAGTGATTTGTATGAATCTTCCAACTCCACATACTTGCCGACGATGGCAATCGACGTTTCACCCGCCGATGGTTCACGAATTGTTGCCACCAGCTTGCGCCACTGGGAAAGATCTCTTGCCGGCGCCTGCTCACTGAGCTGCAGTAGGGAAACGATTAATTCATCCAGGCCTTGATCGTGAAAGGCCAGCGGCACCTCGTAGATCGTATCCACGTCCTGCGCCGTCACCACCGCGGATTCCTTAACGTTGCAGAAGAGCGCGATTTTTGATCGTAAATCGTGAGGCAGTGGACGATCGGAACGGCAGAGCAGAATGTCGGGCGCAATGCCGATCTCCCGCAGCTCGCGCACAGAATGCTGGGTCGGTTTGGTTTTTAGTTCTCCGGCCGCGGCTATGAATGGGACCAGCGTCACGTGAACGAACAGAATGTTGTCCCGGCCTTCTTCATTGCCCATCTGGCGTATGGCTTCGAGGAATGGTAATGATTCGATGTCACCCACCGTCCCGCCAATCTCAACGATCACCACGTCTACGTTGTCGTTGTCGGCAACACCGCGCACTGCTTCCTTGATCTCGTTGGTCACGTGCGGGATCACCTGAATCGTTTTGCCCAGGTAGTCTCCGCGCCGTTCTTTTTCGATCACTGAAAGGTAAATCCTGCCAGTGGTCCAGTTGTTGGCCTGCGATAGATGAGCGTGCGTGAACCGTTCATAGTGGCCCAGATCGAGATCTGTTTCGGCGCCATCATCAGTGACAAAGACCTCCCCGTGCTGGAAGGGCGACATCGTGCCGGGATCGACGTTGATGTAGGGATCGAGCTTGATCAGTGTGACGCGCAGGCCGCGCGCTTCCAGCAGACAACCGATGGAGGAAGCAGCCAGGCCTTTTCCCAAACTGGAAACCACACCGCCGGTCACAAAAATGTATTTAGGCATCGATTTCTCCCTCTAGTAAGTTCGTAACGTTTATGCGGACGGCCTGCCTACTCCCTACTTTCCTCATCCTCAGGGCTGGTGCCCGCCTCGGGCGGCTCACCTACGCCCTGTTCACCATCGTAGCGGCCCTGCTTTAAGTCCTGCTGCGCTATCACTGCCTTGGCGACTGAGGGCTGCAGTATCTTCTGCAGTCCAATGAAACCGGCGCTAAGCATACTGGGCTGCTCTCGAGCACGCTTCTCAAATTCCTCCGCCGACACATTGTAGGGCTTGCTCAAACCCCAGACGGCAAGAACGGCCAACAGCACCAGTAGCACGAGAAAGCCAAGACCAATCCAATCACTCGTATTTGCAAATAAAAATATCATCTTGCGGCCGTGATAAGTTCTCTCTCCAACATCGCCCGCACGCGTTCCAGGTCATCAAGCGTATCGACTCCGATCGAAGGGGCGGCAGCCTCTACTACCCTGATCGTTACCCCGCGTTCAATGGCCCGCAACTGTTCCAGCGTCTCCGCTAGCTCAAGGCGTGATTGCGGCCAGGCGGAGTATTGCAGCAGGAACTCGCGTCGATACACGTATAGCCCAGTGTGCTTGCGAAAAGTTGAAAGTAACTCGGGCTCGTTTTCCAGGGCCGCCTGCAAACTGCCATGCGAGCGCGCTGCTTCCTGGGGATAAGGAATTGGCGAGCGCGAGAAATAGATTGCTCGCCCGTTCTGGTCGATGACGACTTTTACCACCGAACTGTCTATCACGTCGGCTGCGTCGGTAATTGGTTCGCACGTGGTCGCCATCTCTACCGATTCAGAACCCGGCGCCAGCAGCGCCTCAATGGCTCGATCAATAGTCTCGGGAGAGATCAGCGGCTCGTCGCCCTGGACGTTAACTATTATCTGCGCTGCGGGTAAGGCGCGCGCTACTTCCGCGACCCGGTCGGTGCCGCTGGCGTGGTCGCTGCTGGTCATCATCGCCTCAAATCCAGCGCCGGTCACTGCAGCGAAAATTCTCTGGTCGTCGGTAGCGACGATGGCGCGGGCAATATGGCGTGCGGCGAGGGCGCGTTCCAGCGTCCACAAAACCAGCGGTTTGCCGGCAATCAGCGACAACGGTTTGCCGGGGAGACGAGTCGATTTGTACCGAGCGGGGATTACTGCGATTGAATTTTTGGCGGGATTTTCGCCCGTGTGATTCACGGGACAACACCATAACGCGGGCGGCGCAGAGTGTCAATGTAGATGCTCCCGCGCAAAAGAAAACAAAGTCCCTGGCGCGAAATAAACAAACAAGAAGAGGCCGCCGGTATTTGCCGGCGACCCCTCTCCTGACACTGTTGAGCCAGTGAAAAGCCTCAACTAACTACTGAATCACAAAGACATCATCGCCCAGCGGCTGATTGACCTTGGCGGTCTTCACCTTGAACTCGGCAAAGTAAGCGCCCTGCGGCGTTTCAAATCTCTGCGTGAGTGTGTATGGCACCAAAATTCCATCCAATACCTTCATGTTCTTTTGTTCCACAGCGAAAACACCGCCCTGGAAAGGCGCCGTGAACTGCATAACACGACCTGTAACCGCATCGACAAGGAAGTCGGTGGTAATACCTTCGCCTCCGCTGACACGGAAAGCTCGCTCCTTCTTCTTGTCCGGCAGGGCCGTGACGGTGTAGCCGGGCTGATCGAGTCTTGTTAATAGTCCCAGCCCAAACTTCGAGGGATTGAGCACGCTTAGATTCGGAATGGAGCTGTAACCCTGCTGACCATCGTAGATTTGCTTGAACTGGACAACAGGCGACTGCACATCCAGCCGGTAGCGAGCGCCGTCGCCGTAAACTATGACGAATTTGCCCGGCACCGATTGCGCGGAGTTGGGGGCGTATAAGTCCACATCGCCGATGAGCACGAGGCTCTTCATGTTGCGAAAGTTGTCGCCTCCCTGAGCGGCCAATGCGGCGCGCGCCAAATCCATTGGGGTGCTGGCAGCGGTGAGCACAACGTTTGCGCTGATCGGGGTTGTCGTGGCCGGCTTGCCATTTTCTGCCTTGCCGGCGGCTTGATCCTGAGCATAGGAAACAAACGCGCTGCCGGCTATCAGGCAGAGCGCGAAACTCAATTTGCCTACATTCATTCTCATGTGAACAATCCTTTCGTTGATCCTTACCAGTGGGCTGGTAGCGCCTCGTTTAGAAATTAAATCTAACCTGCGCGCTGATTCGACGGTTTCCCGCACCGGCTCCACCGCCGCCACCACCACCGCCGCCGAATCCGCCAAACCCTCCATTAAGACCGAGGGACTGGCCAAAGAACGACGAAGACAGATTGCCGGTAGGAGGCGCAAGATTCACCGTGTTGAGTAGATTCTGGAAGTTAATCGACAGTGTCAGGTTGTAGCGCTTTTCGGCTGAGGCACCTCCCCCGAGGCCCCCCGGTCCTACTCCTGGGATGCCACCTCCGCCCCCGCGCTGGCCGCCACCACCGCCACCGCCACCGCCCATCCCGCCAGTGGGAACAGGCACACGACCTCCGCCACCACCACCGCCTCTGTCGCCGCCACCGCCCCTGCGATTAGCGGCATTAGCACTCTTAACCACACCGAACCCCCACGAGCGACTGACTCGCATATTTACGGAAAGGAAACCTGTGGCAACGCCGAAGTTCCGCGGGATGATTTCCTCCCCCGGCAGCGGCGTGAGGTTGAACTTCCCGAACGCGGTGCATCTGATATTCGGGCTGGCGCAATCTGCGCTCGCAGCAGCGAAGCTGGGCCGCTCGGTAAGCACCCGATCGAGATTTGAATCGATGCCCGTAACGATATTAAAAGGTGGAGCTGAAGAAGCGATGATAAACGGGTTAAGCGAGATCTTCCATGGCGCGTTGATGGTCCCGCTCAGGTTAAAGCGATGACGCACATCGCCACCACCGCGACCGTATTCTCCGGTTAGATCGTATGAGTTTGCCGGGAAACCGCCACCCCCGTCAGTATCGTTTTGCGTCTTACTCAAAACATAACTGCCGTTGAGCGAGATAGCGGGGTTTAGCCGAGTATTGAAGCCGATGAACAACTGGTTCTGGTCGAACCGGCCGCTCGATTCGTACTGGTAGATATCTCCCAGGGTCGGATCCGGTCGAATTCCCTGAGGCCGTGCCGGCGTTATAGTTCCCGGCAGCGGAGCGTTAATATCGCGGGCCCTGATGGCATGCTGAATATGAACGGAGAAGACGCCCGCGAACATCGTGATCCGGTAAGGCAGCTGTCGCTCAACCTGTAGTCCCGCCAGGTACAAATTCGGAGCTTGAAGGTCCGGTGCGACCCGCCAGGTCGTTACGCGTCCGGAGGCACTAAGTGCGGCCAACGGCGGCACGTTCGGAAAAAGGTCCAGTGCGGTGGGCGTCGGCGGCACGAAAACCCCGTTAACGAAAAGAGGCTGTTCTGAAAGACTGAACTGTTGCTGGTTTACACCGTTGAATCGATTTGCCTGCAGCGTAAAGTTTTCACCGAAGCGATTGAAGAACACGCCACCGCCGCCGCGGATCACCGTCTTGGGCGGCTTCGCGCTGTTGCCGCCGCCGGGCGACCATGAGAAAGCCAGACGGGGCGCAAAATTAAACTTGCCGCCGATGTTGGTCTGGGTCTCGTAGCGCAGCCCAAAACTCAGAGTGAGATTCGGCTTCATGCGCCAATCGTCCTGTATGTAAAGTCCGACATCCGTTTGACTGACACTCGCTGAGGGTTCGCCTGCGTTAATGCCGAATTGGGAGGCGCCGCCGCCGAGCGCGCGGATTTGTAAATTCGTTAAACCCTGGCCCTGGAAGAGCACGGTCCGCCGGTAACGCTCAATACTGGTGAGCAATACCGGTACCGGGTTTCCGTTCACCAGTACCAGGTTATTATTCGCATCGAGCTCCGGACCAAAGCCGCCGCTAAAAGTGTAAGTACCGCCAAAGTTGCTGGGGTTCACGTTATCGATGGTCACCCTGCGAATCCGACCGCCGAACTTTATGTTATGGGCGTTTTTTTGCCATTGAGTGAAGTTCTGCAACTCCCAACGCCGTTCGTCGTTAAGCAAATGCCCGACTTGTGAACCGCCGGAGATGAAAGCCGAACTGACATTGAGTGTCGGGATGGTGTTGTTTCCCAGGCTCTCATTTTTCTGAGTCACAAATTGAAGCCGCGTCTCATTGATTACTGTGGGACTGAGGACAGCCGTCTCGGTGAATTGCACCGTGTGTTGCGTGAAAGATGAATCGTAAGCGCGTTCGGGAAGCGAAAAACCATTGACGCCGTCATTCTGAGTTTTCGAATGGTTGTAGCTATAGCGCGCGACCAGTGTGTTCTTATCGTTTAGCGCATAGTCCATCCGGGGACTAAAGTTTATGTTACGGCGCGGTACAAGGATGCCCTGGCCAAACTGCACAATGTTTAAGTTGGTATCCAGTATAGTGGCGCGCACCAACTCATTGTCGTCCGTTTCCCGCCGCTCGATGTCAAAGAAGAACGAAGCCTTGTTCTTTATCACCGGACCGCTCAGGTTGAAACCAAACTGGCGTAGCTGATAAGGAGCACGCTTGGGCGAGCTCGTAGCAAACGGGTTGCGCGAATTCAGGCTCTCATCGTTGAAGTTAAAGGATGCACTGCCCCGAATTTTATCTGTTCCGGGTTTCGTAAGAATGTTGATGCCGCCCGAGGGACGATCATTCTCAGCCGCGAACGGATTTTGATTGATGCGAATCTCGCGAATGGATTCCTTTGGCGGCATGCGACCGCCGGAAAACCCGTCGATAGTAATTGTTCCGCCGTTAGGGCCCATAGATGGCCCGGCCAGCGCCTGCAATGCTGCCGCCAGCTCGTCAGGATCATCCGGCAACGCATCCAGATCTTTGCCTGACAACACTTGCTGATTCGCGTTGCCAGTAGGGTCGGTATTTATGGGTGTATCAGACTGAATGGTTACCTTCTGCTCTTCAATAGTCACTTTCAGGGTAAGGTTCGCTGACTGGCGTTGGCCTGCCCCGACCTGCACCTCAACCGCTTCAGAAATGCCAAAGCCGGTTGCCGTCCCGCTGACGGCGTATTTTCCCGGAGCCAGCCCGGTGAACGTGTAGACACCATCGTTATTCGTGGTGGCCGTTTTGGCTGTGCCGGAAGCATCGGTCAACGTTACCGTTGCCCCGACGACGACTGCGCCGAATTCGTCGTTAACCACGCCGCGCAGGCTGCCCCGACCCTGCTGGGCAAGGCCGATTGATCCCATGAGAGCCAACACCAGCATCAAGCCGAAGTTTCTGCCCAAATAACTTAAGATTAGTTTCATGACGTTTCTCGATCCGCGATCCAACAACTGAGAGGGGGCCTGAAAAACCAGGGAAGCTGAAACAAAATGGAGCGCCCCAATAAAATACCGTGACTGATAAATAAGTCCTGAACGTTTGGCCTTAAACAGATACTAAGGCCCGATACTTCCGAAGAATCCAATTCCGCCACCGCCACCGCCGCCCGCTGCCGCAGCGCCACCGCCTGGTGCGCCTCCTTGCGGCTGTCTTGCTGCCAGAAGGTTTAGCAGTGTGTCCGCGCCGGTTATCATGGTGATGGCCGTCAAACGCACCGGATCAGCGCCGGTTGTACTGGAGACGATAATCGTGTCCCCCACCTTTAAGTCCGCAATGCTGATGGTTGGCAGTTGTTCCAGCATCGCCTGAATATTTCCGCCGCCACCGCCCATACGCATGCCGCCTCCGGGTCCCCCACCCTGGGCAGGTCTTGCTCCCGGTTGCCCCGGCGTACTTCCCTGTCCTCCGGCTCCCGGGGCAGGTGCAGCGCCACCTGGGCCACCAGGACCGCCACCCATCATCATGGCGGCGATGTCCGAGGGAAAGCGGCGAAGCACCGCGTCCTGTTTGATAACGACTGTTAGAGGATTTTTGGTTTGCAGTTCATTGATCTTAACTTCGCCGGTCGCGGCATCGATTGCCGTTACAACTCCACCCACCGTGCGAAAGGAACCGGTCACTACTTTCTCCGCGGTAAAATGCGTGCCGTCAGCACTTTTTTCCCCAAGTGCCCGGAGTTGGTCGCCGACCTTCAGCTCAGATAACGAACTCGGCTTCGCGTCGCTGAACCTAATCGAATCAGGCGCGTAACGCAGCATCTTGAGCTTGTCTGAGACCGGAATAATGACCGGTTGCTGGCCCATCATTGAGCGCGTGGTGACAGTAATTTCCCTGGTGGTGGGATTCAGGGCACTGACAGTGCCCAGAATGCCGCGCTGGCGCCATTCAGCGCGCTCTTTCTCTTGCTTCTTCGCAATGTCTGACTGGCTGACAACGATGACCGTCTGGGCCGGCACCGACTTGCGATCTTCCGCTACGTAGCCTCGAGCATAGACGCCATCCCCGGCCGTGATGTCTGTCAAAGCAATCTTGACGGCCTTGGTGCGATCAGTCTCGCCCGGTGGCATGCGCTCGTAGGTCGTTTTTTCGCTGACCTTAACGGTGACAATCGATCCCGCATCGGTTTTGACGATCAGCTGTCCGGCGGGGCCGTTAACCTCAGTCACTTTGCCGTAGACTCTGGTGGAGGTGACTGCCGGATCCCCGCCCTGTGCGGGCTGGACAGTCTGGGCCGATACAATCACGCCGGCAATAATGATGGCCAAAGCGCAGGAAATTACTCTAATCATTGTGCATGTTCCTTTTTCTTAAACTATTGCCGGGCCGGAGTCGGCAGTCTTCTGGATTACTCTCTCAGCTATATAACGACGGAGCGATCGCTATTGTTACGCTCACGCAGCGAGGAATGTTCTAACTAAAACTTCCTAAACCCAGCGGCTTCCGGCCGGCGCAAGCTAGCATAGATTCCAAATAACTGCGTGCGGTTGCAGCGAGATCGGACAAACAAGTATTTGATATAAAGCCGGAAGGCCATGCTTTCACGCCGCCACGCGGTGAAAGTTCCCCAACGAAACACACTCCTTCTTTTCTTAGACGTAATCGGTACTCAGTTGGTTACAAGATTCTTAGCCGTGTCCGGATTCAGGTGTTTTCCTGGCGTTTCCAGACTATTCGGTAGCGGGCCGTGAGGGCCAGCCCCAGGCTTATGATAAGCAGCCCCGAAATGACAACAGGCCACACGTATGGGAGGGAGGAAAGTAGGATCCAGAAGCTTACGCCCAGTAGCAGGGCTATGGATTCGGACTGAGCTCGTTTCGCAAATAGTTTTCGCTGCAACCAGCGTCCGGTAGCCGCAAAAACCACTACCCGTCCAAACAACGTGGCAACGATCAAGAGCAACAGCGCCATTATGCCGACCAGCACACTCACCGGTGCCGGCAATAACCAGAGGCAAAAAGGCACTCCCGCGGCGATCACCACGGCGCCCAATATTCCGATCAGAGCCACTCGCAGACTGGTCAACTGTAAGCGGGCAATAGCACGACTGACTGTGCTGGGCATCGCCGCCGTCACAGCCAGGGACACAACAAACCAGAAGAGCACGGCTAACAAGCGCCAGCCCACAAATTTTGCTGACAAAGCCGGACTTAGTAACGTGCTCGGCTCTCGCATGGCCTTACGCAGCTGATCCTCGTAACCCGCATACATGATTGTGGCTTTCTGCGGATCGCGCCCCGGAGCCGCTTTGCCGTGATGGTAGGTGCCGCCCACCACTATCACATCGCCGCTAATGCGCGACCCATCACGCTGAATAACCGAACCTCCAACAGCAGCGACGTCGCCTTCCACCGTACCCTCGACAAAGACGTCACCGCCAAAAGCAATTGCGCCCTGCTTAACGGTGCCGACTATGCGCAGTGACCTGCCCATGCCGAAGACAGTACTGTCACTGGTGCCTTCGATCACCAGCGCCGACTTGTCATCGGGCCATCCCTCTGTATTTGTCTGAGCACTTATGGCGCCCACTGCCAGGAGTAAGACGCAGACGGCGGTGACTATCTTCAGGGCGGCGAGGCTGTCAGAAAGGCTGGGCGGCGGTGCGAGCGTAACCTCACTCAAGATCATTGACTGAAAGATGCGAATGTTACGTAACCTCTATTCAACGATTTGGGTGCGATGGTAGCGGGAAATAAGACGAGGCAGCAGAGCAAGCGCGATCAAAAAGAGCAGCAGGATAGACAACCCAAGCAGGCGCGATTCAAAAACAAAACTCCGAGTCAGCATCTTAAAAATAACCGCCAGCCCGGAGCTGGCCTGGTAAGTGGCCTCCCATAAGAAATGGGAAAAACTCTGTGCGGCCCGAACGATTGAGCGTGCCGGCGCCCAGACTGCTTCGGCCGAGGCAGCGCCCAGCAATGCAAACGATAATGCCGCCAGTACCAGACTCACGTGCAGAGCCCGTCGTCGCTCACGCGGGTTGCGCATTCCCCGCATATCACTCTCAGCGTGAGCGGCCACCACTCGGGCAAAATCTCTTGGTAACACCAGGGAATTTATGTCGTTCAGCGCCACATCGAGATCGCAGAGCAGTTGCCGCTGCCTTAGTAGCTCAGCCGCACACTCCTTGCAGGACCTGTGATGTTCTTCGAACAGTTCACGGGCGCGCCCTTCCAGCTCATCGTCGAGATACGCGGCGACGTCTTCGGCCAGACATTCGTTTTTAGGATTGTTGACGTCGCCCATAGACTTCTTGATTTCTGCGGATCAGTGACCCGTAATGCCTCGCTGCACGAACTGCTGCCGCATGACTTCGCGGGCCCGAAACAGACGGTTCTTTACGGTCCCTAACGGCAACCCGGTCACTTCCACAATCTCGTCATAACTAAGGTCGTGTGAGTGTCGCAGCAGGATCAGTTCCCGGTAAGGCGCCGGCAACTTTTGCACAACCATTTCGATTTCCGTCCGGCGCTCTTTGCTCTCGCTCTCCTGCTCGGGAGTAGGCCTGCCACTGTCGATGGGAATCTCACGCTGGTCGGAGTCTCCGCTAACCAGGGCCTGCTCTCGCACGGCGTGGCGGCGCAAATGATCAACCGCAGCGTTGTGCGCAATCTTGTAAATCCAGGTCGAGAATTTGAATTCGGGCCGATAGCGGGCCAGGGACCGGTAAACCTTGATGAAGACTTCCTGAGTAAGATCGAGCGCGACTTCATAGTTGCCGACCATGCGATACACGTAAGCACTGATAGGCCGTTGATAGCGACGCACCAGCTCTTCAAAGCTATCTTCGCGACCGGCAATGGCCGTGGAGACCAACTCGCCGTCCGCCAGGGCGCTGCAGTTATTCAATGAAATTGGAGACGCAGTTATGTCCATAATGCTCCGATGGTACGTTCGCCATACAGCAAAAGTTTCAGACCGCCGCAGAGCCCCTGGCGCTACTGGCAGGGCCTTGCTCAACCAACGGCCGGGTATCCTTCGCCTAGGACCAGGCGAGCGTCGCCAATCCCGCGGGCGCTGCTATCCGGTCGAAGCTAAGATCACCCTGCGGCAAGGCCAGTCCTACCTGCGATGCGTCGAGTGCACGAATATCTGTTCTTAGGGTTTCATTAACGACGTCTGCGACACGCTCCTTGCTCAGCCCGTCTCCCACCACGAGGAGCCTGGCAATTGCAGGCGCCTCTACTGCGCTCGCATTGGAGCCGCCTCGATCCCGGTAAAAAAGCAAAACGCGATAAAGCTCGTCATCACAGTCGTCTGGTTCGCATAAAACTGAACGCATGAGAAATGGTTGATTGTCGCGCAGGAAAACCGCTGTAAATCCCTGATCGTGCGAAGTCAGGAGGAGCGCGTCTCCGCGATTGCCGTTACTTACCAACCAGCGTTCTTCCCCGATGTGACGCGGCAGGACCAAACCGGCCTTCCACCCTAACCTGGCGAAGACAGCCTCATACTCCTGCAGGACTGACACGCGAACACCGGTCGCGACATAACGGGCCCTTCCCTGCGCGTCCGAAGCCAGCGGCTGGCGCGCAACCCGCAACTCATCAACCGGCACACCAAAGCCGCGTTCCAATTTCCATTGAATAATCTCATCGAGCTCTCGACGGGAGCCGACGGCGCTTTCCAGATTCAGGATGATTGTGCGGGCGGCTGATTCCGGCAGGGTCACAGACAGCTTGCGTTGTTTCAGCAATCCCGCATTAGTAACCAGATCTGCCAGCGCTTCGACCAGCGCGGCTCCGTCGGAAATGTTCGGCTCGTCGAAACTGGGATGAATCAAATCCGGAGCCAGCGTTACGGTAGCCGCCCGGCGCAGGGTGTATGCCTGCCGGCCGCGTTCAAGCTGCACCACCGAGGCAGCCCCCTTTTCGAGACCTACGGCAACCGCGGGAAACCGCGGGTTTAAGAGTTTCTCAAAAGGTTTCGGCATTACGGTCCGGATCTTAAGTTCGATACTGTTCTGGCAGCAGGGTCGCGTGCGGCGAGCGCAAAAGGAGTATCAGAGATTCACCATTGATTGTAGGCCCGGCCATCTGTTCCAGCGTCCTGAGAGCTGCTACGCACATCCACGATTCCGGAACCATCGCCTGAGGGGTCATCGCCCGGCACCGGTTCCCAATCCTTCTCCTGAGTGATTGGATCCTCGGGAATCTCGCGCAGGTAATGCTCGCTTACCAGCTCATCCAGCGATTGCGGCAACTTTCCCTTGTCTGCTGCGTACTGATCGATCATTTTCCTCATCTGAAACAGGTCGTCACGCAGCACCGTTTCGCGCGCATGCACGATCGTTTTTTGAAATTGCGGCAACGCCACCGCAGCCAGGATAATGATGATCGAAATCACAATCATCAGCTCCAGCAGCGTAAAGCCTACGGATTGAGGATGGCGGATTGCAGATTGCGGATTGAAGCGCGAATGGTTTCTCGCCCAATCCGAATTCCGAATCCCGAATTCCGAATTCAGTTCACCAGTCACTGTATTTCTCTCCGTTCAGAGCCGTGCCGGTGGACTTCGAGTAAACATCGAAGACGTTCTCACCTCCCCATGAATTTGAGTCGGGGGAGTCGTAACAGGAGCGGAACCCCCATTCGGCTTCGCCCTTCGACTCGTCCTGGGGCGTCGTCGGATCGTCCGGAATGTGCCTCAGGTAAATCTTTTTCTTGGCGGTTAGTTGCTGGCTCCCGACATCCGTAGCATTCACATTCATGCTGCCTCGCCCACCCATTACGCCGGTGGCAAATGGCAGCACATCAACGCCGCTTACAAGCGTCTCGAGACTGGGTGGGAAACGGTCAGGATTATCAACCGTGAAGATCGTCTGGTCGCTCACATAAACACGAATGCGCGGATCGGCGGGTTGAGGAGGTGGAGCCGCGCGGGGATCAGCCCCCGGGGCCACCAACGGGGCAGCAATGGCTTCGCGATGAAACTGATCGATGGCCATGCGCATTTCGCGTAGAGTCTCGCGCAGTTGCTGTTCCTTCTGTCGCTTAACGGAAACCTTAACCAGTGGAATGACGCCCAGCGTGAGAATACTTAGCACGGTGACCGTGATCACTAACTCCAGCAACGTGAAACCACGAAAGGAAAAAGGCAGAAGGCAGTTAGCAGTTGGCCTGCCACGTGTACAGCCTTGCTGCGCTCCGACTTCTGCCTTCTTCCTTCTGCCTTCTGCCTTCTGCATGTGCCTTCCTACTGTTTGACCGTTAACCGGCCCTGACCAAGCTGCAGAACCAGAGCGCGCCCGTCCGCGGCGACGAGGTGCACGTTCCCGGCGTCGAAGTTGACGCCACCATCTCCAACTCCGATCGCTTCCACCTCGATTTGCAGAAGCGCACCGTCTCCCATCATGACTTTCGCGCCACCGCCTGGCGCGATTGAAAGCAGGATCATTCCCGTTTCATCAATCGATTGACTGATCACAGGAGCGCTCTTCGCCTGCGCAAACAACGAGCCCGCTGAAATGCCATTTATCTTGATTATCTTCGGGTCGAATTTCAGTGTGATAACCGCCAGGCCGAGGCCCGCCTCCGATTTCAATTCAACCGCCAGGCTTCGCTTCTCGCCCACCCGCATTTCCTGGTTCTCAGATCCCAGGCCCAACGACACAATTGTGGCAGCTTCGTTGTCTGCCCCTGTTTTCGCTGCGCTCTCAGTGTTAGAAACGAGATTCTGGGCAAGGGGTGCCAGATAGGGATTCTGTGTCGGATTAATTCCCGTTGATGAAACCGCTGTAGTCTGGTTTGCCAAAGTCTTCAACGCCGAGGGCAGATCAGCCGGTCGCCGCACATAGGAGGGCGAGGCCAGAGAAGTATCGATTGGCGCCGGCGCGAGCGCGGCTACATCCTTATTCTCGGCCGGAATGACAACGGGAATTGAAGAGGCAATTGGTCGAGCACTTGGGAGCGCCGGGGACCCTGTCGCGTTAATAGAGGCCAGCGCTTTTGGCGCCGGCACGTAGGCGATCGGCTCAGCGTCGGGTAACTGCACCACCACATTGTTGGGAATCTTTCGCGCTTCTGCGCGGGCCGCCGCGATCTGCGCCAGATGTTCTTCGGTGTCAGACTCGCGCAGCATCGCCTCCAGTGATCCGGTGGTCGGAGACTGCAAAGTGCCGCTCGGGCGCATCTGTTCGTCGCGCGGCGTCACCGCCGGCGCGCGCAGCACGCGTGGCGTGACCGCAATAACGATATCCACCCGGCGATTGTCGCGCGTCGGCGCCGTGAACAGCCGCCCCAGCACCGGAATGAGTCCCAGCAAGGGCAGGCCCTTCCGTCCGTTTGACTGCACATCCTGGGCGACGCTGGCCAAGAGCATGGTGCGATTATTCTGTACCCGCGCAGTGCCGGTTATTGTCCGCTCTGTGAATGTTGGCGTCAGCGTGCTGGCGCCCAGGACATCCTTTGATTCAATCTTCATCTTGACCTGCACGTCCAGGTTAGGAAAAACCTGCGGCGTAAAACTTAACGTCAAGCCGGTCGGCTCGTAATTAATTACCGGAAAGCCACCGGAGGGAAACCCGCCGGTAGCGCCCGGCGATCCGGTTTGTACTCCAAACGGATAGGCCTGCGCAGTCTGCACTGGAACGCGCTGACCTATGCGAGCGGTGGATTCCTCACCGGTAAACGCGTGCACTTGAGTCGACGCGATCAGCCTCGTATTTCCCCTGCTCTGGAAAGCCGTCAGCGTCGAAGCGGGAAGAATCAGTGCTGCTGCCAGCGCCGTCGGGGAGCCGCCCACAATACTACTGAGGTTTACCCCCGTCGGGTTCCGGTTGAAGGTCGGTGTACCATTACTGGTGAGGTAGGCCAGACCGGGAGACCCACCGATGTTGAATCCGGCCGGATCGCCAATCTGATTGCCGAATTGCAGGAAATCGTTGCGCGAGACCTCATAGATGTTCACGTCCATTACGACCTCGGCGCGGTCTTTATCAATGCTCATCAGCAGCTCGCCTATTAGCCGGACGTTCTCCGCCGTGTCACGCACTGTCAAACTGTTGGTAGCCTCGTCGGGAACGACGATGGTTTGCGGTCGTCCTACCGAAGCCGGAATTGCGGCCGTTAATATCCGCTGCGCGTCAGCCGGTTTCATGTTGGCAAGGTAAAAGGTGCGCAATACCAATTGCTGGTACTGCGGACGGCGGGTTTGATCGGCAACCAGTACCGTTCGCCGGCTGAGCTTTTGGAAGAACAAGCTTTCCTGCAAAAAGATATAGTCCAGCGCCTGCGCTGTGGTTACGTCTCGAAGATTAATGTCGATGGTCCGTGATTGCGCGAATGATTGCCGATCGAAAATCACGTTTATATTAAGTTGCTCAGCCAGGCTGCGAATGAACGCCTTCAAGTCTCCACTGTAACTTATCACCCGCAACTGCTCTGTTCGAGCCGGTGGCGGAATAGGTTCCTGAGCTGAACTCCGTGTATTAGATCCTGAGGCCGGAGTGCCCCCCGCTTCGTCTTCGGGAGCCGGAGTGCTCTTGTTCCCATCGCCGCCGGCCGCAGGCGGAACGCCGTCCTTTACACTCTGCAAGCGGAGCATGCGCTCCATTTCGGATACAGCTAACTGGTTTACCGGATCGTAAGCGAAGGCTTGACGGAATGCGTTGTAGCCTCCGAGGTAGTCACGCTGCTCGGCCAACGCCCGCCCCTGCGTCATAAAGCTCTGCGACGCATTAAACATGGAGCGCCGGTAATGCAGCTGGTACTCCACGTTCGAGGGATCCTCGGCTACCGCCAGGGTGAACTCCTGGGCCGCTTTCTCCCACTGCTGCGCCTTCTCGTATGCGATGCCTTTTTTGAAGTGGCTGTCGCCCTTCTTGCCAAACGCCATGATTGGCGTGGAAAGCATGCAGGCGACCACTAACAACGAGAGGATCGCACGGAAACTGGCTCTTGATGTCATATCAAACTCCCTTGGGATTAACGGTGCAAATCGGTCTGCCGTACGGGCATCAGCCGGTCGGACTTCTCTGGTTACACGCAATTCTATCGAAACAGTTCCGGCAAAGCCACACCACAGTCCTTAGTTACTGAAGTGAATACTACGGCCCTGCTCACCCGCCGCCACTGACTTCCTCAACGAATGTTACGCGATTGATCTCATGTAAGGTGGATACTCCAGCAAAAACCTTCTTTAGCGCTGACTCACGCAGACTGGTCAGCCCCTCGGCAGCAGCGGCCCGGCGCACTTCAGAGCCCGGCCGGCGTTCAACTATCATCTCTCGTATGTTATCGCTTAGATCCAACAACTCATGAATCGCAGTCCGACCGCGGTAGCCCGTGTGATTACAGGCGTCGCAACCGACGTGCATGTAAAAGACGCGGCCCTTCTGTTCTTCCGGCCGCAGGCCCGACTCAATTAACTCAATATCGGTGGGACGGTAGGGCCGCTTGCAGACAGGGCACAGCATGCGAATCAAACGTTGGGCTAATACACAGTTCAAACTGGATACGAAGTTGTAAGGCTCAACCCCCATATTTAAAAAGCGGCCGATCACGTCGATTACGTTATTGGCGTGCACGGTAGTGAAAACCAGGTGGCCGGTAAGCGCTGACTGAATGGCAATCTGGGCGGTCTCCGTGTCGCGAATTTCGCCCACCATGATCTTGTCCGGGTCATGCCGCAGGATCGAGCGCAACCCGCGGGCGAACGTTAGTCCCTTTTTCTCATTCACAGGAATCTGTGTGATGCCATGCAACTGGTACTCAACCGGATCTTCGATCGTGAGAATTTTATCTTCCTCATTTCGAATCTCGTTCAGCGCCGCGTAGAGAGTGGTGGTCTTGCCCGAACCGGTGGGGCCGGTGACCAGCACCATGCCGTACGGCTCAGCGATGTAGCGGCGAAACTTGCGCACGTCTTCGTCGTTGAATCCCACCACATCAAGGCGCAGTTCCTTAAAAGACTCGTTGATCTGTTCCTTATCCAGAATACGGATTACTGCGTCTTCCCCGTGCACCGTCGGCATGATCGAAACACGGAAATCTACGTTCCGGCCTTTATAGCGAACACGGAAGCGGCCATCCTGCGGAACGCGTCGCTCCGCAATGTCCAGTTCCGACATGACCTTGATGCGCGAAATCAGCCGTTGATGATATGCAAGATCGATGGGATCGACTTTGGCGTAAAGCGCCCCGTCGATGCGAAATTTGACCTGCACCTCGGTGTCGCGGGTCTCGATGTGTATGTCCGAAGCGCGCGATTCCATCGCGTTGAAAATGATCGTGTCAACCAGCTTTATGATCGGCGACATTTCGGAATCCGCCGCCGCGAGCCGATCCAGATCCAGCACTTCCTCGCCATGCTCAGTCTCTCGCACAAGTGAGATGCGGAAGCCCGAGGTAGCTTCCTGTAGCACGCGTTGGGTCGCGTCACCTTTGTGCAGTACTACATCGATGGCGCCGGCCGTGGCAATGTGAGGCACTATTCGCGCGTGCAGCGCGTGGGCCAGTTCATCCAACCGTTCCAGGTCAGTTGGATCCGCCATCGCAATGTGCAACCTTTTCCCTTCGCGCCTCAGGGGCACGAATTGATGGCGCAGCATTAGATCTACCGGTAACTCACCCAGTAATGAATAATCGATAGGCGAGTCCCCATTGATCGGGAGCAGATCAACATACGGCAGACGATAGCGCAGGGCCATCTCTTTTGCCTGGCTCACCTCGGGCGGTTCCCTGCTATCGGGCAACGAAAAAGTACCATCGTCCGATGAGGTTCCCGTATCGCCAGGGCTTAAAACCGATTCTTCTTCAGTAAGTTGCTTCATCGCTATTGGAAAACACGATCGCTTTTAGAAACGCGAGACTAAGATCCACGTTGAATGAGAGAGCGAGAAGATCGTAGTAGGGGAATGCAATCTATCGGCCTCTAGCGCCCCATCGCCGGCCCGCCGGAGATTGATTGAATGATGGGCAAATAAATCGCCAGTAACACGATAATTACGACCCCACCCATCAAGACTAGGATCGCAGGCTCCAGCGTGGTCGTCAACTGCTCGAGCTTTACCTCTGCTTCGGCGTCATAGAAGATCGCAACCTCGTCCAACATCTCGCGCAAGCTTCCGGAACGCTCCCCGATTCCGATCATATCCGCCGCCAACGCGGGCACCCACCCGGCTGACTCCAGACTCTCAGTAAAGGACTGCCCTTCTCGAATCATAGGCAGTATTGCCGAACTGCGACGCCGCAGTTCCAGGTTCGTAATCGATTCGGCGGCGATCTCCCATGACTCAACCAGGGTGATACCTCCGGCCAGCAGGGTAGCAAGTGAACGCGCCGCCTGGGCCACCGACAACTGCACCAGCAGTTTTCCTGCCAGCGGAACTTTCAGCAACCAACGATCAATCGCCAGTCTTCCCGGCGGCGTGCGCGACCAGATGAAAAAACCGACTGCTGAAATTATCACCAGCGGCGCAAACCAGAACACATTCGAAGAAAGCCACCCGGAGAGTCCCACCACCAGCTTGGTTACCGTCGGCAGGTCGCCGCCAAAGTTGGAGAAGAGATCGGACATTCGCGGCACCACATACACAGTCAGGAATGTGACCATCCCAGCCGAGGCCAGCAGAAGAAAAATAGGATATGCCAATGCACCTCGAATTTTGCGACGCAGGCCCACATTCCGGCGCATGTAGGTCACGTATCGGGTCAATACATCATCCAAGGCCCCCGAACGCTCACCTGCCAAAATCGAAGCAGTATAGATGCGGGGAAAGACTGAACCTTGCGCGGCAAAGGCGGCTGAAAGGGCAGAGCCTCCGCGAATTGCATCTTCCACATCCCCCAGCACCGCGCGAACTCGGGGGGAGGTAGCGCGCTTACCCAACATGGAGATCGCCTGGAGAATAGGAATACCGGCACGAATCAGCGCGGCGAGCTGTTGATTGAATAGGAGGAAGTCATTGGCCTTGACTCGTGCTTGCCCTCCCGCGCGTCCCATCCGGGTAAACGCTGCCACACCCGTGGCTTTGGGAGGCACAACATTAAAGACCTTGAAGCCCTCACGCTCCAGCCTGGCGCGAGCCTCATGCACGCCCTCAGCCTCGATTGTGCGCGTCACAACGTCGCCTGCGGGCGTTCCCAATCGACAGATAAACTCAGCCATAATTACCGTATGTGTCCATGGGTCCGGACCTGAAAATCGGCCTAAAACAGAAGAACGAGTATAACATGTGCCTTTCCGCGGACTTGCGCGCAGTAGCGGGCCAGACAGTACACGCTGAAACCCTTGCGCAGTTTCAGACTCTTGCCATCATTTTAAGCACTCAATTCATCGTTGTGACAATTGCCGGCACAATCGTGGCCACGCATGCCAATCAACCTGGTGGGATTCCAACTTTCCTCTCGGCGCCTCATTCGGCATCTCTCTTAACCTCGATATCGTTATGTTTCCGCGACTTCCGATTAAAAACCGCTAAGCAATAACGTTGATCTTGAACGTTGCTTCTCTACTGTGTTAGATTCTCTCTTGGCATTAGGTTGCCCTTGCCTTCGTGCTCACCTTTTCAAAGACTCCGAAAGTCTTATCCACTTAACCGCTCAAGCAAAAGCTCAGTAGAAATGAATACTCGGACAACTCGCTTTACCCCCGATTGGTGGGTAATTCAAAAGCGGGCCATCTACGTCATTATCTTGATGCTCGCACTGTGCGTAATCGCCGCGGGCGCTGCCCTATACGTCTGGAAATATGGCAACCCCCTCAAGAACCTCGGTGCAACAACGAATTTGACTGGGGCGCGCTTCATCTCTTTCGAAGGCGACGTGCGCGTCCTGCGAGCCACTACTCGCGAGGTGATTTCCGCTAACAGCAACACGCAACTCTTCCCGGGCGATACTGTGCAAACGCAGGCCGACGGACGGGCTCGCATCAGCATGGCCGATGGCTCGACGGTAGTGGTCCGACCTAACAGCACTATCATTATTCGGGACAATGCCAGGGCCGAGGACGGCAAGAAGACCAACGTGCACGTGGTGGTTGACAGCGGTCAGATGTCCGTTCGTACCGAGCAGCAACCTGACGGAGCGAACAACGTCGTCGAGACAGCAAAGACGCAGAACAAGATTGGTCAGGAGACAAATGCCAGCTTCGGCATTAGTCCGGAAGGCAGCGAAGAAATCCGCGTTGCCCAGGGCGCAGTACAGAGCACTAACCGCAGCGGCGACCGCACTGACTTGAAGTCTGGCGAGTATGTCTCCATCAACTCGGCCGGCACGATTTCAAAACCGCAACGGCTGCTTGATGTGCCTCTGCCCAGTGAACCTCGCGATCTGGAAAAAGTGACGGCGTCAACGAATGGCTCAGCGACGATCGGGTTACGTTGGCAGCGGCCGCAGTCGGGCACCGCCACTTACTATCGAGTAGAGGTGGCCACCTCCCCCTTCTTTGTTCCCGAAGGTCGCGTCATCGAGCGCGATCAACTAGTCGCTACTGAGTTCAGCGCCAGCGATTTGCGACCGGGCGTTTACTTTTGGCGACTACGTGCGACCGCAGCTTCCGGCCAGGTTAGTGATTGGAGCGAACCGCGAAAGTTCATCGTCGCTCCGCGTGGCACAGGCTCATCCGTCTCAGTTTCAAATCTCTCGTATGAGTATGTTGGTGGCGACATCTATCTGGTGCGCGGCTCAGCGCTGCCGGGAACAACTCTGCGGGTGGCCGGCCGTGAAACAGTGGCCACCAGCGACGGCTCCTTCCAGCTTCAGATCACGGCTCCTTCAGGCGCCCAAACCTTGACCATTGAGGCGCAGGATCCCCAGGGCAATAGCAGCCAGTATCGTCTATCAATCGGCTCCGCCCAGTCGCGATCCAAGAGATAAGCAACCTTCAATGAATTCACACGTGATATTGCTGACTGACGCGCACGAAGCGCCGGCGCTAGAATTAATCGAAGTGCTGCGCGACGCGGGCGTCGCCGTGCTGGTTGAGGGATTGCGCGAA
Organism: Pyrinomonadaceae bacterium; assembly: GCA_039933315.1. Taxonomy (GTDB): domain Bacteria; phylum Acidobacteriota; class Blastocatellia; order Pyrinomonadales; family Pyrinomonadaceae; genus DASXRU01. The sequence goes on from JBDTOI010000006.1 coordinate 26,294, forward strand.
GCGGAGCTTGAAGCTGCGCTCCCTAAGAAAAGCGAAGAACCGGCCCCCGAGGACGCTGCGATCCCGCAACCTCTGGCCGTCCTCTATGAAGTCTTTCCCGGTGCGGATTTGACGGACCTGCACGCTGCGATTGAGCACGCGACGGCTACCTGGCCGGGCGCACCCACAGTCGCCTGCCGGCATCATGTCAGAGGGCCCGCCGGCCTGAATTTGCGTGTCTTTGACGGCGCCGCCCTGAAGCGCATCGGCTTCCGCGCCATAGCGGACAAGGCTGCACAGCTGCCTGCTTTGCTGCGCCAAATCGAAGAACGAGGTACGACCGGAGAGCTGCGCATGCCGCAGTCATTGAGTAACAACAACGAGGCCATTTCCTTCCCGCTTCCCGCCTCGCTTAAGTCAGCACAGTTGCGCGCTGCCTTCGAATTAGTATCTCAACTTCACTTTGCCAATGACCAACGGTCAGCGGCACAGGCCGTGCTCCTGGGTTTATCAAATCTGGTGAAGGCGGACCGCTGGGTCGTTTACTTACTTTCGGAATCAACTTCGGCTGAGGCAGTGACTCTCGAACCGCTGGTAGTCAGAGACCAAACCGGCAGCCGGCCCATGAGTGCCGAGGATGATTGGCGACAGGTCCTATTGGGTGAGCCGCTTCTGACCGCTGGCTCCGAATCAAAGGCGGCAAAAGATGCGGCCGTAAAATTGACCATGGTCAAGAAGACGGAAGCGGGCCGGCGAATGCTGGCGCTGCCCCTCATCAGTGGCGAAAGAGTTATCGGCGTGTTGGAGGCGATGCGTGAAGGAAAGGAGCTGGGCACGTTCAAGAAGTCAGAAGCAATGTTGCTGGAAGCACTGGCGGTGCCAATCGGGTCAGCCCTGGCGAATTCCGCGCGAATTGCGGAAGCCGAGCGTTTGTCGCAAACCGACGATCTCACTAAACTCCACAACGCGCGCTACCTGCGCCAGTATCTGTCGAACGAGATCAGGCGAGCTCGACGGTACGGCTCGAATGTCTCAGCTCTGTTTTTCGACCTGGATGACTTTAAACGCGTTAATGACGAACATGGACACCTGGTTGGATCGCACGTGCTGATGGAGATGGCGGCGGTAATTCTCTCATCGGTCCGCGACACTGATTCTGTTGCTCGTTACGGGGGCGATGAATTCGTGGTCATTCTCCCCGAAACGCCTTTGGAACAGGCGGCTTTGGTAGCCGAGCGCATTCGCGCCACCATTGAGCGCCATGGATTCACCGGCGGCCGAAGGTTGCGTCTGGCCCTGACCGCCAGCTTCGGGGTCGCTGTTTTCCCGCATCATGCATCGTCGCCTCAACAGCTGATTGCCAACGCCGACTCAGCGATGTATGAAGCCAAAGCCGCCAGCAAGAACTGCGTCCGCTTCAGCACTGAAACGCCGCGTGGCTCTCGCAAAGACTCATCCGAAATCCCCCCACAATTTCTCCGCATCGAAGACAAAAAGTCGATTTCCTGATAGCGCGCCACAAACAATGAGTGTATCTTGTTGGTTGGCTCTTGCTCGGTGAGTTGTCACGCACCACGGCGGCGGTCCTGCCCAGGTGCTTTGCTGCAAAGATCGTTTCAGCCCCTCGGTCACGTGATTGCAGTAACTCACCTCCCCAAGTCCATTCATTCTAAATAGTCCGGGAAAAATTCAGATGGCTTTCAAATCCATTTTCAGTCTGTTTTCGAGCGACCTCGCAATTGACCTCGGCACTGCCAATACATTGGTTTATGCCAAAGGACGCGGCATCGTCGTCTCAGAACCTTCAATCGTAGCAATCAACAAAGTCACAAACGCCGTAGAAGCTGTCGGCCGCGACGCCAAGGAGATGCTGGGGCGTACCCCGGGCAACATCGTAGCGATTCGGCCAATGAAAGACGGGGTGATCGCTAATTTTGAAGTGACTGAGAAGATGCTCCAGCATTTCATACGTAAGGCCCACAACGGCAAAACGTGGGTAAGCCCGCGCGTCGTAATCGGCATCCCTTCGGAGATCACCCAGGTCGAGCGCCGGGCGGTCGAAGATTCGGCTTATCGTGCCAAAGCCTCGGAAGTCTATCTCGTGGAAGAAGCAATGGCAGCGGCCATTGGTGCGGGACTGCCCATCACCGAGCCGCACGGTAACATGGTGGTGGACATCGGTGGCGGCACAACCGACATCGCGGTGATCAGCTTGAGCGGAATCGTTTACTCGCGTTCGGTGCGCGTCGCCGGAAACGAAATGGACGAAGCGATCACCCAGTACATCAAACGAAAATACAATCTGTTGATCGGTGAACGCACCGCGGAAGCAATCAAGATCGAATTGGGCTCGGCGTTTCCTTTGGATGAAGCGCTCTCCTTCGAAGTACGCGGCCGTAACTTGATCGAAGGGATTCCCAAGACCATCACCATGACCGATGAAGAAGTGCGCGAAGCACTCGCTGACTCAGTCTCTACCATCATTAATGCAGTCCGCATTGCCCTGGAGCGCACACCTCCAGAGTTATCAGCTGACATTGTCGAGCGGGGCATTGTTTTGACTGGCGGTGGCGCCCTTTTGAAGAACCTCGACCGGCGCCTCTCCATCGAGACCGGTTTGCCCGTTTCAGTCGCCGACGATCCGCTGGCGTCCGTAGTCCTGGGTACTGGCAAAATGCTTTCCGACTTCAACCTGCTGAAGCGGGTGAAATGGGACAACAGCCTAACCCACGGGGGATCGTAGAGAGAATCCAACTCTGCATCTTTTCGGATGGACACAGCTGGAACCTGCTGAGATTGCATGAAAGTTTGGCAACGGGAAATGTAATTCGTGGCCACGATTCGCACGCAAAAAGAGATTCGCCAACGGGCGCCCTGGTGGTTAGCGGGGCTTCTGTTTGCGAATTTTGCTTTGATGTCATACGACGCCCGCCAGGATTCGACCAAGCAACGAATGATTCGGGTCTGGGCGCAGGCGATCGCCTATCCCGTACAACGCGTGACGTCCGGTGCCGGCGGGGCTGGAGTCGGGTTCTTTCAACGCCTCGGCAGCTTGCGAGGTGCGGCAATCGAGAATGAGCAACTGAAGAACCGTCTGGCACAAAAGGAGACGGAGCTAAAGGACTCTCATACCAACGCCGTTGAGAACGAACGGTTGCGTAGTCTCCTCAATCTCCGAGAAAAGAGTACCTACGGCACTATAGTCTCGACCGTTATTGCCCGAGACCCATCACTCTGGTTCGATACCGTCACCATCGATCGCGGCCGATCCGCCGGGGTTGAAAACAATATGCCGGTGATCAACTCCGGTGGCATCGTCGGTAGAGTGGTATCGACCAGTCTGTGGAGCGCACAGGTGATGCTGATTACGAATGAAAAATCGGGGGCCGGAGCCGTCGTGGGCCAACTGGGCCAATCGAGCGCGCTGGGCTCGGTAAAGGGATTAGGCGAGAGGGGCTTGCTGGAGATGCGCTACGTCTCAGGGCTCGAGAACGTTGCCAACGGCGACTATGTTACTACCACCGGCCAGGACGGAGTGTTTCCGGCGGGCTACAACATAGGCGACGTGGTGGAAGTGAAACCAGGTTCGGCGACGCAGGCCCATGTGATTTACCTTCGGCCCGCAGCTCGTATGGATCAACTGAAGGAGGTCGTGGTGCTTCGGTATCAACCGGCTGGGCGCGGCGCCTCCGATCAGGCATTGCCGAATGCGGAAAAAAAGTAGAGCAGCAAGCAATTAGGAATAGGAGTCAGTACCAACAGATAATGGTAAGCAATAAAAGAGGATGGTCCGCTGCTTAGTGCTTATTGCCTTATTATTCTTTTCTGCTCGCTGCGTCCTACTCACCACTGACTGTAGTTGAAATGCGTCAACTGAAAATAGCGGGGGTGCTGGCCCTTGCCATCGCTTTGCAGTCGGTGTTCGCTCGCTGGCCACCGCTTGCTTACGTAGATCTCCCCCTCATCGTCGTAGTTTATTTCGCCCTGCAGCGCGATGTATTACAGGCGCTGGTGGTTGCTGCGGCAGCCGGGCTGGCCATGGACGCGTTAGGCGGCGGCTTGTTGGGCGCCGGCGGATTTTCCAAGACGCTCACGGCTTACATGGTTTACATAGCCGCCGCCCGCGTGATGCTCGACACCACGCTTCTGCGAATCCCGGTGCTGGCGGCTGCTACTACGATCGATGCTTCAGTGTTTGTAGGCTTGCATCGTCTCCTGGGCCAATCGCTGGCGATGCCCTTTGTGCAGGCCCTCTTGTACAAGTTAGTGGCTACGACTGTGGCGGGTACGGTTTTGCTTTACCTGTTTGAAATATTCTTCAGTGAACGGGCGCGCCAGCGACGCCAGTTTGCTGGCAGACGCCGCGTGGCCAGACGCGGACCGAGTCTATTAAAAAGACGATGAAATTCGCAGACCATTCACAGAATCTACGCGTGCGGTTGCGCATGATCCAGGCCCTGGTGGTACTGATGCTTTCCCTGCTGGCTGTCAGGCTCTATGTTCTGCAGATTATTAATGGCCAGCGTTACGCGGAAATCGCTGAGAACCAGCGGGTGCGACTCCTCTCCATCACCGCTCCGCGGGGGGCTATCTTCGACCGCAATGGCCGCCAGCTGGTGGATTCCCGTCCGATCTATAGCGTGATCCTTTCGCGTGAAGACATGAAAGGCAAGGATCTGAATCAGCTGGTGAAGCCCCTTTCTGAGGCGCTGGTTATCGACTGGGATATCCTGCGCGAACGCTTCGAGCAGATCAAATCCCAACCTGCATTCGAATACATTACGATCAAGGAAGGTGCCACCCTGGACGATATCGCCTGGGTTGATGCCCACCAGCTTGAGTTTCCGGAGTTGCGCGTTGAACCACAACCGCAGCGGCGTTATCCGGAGAATGGCATGCTGGCCCATGTGCTCGGTTATGTCGGAGAGATTAGCCCCACGCAATTGGAACAGCCGCAATATAAGGGCAAGGGTTTCAAGCCGGGGGACATTATCGGGCAGGACGGGCTGGAGAAAACTTACGATGAATTTCTGCGCGGTAGGGACGGTTACCGCAAAGTCATCGTCGATAGTGGCGGCCACATTCAACGAGAAGTGGAGCGGGTTGAGCCGCAACCGGGACAGGACATCGTCACCACCATCGATATCGATTTACAGGAGGCCGCCGAAGATCAGTTGCGCAAATCTCCGCACGGGCGCGGCGTCATTATCGCTATGGATCCCAATAACGGCGAAGTACTGGCGCTGGCCTCCTATCCAACTTTTGATCCAAATCTCTTTTCGCAAAGACTGGGAAGCAAAGAGGGACGCGTGGAGTACCGTGCGCTGTTGGAAGATCCGAAAAAACCACTGCTAAATCGCGCCATTCAGGGTCGGTTCCCTCCCGGCTCGACCTGGAAGCCCCTCATGGCGACTGCCGGGTTACAACAAGGCGCCATTTCCATCGAACACTCAAATCTGGTTTGCGGCGGCGGTATAACCATAGGCAATAAGTTCACTCGCTGCATGGGTGGCAATCATGGTTCGCCTGATGTGCATTTCGCCATCATGAAATCCTGCGACGGTTACTTCTACCGGCTGGGCCTGAAGATGAAACTTGAAGGCATCCAGCAAATGGTAGAACTGTTCGACCTCAATAAGCGCACCGGCATCGACCTCCCGCATGAGGTCATAAGCACCACCCCGTCGCGCGAGCTGAAAGCGAAGTTGTATCCCACTGATCCCGAGTGGAAAGACATTGATACAGTCTATTCTTCTTTTGGCCAGGGCCAGGATGTGCTAACTCCCATTGCCTTATTGCGGGCACACTCGGGAATAAGTACCGGCGGCAAATTGTATGTGCCGCACGTCCTGAAAGACATCCGGGCCATCGGTGCGGTCGGTGATCCAAGCAGCTCAGATTACCGGCCGGCGCGGCCTGCCCGGGCTTTCGATCATCCCGAGCCGAAGATTCTTTCGATCGCTAAAGATCAAAACGAACTCGTCGTCAAAGGAATGTGGTCGGTGGTAAACGGAGCCGGAACCGGTACAGGGATCCGGATGGCCAATTTTGAAATTGCGGGGAAGACGGGCACGGCGCAAGTAGTCAGCCTGGGGAAGGATGTTGGCGTCAACAAGGATCATTCATGGTTCGTCTCGTACGCTCCCGCATTCAAACCCGAGATCTCCTGCGTCGCGTTAATTGAAAATGCGGGGCTGGGATCACAATACGGCGCGCCTGCCGTGCGCGCAGTTTATGACGTCTATTATAGAAAGACCCGGCCTGAGCAATCCCCGCCCACCCAGATCGCCATGAGAGTGCGATAGAGACGCAAACACGACGGACTCAGATCCCGCTTCATTGAACTATGTCTGCCATCCTCGAACATCGCAGTTTCCGAGATTTTGATTGGCTGCTGGCCGCGCTGGCCACTGCTATCGTTTGCTTCGGTGCCTGGGAGATCCATAACGCACAGCCTACCGAAGCATACTGGCAAAAGCAGCTAATGGGCCTCGGCGTTGCCCTCGTGGCTATGCTGGCTATTGCCTTCACCGACTATCGCAAATTGGTGGCGTGGGCCCCCGCGTTCTATGTCTTTGGTTTACTCTTGCTGGTTATCGTGCTGATTCCTGGGATTGGCGTGCGAGTTCACGGACAGCAATGCTGGATTAAGCTTCCAATTCTGGGGCAGTTTCAACCGTCAGAGTTTGTGAAGATTCCCGTGGTGTTAATGCTGGCAAAGTATTTCGGCAAGCATCGCCAGGGCGCATTGTCCTGGAAGGAAGTCATCATCGGCCTCGGCATTCTGGCTTTGCCCATGGGGCTCATAATGCTGGAGCCTGATATGGGGCAGTGTCTGACTTATCTGCCGCTGCTGGCGATCGTGTTATTCCTCTCTTCAATTCGCATGTGGATAGTGGTTGCCGTACTGGTGTTCTCAGTGGTTGCGGCCCCGGCCAGTTATGCAATTGGTGTCAAGACGGGATTGCTGCATGGATACAAACTTGAGCGGGTGAACGTCATTCTTGATCCGGAAAAGGCGGATAAGCGTGGCTTCGGTTATCACACCTGGCAAAGCATTGTTACCGTCGGAGAAGGTGGTCTGACGGGTACGAGGGCATCGTCAGAATACTCGCAAAGCCGTCTTAAGTTTTTGCCGGAGCCGCATACCGACTTTATCTTTTCCGTCGCGGCGGAGACCACCGGGTTCCTTGGCTGCATTCTGCTGCTTGCGGCTTATGCAATGCTGCTTTTGCGCCTGGTCACGGACGCCCGGCGTTCTCGGGACCGCACCGGCATGCTGGTGATCATGGCCATTGTGGGGGGACTTATCTTTCAGATTTTCATTAACGTTGGCATGGCGCTGGGACTCTTACCTGTGATCGGCGTGCCACTCCCTCTCATGAGCGCCGGTCTGTCTTCCGTGCTCGCCACTTTCATTGCTATCGGTTTTGCCATCAGCGTGCAACTGCGCCGATTCGTGAACTGATCACTGACAGCTCTGTGCGCCAAGTCTTTGACGACTTCGCATTCCCTTACATTTCGAACATTCTTTCAACTACCATGACTAGCCTTTATATTCTTCTCTTAATTCTATTTTCAGCCTCAGTAGTTTGCCCCCAGGAACAGAGCACCCATCCAATCGACAAGGCCCTTGATGCCTGCATTGAAAAGGACGGCTCCACTGCCGGTATGATCCGTTGCACCGACAAAGCGTATTTGGCCTGGGACCGCCAGTTGAATAAGAACTACGCCGATTTAATGCGCCGCTCGAAGGCCGGACAAGAAGCCGCGTTGAAGGCCGCCCAGTTACAATGGCTAAAGTACCGCGACTCAGAGTTCAAACTGATCGACTCCGTCTATGACGCGCTCCAGGGAACCATGTACCTCCCTATGCGAATCTCTGAACGTTTAGAAATAGTTAAGAAAAGGGCGCTCAGCCTGAGAGGGTACTTCGAGCTTTTGGAAGAGGGGTCGCCCTGAACACTTCGGAGTTAAATGCGAAACGGCAACTGGATCCATGCCGTCCGCTCCCGCCGATCGGTGGATGCGTCTTCTCTGTTGCAGTCTGCGCTGGTTAGGAGTTAAATACGCCCACTCATGGTCGGGCAAACTCTCGGCAACTACAAAATCACGCAAAAAATCGGCGCCGGCGGACAAGGCGCTGTTTACAAGGCTACCGATAACAAACTCGGCCGCACCGTGGTCGTAAAAGTTCTCCCGGCTGAGCTGACTGTCAAGGAAACCAATCTCAAACGCTTCGAACGCGAAGCGCGCCTCGCTTCCACTCTGGATCATCCGAACATCTGCACCATCTTCGATCTCGACGAAGCCAACGGTGTGCACTTCATCACCATGCAGTACGTCGAAGGACGCAACGTGCGCCAGCTGGTAGGTGGGCGTCCGTTGGAACTACGTAGCGCCCTCTTGATCGCCATCCAGGTCGCTGATGCGCTGGCAGCCGCGCACGCCCGCGGCATCATCCATCGCGACATCAAGTCCGGCAACGTAATGGTCACTGACTCCGGCCAGGTAAAGATTCTGGATTTTGGCCTGGCGAAGTTGCTGGACGAAAGCGAAGCCACCGCCAAACAAATTCATCAAACTGAGCTAACGGAGGTCGGTGTGCCTTACGGGACCGCCACCTATGCTGCCCCGGAGCAGGCGCGCGGCGATCGCGTGGACTCGCGGGCCGACATTTTTTCCACCGGGGTGCTGCTTTACGAGATGCTGACCGGCACCTGGCCGTTCCGCGGCAAGTCGAGCGTGGACGTGCGTCACGCTGTTATTCATGACGCCGCAAAACCAGTCGGCGAAACGCGGAAGGAAGCGATTCCCGCGCGATTGCAACAGATACTCGACCGCTCAATGGCCAAGGAGCCGCGTAATCGTTATCCGAAGATCACGGAAATGCAGGATGAACTGCGTGGCGTTCTGCGCGAGATATCCAGTCCCAGCGAGGCCGCTGAAGCTGTTATGCCGGCGCCGCCCCGTCATGTCTCCGGCGCCAGCCCCATCTCACGGGCCATGCGCTGGTTGCGCACGAAAAGCGGCGGGCAATCGCAGACCAGCATCCCCGGCGCGTCACAGCAAACCCCAACCACTGCGCACGAAACCCCCTTTACCACGGTGGCCGATCGGGAGAAAAAGAGCATTGCCATCCTGCCGTTCAAGAACCTGAATAATGATCCGGCATCAAGCTTCTATGAATTCTCTCTGGCCGACGCAGTGATAACTGAGCTGGCGCGGATTCGCTCGCTGGTGGTGCGGCCTTCCTCAGTTATCGCGAAATACCAGGGCCAGCCAGTTGACCCGCGGGATGTAGGCCGCGAGCTTAACGTCACTGCCGTTCTGGCCACCGGATTTTTTCATGTCGGCGAACGTTTTCGCGTAACCGCCCAACTGCTTGACGTCGCCACCGGCGACATCCTCTGGAGTGACCGCATCGATGCGGCGGCGGCGGACATCATTGCCGTGCAAGACACTATTGCCCAGCGGATCGTTGACGGATTACGCCTTGAGCTAAGCCCTGACGAACAGGCGGGCCTGGCGCAACCAACGACGGTTAATGCCGCCGCATATGAAGAGTATCTCCGCGGCCGTGATTTATTTGCCAGGTTCATCTTTCGCACGGTGGCTTCGGAAGACTGCGACGCCGCGATTAAGCATTTCAGCCGCGCTATCGAACTCGATCCGGAGTTCGCTCTGGCCTATGACGGCCTGGGCGCAAGTCATGTGAATCGCGTACACAAAGGACTGGGTGGCGCTGAGGATTACGAAAAGGCTGAAGGCGCTTTTAAAAAAGCTCTCGAGTTGGATCCAAATCTTATCGAGGCCCGCATGCTGATGGTCTTCGTTTACCTTTGGCGCGGGGAAAAACAAAAAGCCCGTGAAGAAGTAGGGCGGATGCGTCGTGAAGCGCCAAACGAAGCAGTGGTTCACTTCGTGAAGGCAACTCTGCACCGGCTCGATGGCGAGTATGAGCGCGCATTGCGTAGTTACGATCGTCTGGTGCGGCTGGATCCGGCGGCGCACGTGGTTGTCAGCTACAACCGGGCCCTGATTTTCATTTTCAAGGGCCAACCGCAGGAGGCCATGCGGGAATTGGATCAAGCGACCGCTATCGAGCCCAACAATCCTTTACTAAAAATGTTCCGAGCCCTCACTCTCTATTACCTCGGCGAGACCGACAACGCCACTCAGCTGTTGCGCGAGGTGGTGGAGCGTAATCCCAACATGCACGGCGTGCGTCCATTCCTGGCCATGTGCCTGAGCGCACAGGGTCAGCACGATGCCGCCCGCGCAGAAATAACTGACGCCGTAAAACGTAACGCCGTTGTTGACGCCGATATTGCTTACTCGCTGGGGGCAGTCTATGCGCTTGAGAACGAAACGGATCAAGCGTTTGAATGGCTTGATCGCTCGGTGTCTCTGGGGAACGAAAATCGGCCCTGCTTCGAACATGATCCCAACCTCGCCTCGATCCGGAACGATCCACGCTTCAAAGAGTTGATTACTCGAATTTCCCGCTGAACTACTTCCCTGCCCTTTACGTAGTGCCAATAAGGAGCTGCAGGCGGAATGTCCTTGGAGAAGTTTATCGATGAACAAATCAAGAAGGCCATTGGGGACGGTGATTTTGTGAATCTTCCCGGGAGTGGCGAGCCGATTGACCTTCGCGCCTATTTTGAAACGCCCGAGGATCTGAGGATGTGCTATTCGATTCTTAAGTCCAGCAACTTCATTCCTGAGGAAGTCGAGTTGTTCAAAACGATTGATGACTTGACCGCCGAGCGCAATGCCTGTCTGGACGAGGAACAAAAAGCGCGGCTCAGCAAAACCATCAATGAGACGCGGCTGGGACTACGGTTACTCCTTGAACGACGACGATAAGAGCGTGAGCGCAGATCCAGATTCAATGATCCTGGTCCCGGAAGGCCTCATAGCTTCGCTTTTCAAATAGGTTTCCGCTATACTGCCCCCGCTCGTCCTGCCCGACGCAACGAATGCCAATCAGCGTTTCCTGACATTCAGCAGCGGTAAACATAGTTTTCCGTGCGCGCAGACAGGCAAGAATTTTTGCGGTCGTTAAGTCAACGGCCATTTATCACTCTTGAAAAGTTACGCACACGATCCCAAGGGCCGCCTCGGATTGAACTCGAGGGCGCGATTTGAACAGCCGGATCGAAGCGGTAATTGATAGCAGCGCAGACAGGTTTCAGAGCACGGAGTCGTTTTGTACGAGAGTGCTCCCTGACTGCGAGGTCTCCCAGTGATGGGCGGCCCGCGATACGGAGTTTCATTTGGATCTGTCCTATTGCGTTTGCGCAAGCGAAGACATTCGTCCGTCCCGGGTGAATCCTGAGCGCAGGTCGCATCCCAGTATTCCTAAAAAGCGGACGCGCATAGCCAGCCAAATGGCTCTGTGCCCCGCCGTCTCATTGAAAAAGTCCGGCACATCTGCCGGCGCCTTCAAATCAAAATCTTACGGCGAACTCACTTTTGATTTCGCTACCTTCGCTTGTAGTGCGCGTCTCGCCATAGGGACTGGAGATGTCATGCCTGCAACGCTTCACAATTCATACGCGATCAAAGATGACCAGGATCAGTCTGAGAGCGCCAGCGCCGTTCAAGCGAACGCGCGGGTGATAGCGCTTTCGGTGACAGGGTCGTGCTTAAAATCGCCGTTTCAGGAGACAGAAAGACCAACATGGCAAAAGAATTAATTGTTAGCGTCAATGGACGCGAAAAGAAGATCGCAATCGTGGAGAACGAACGGGTAACCGAGTTCTACATCGAGCGGGGTGAAGAGAATCAGGGCATCGTGGGCAATATCTACAAAGGGCGCGTAATGCGCGTACTGCCCGGCATGCAATCGGCTTTCGTGGATATCGGCCTCGACCGCGACGCGTTCCTTTACGTGTCCGACTTCTTCGATGAAGAAGAGGAGTTCGAGCGCATTGTGGTGGATAAATCCAAGAAGGTGGACGCGGAGACTGCGGCACGCGACGCCGCTGAACAACTCCACCTGGCACGCGTGGAACGGGAGCGCCTCATCGAAGCCACTCATGAACGCGCAGAACCTTTGCGCGAGGTTGATGCAGGCACCCTCAGCACACTGAGTGAGCCGGCGCCGGTGAGTGAGCCTGAGCCAGCCACCGAAGAAGCCGCTGGCCAGGCAGAGTCCGCAGAAACGGGCGCACGACGGCGGGGACGAAGGGGCCGCCGGCGCGGACGTGGTGCCGAGGAAGGCCAGGAAGAATCGACAGGCAGGATCGAGAAAAGCTCACTGCCTCGGATACCCGAGTCTGAAGAGATCGAAACGCCTTTCGTGTCCGGCGGCTCATCATTCCAGCGCGTCGTGGATGAAGAGGCTGCGGAGAATGGCGCCATGTTCAAGGACGCGCGTCTCCAGGAGCGCATATTCGACCAGATTCATGCGGTCGAGTTCGACATTGAAGAAGTGCCTACCACCGAAGTGGGGACGCTCTTATCTGAGAGCCGTAGCGCCGATCGCTCGCTGCAGCGAGTGGACGATAGTGATCTCGCTTCCGGCGCGGCCGGTGCAGGAGGACGGCGGGGCCAACAGAGAATCGAGGCCCACGTCTCTGATTTCGTAGATGAGGTGATTGACTCGACTGGCGCTGGATCATCCTTTGAACGCGTCAGCGATGACGAGCCCAACGAATTGAAGAAGGCAGAAGCAATAGCGGCGCCTCCGGCCAAGCGAAAATCGCGAGTGGGTGTGACCAGGAAAGTCGCTTCGGCGTTATCAAGAATTGCAAAGAAGCCCGCGCCCAAAAAGGAAAAAGATGCCGAAGCCGCGCCCGCGGAGGAAAACGCCGCCGCCGATTTGTCTTCAGCCGGAAAGGATAATGAGTCATACCCGGACGGTGAGGCAGGGATCACCACTGGACGCACGCATGAAGAGTTTGCCACCCGGCGCGGCGGACGCCGGCGCCGCAAACCACAGCGAGCCGCCGGGGCCGGCGAGGAGGCGGGCACCAACGGCAAAGATGACAACGCAGAAGCTGTCGATGAGGGGGACGACCAACCTGCTGAGGTAGCTGTGGCCGAGACAAAAACTCCTGAGGCCAAACCAGCCGAGCCTAAGGTTGCGGAAAACGGGGCCCGCTCAGCCAGGGCTCCGCGCAGTTCTTCCAGGGAGGAACGCCCGGCCAGGGGACGCTCCGGGCATCGCAGTTCGCGCCGCGATCACCCCCAACCAGCAATCACAGATTTACTGCGGGAAGGCCAGGAGATTCTCGTGCAAATCGCCAAAGAGCCCATTGCTAAGAAGGGCGCTCGCATTACTTCGCACATAGCTTTGCCGGGAAGATTTCTGGTCTATATGCCGACCGTCGAGCACGTCGGCGTCTCTCGCAAGATCGAGTCCGACAGCGAACGCGCCAGGTTGCGGAAACTAATCCAGGTAATTCGCGCCGAAGAAGACGTGCCATCGGGCGGGTTCATCGTACGCACGGCTGGCATCGGCATCAGCGAGGCCGATCTACGGGAAGACGCGCGCTACCTGGTGCGCACCTGGCTGGAAATTCGCAAGAATGCCGAAAAGGCCAAAGCCCCGGCGATGGCCCATAAGGATCTCGATCTGGTGCAACGCATTTTGCGCGATCAGCTTTCCGAAGACTTCACGGCGATTCGCGTGGACTCGGAAGATGAATATCAGCGCATCGTCGAGTTTGTAAATCGCGTTCAGCCGCACATGGTCAAGCGGGTAAAACTCTACACGCGAGACGAGCCCATCCTCGAGGCCTTTGCTGTGCAAGGTGAAATCGACAAGGCGATCAAGCCGCGCGTCTGGCTCAGATCCGGTGGCTACCTGGTCATCAATCAGACTGAGGCATTGGTCGCCATTGACGTCAACACGGGAAAATTTGTCGGCCGGGGCGGTAGCCGTTTGGAAGATACAATCACCCGTACAAATCTCGAAGCGGTGGATGAAATCGTCAGGCAGATTCGTTTGCGTGACCTGGGCGGCATTATCGTCCTCGACCTGATCGACATGGAAGAGCGCCGCAATCGCCAACGCGTGATGCAGGCTTTACAGGAAGCGCTCCAGGGTGACAAATCTCCGACCAAGGTCCTTTCCTTCAACGATTTTGGTCTGGTGATCATGACGCGCAAGCGTGTGAAACAGTCGCTCGAAAGAACGCTGTGCTCGCCCTGCAACTACTGCCAGGGAGCCGGGCTGGTCAAGTCGCCGCAGACAATTTGCTACGAGATCCTGGAGCAAGCGCGGCGGCTGGGACGAGAACCCGATGCTAAAGGGGCTAAGGCGACCTTACTGCGTGTTAATCCTGAGGTCGCTCGCGCGCTGCATGGCCCGGAGAAAGACGTGTTAACGGAGATTGAAGCCTACCTGGGCGCAGTGGATATCACCAGTGATCCGCGCATTCACCAGGAGCAATTTGATTTTGCGATTGTGTGAGGGTTGCCGGTGCTGGAAATCAGCGAATAATCGTGCTTATGTGGGGATTTCGCTGGTTAGTCAGGACGCCCTGTGCGATCTTTAGTTGGGCCATCAGACGCAATTCGGGCCGCTCGAATTGATTGGCCAGCGTCACCGAGCGATCGAAATCCCGCCAGCCAAAGTATCCTGCGTTTTGAGCGAGGCCGGTTAGCAGCTCCCCTATCCTACCTGCGGCTGTCATTGTCCACTCTCCGTCCCTGAAGTAATTGTTCTCAAACCCATCGAGGGTTGCGGCAGCGGCCACCAGTTCATTGAGTCTCGGTATCAGCGATTCCATGATGGCGAAGCCGCGGTCACTCTTCCAGGAACAATACATCAGAGCCAACCGCATCTGTCCCCCCAGTTGTTCCGTTCCCGGCTTGATTGAACTAATGATCTGGTCAACCTGGCTGAGAAGCTCCAACGCTGTCTTCCGATCGTTTTCACGCATGCGACTCACGACTTGCAACAGAAATTCGATCCGCTGCACAGGGCGACGGAAGCTGGTTACCAGCTGTTGAAGTTCAGCCAACTTCTGGTCGCTCATTGAGCTCCACTCTTGGTCGCCCTCCAAATGAGCGAGCATGGAGCGGCGTTGCCGTTCATCGGGAACGTCGGACGCGATCTGGCGGGCTCTGGAAATGTCGCCCGCGTATTCTGCCTTCGACATAGCCGACCAGAAAATCCGGTCTTGCATCTCTGGGTGCTTCGGAGCTAGCGCAAGAATCTCCTCGATAGTTCCTTCGTCAATAATTTCGGAGACTCGTTGAGACTCAGCGGTCCGTAGACCCTCACCGCGCTGCCCCTCGAGTGCCCACCGCCGCAATCCCGTTGCGCGTGGGGAGTAGTACTTTTCCATTTTGGGAAATATCGAACCGATCTCCCGGCACAGATAAGTTGAGTCGTATTCAGATGCCGTTGCACAACCGTTAGCTAAAGCGCTCTCTAACAGTATGCCAATCAACTCCCGGTAAACCTGCTCGTCAGCCTCAGGCGGCTGAAAAAATCGGGCCAGTCGCAGGGCTAGCCAAATTGCTTGTGGATCTCGTGCCAGGTTTGCACTCTTCAGTTTGTCAACGATTGCCTTGTAAAAGCTCAGTGCTGCTTCCTTGTCCTTCTTGAGGAGCTGAGAAAGCACTGGCCAGAGCTCAGCAGAAAAGCCCTTTGCCAGGGACTCACGACCAAGCTTCAACGTGAGCTGAGGATCCTTCGCGGCAATTTGGCTGGCCAGACGCAACTCCAGAGATTTCTCGCCGTCCCTCATTCCATAAGGCAATTCCAAGTCTGACGGGGGCCGTGTTGCCCGCAGAAATTCCAGGGCCAATTCCGGATCGTGTGGCGCGATCCGGCCAAGAATGTCGCCTCGCAGGCGTCCAAAAACCATCAATGTGTGATTGTGTGCTGAAGTATCAGGATCACTATCGTTGAACCCCGCCTTGATGTCTTCCTGCACGGCTGTGAAAATATTGCGTGAACGTTGTTCGTCATGATTCCAAAGCAGGTCGGCCACGTTTGATCCAATACGGGCACGGTTCTCTGCCGAGTGTAAGCTGCCCAACTCACCTGCGACCGACTCCAGCAACTTGATTGCCTTCTTGCGCACTGCCGCCGTCTCAGTTTCATCCAATCCTCGCGCCGGGGCTGGCTCCTGCGATCGAGCTGAAAAGGAGAACAGCAAAACTGAAACAGTGACGCTGATGAAAAACGATCGGTGGGACATAGATAACCTTCCTAAGACTTAACGAGGCGGGACGATTTCAACGGGAGACTCGCTTAACTGACCGCAACGACGGCGGACTCAGCCGCGCTATCGTGTTCAGAGCCCCTGGGCGTTCGATCGACAGGTCGGTAAAGGATATCG
This sequence comes from Pyrinomonadaceae bacterium, assembly GCA_039933315.1. Taxonomy (GTDB): domain Bacteria; phylum Acidobacteriota; class Blastocatellia; order Pyrinomonadales; family Pyrinomonadaceae; genus DASXRU01. Next base: position 42,583 of record JBDTOI010000006.1, read on the forward strand.
CGCTGTTGGGGGGTAAAACCCGCGTCGGAAATCAGCCGGCGCAGCATTTGTTCATCGGCGCGGTTGTGGGCTCCGGCCGCCGAAACCACGTTCTCCTCGATCATGATTGAACCCATGTCGTTTGCGCCAAAGCGCAGTGCGACCTGGCCCAGCTTCAAGCCCTGTGTCAGCCATGACGACTGAAAGTTCTCTATGTTATCGAGAAACAAACGTGACACGGACAGCATCTTGAGATAGTCAATGCCAGTCGGTTCTTCCCGGATGCGACGACCGAGCGCCGTGTTTTCCCTTTGGAACGTCCAGGGAATAAATGCGGTAAAGCCGCCGGTTTCATCCTGCAAATCTCTGATTCGTTGGAGGTGCCGAACTCTGTGCACCACTGTATCGCCGATGCCGAACATCATGGTCGCAGTTGATCTGAGCCCTACGCGGTGTGTCGCGCGCATCACCGCCAACCACTCGTCGGTGGTGCACTTAGTGGACACGCGCAGGCGTACTTCATCATCCAGAATCTCACCGCCACCACCCGGCATGCTGTAAAGACCGGCCTGCTTCAAGCGTTCCATGATGGTTTCGTAATCGAGCCCGGAGATGAGGTGAATGTTATGAATCTCGGGCGGCGAGAAACAATGCAACTGAAAGTCCGGATACTTTGCGTGCAGGGTACGCAGCAGGTCCTCATACCAGTCGATGCCAAAGTCAGGGTGTAGCCCACCTTGCATCAGGACCCCGGTGCCACCCAGCGCAATCGTCTCGTCAATCTTCTGACAAATCTCATCAAACGTGCGCACGTATGTGTCGGGCGCGCCCGGCCTCCGATAAAAGGCACAGAAGGTGCAGACGACGTTGCACACATTCGTGTAGTTCACGTTGCGGTCGATGATGTAGGTTACGGTGCCATCCGGGTGGCGACGCCGGCGAACTTCATCGGCCGCAAGGCCAATGCGCACGAAGTCATCCGACTCCAACAAAATCGTGCACTCATCCGCCGTCAGGCGATCACCGGCTAGTACGCGGTCGAGGATAGTTTGAACCTGGGTGGTTTCAGTCATTCGGACTCAGTAATAACACTCCTAATTTTGACTATAGCCATTATCCAACTACTCGTCGATCATTTTCAAACTCGGCCTGCTGGAGATGATTGCATGTCTATGAGCCAGCTCATAAAACAGTTCCAATCCCCTTTTGAGCTCGTCGTCCAGGCTAAAGCTTATATTGTCACGCAAGTAGATGATCAGCTCGCCCTGTGGCAACCGGGGCAACGCCTTGTAGTCCCGTGTGATTTCATCCAGGTGCTCGAGTCCTTCATCACGGGCGCCTGCGAAGTCCACGCGGCGGATGGCCTCGGCAGCTTCTTCGCGGGCCATCCACATCGCAAACACAAACCCGGTGCCGGTAAAGCGGCGCCATAAACTTGCCAGATCAAAAATATGGAAATCCTTAGACGAAATTTCCATCGCCGGATCCCCGATGATCAATGCCGCGTCGTTCGTCCTTGTCATGGCGGAAAGATCTGGCGTACTCGCTTCCCATTCCGGCTCAAACTTCAGAAACTCGCAAAAAATAATCTTTAGCAGGGCCTGTGACGTCCGCGAGGAATTATCGAGCGCCACTTTTTGAATTCTTTTCAAGTCTGCGAATTTACTGGCCAGTACCACACTGCGCACGGTTGAGTGGGAACCGACGCAGACTCCGGGCACTACCTGGATTCCCTTGATTCGTTCGTATTCAATTACCGGGACAAGAGCGGCTTCGACTTCACCGCGGGCCAGCATATCGCCACAGCGTGCCGGAGCGGTGTCGGTGATCAATTGAACCTGGTCGCGCCGGGTGCCATGCAAAAAACTCCAGATGAGCGGCGCGGTGTTGAGATAACTTGAGGCGGCTATACGTGGCAGGTCAACGTCAGAGGATTGAATATTATTCTCCAGAGTACTTGAGCCCACTTGCGCCACAATTATTTCGCTGGCCGCTCCGCCAGCCAGGATTGATATGTTCTTCTCTGCTCGTCTGAGGGGTTTTCCAGCGGCACAACACGGAACGTACCGTCTGTTCTTCCGCCCAGTTTGATGGGAACAATACTTAGGTCGTCGGAGCGGAATATCGTCAAGTTAATCACATCGCCGGGCCGTTTGTCAGCCAGGCGGGCATCGAAGAAATCTTTACTTGCGCGCATGTTGTTTACCGCCACGATCTGGTCGCCCGTGTTTAGTCCCTGTTCGTATGCAGGTCCGCCGGCATACACGCGCCTGACCATTAGTCGATCGCCGTCCTGGGCCAGATCGGCTCCAAAATAGACTCTCGCGGCAACCCTCGAGGGATCGACTCCCATTGTATCCAGACGTAACCCGGCGGCAGCCAGAGCGGCATTGTAGTCGAGCTCCTCACGGCCGCGAACGTATCTGGCAAAGAAGTCCTCGAGGCCGGATCCCGCCATCAACTCAGCGACCCTTTGAAAGTCTGCGGGCGTGTAGTTGCGATCTTTCTTATACAACTCGTTGTAGAGGTATCGCATTACATCATCAAGAGATTTCGTGCCATGACTCCGTTTGCGAATCTCGAGATCCAGCAACAGACCAATGATGGCCCCTTTGTCGTAATAGGATATCTGCGAATTAATCGAGTTCTCGTCCTGGCGGTAATACTTAATCCAGGTGTCGAAGCTTGATTCCTCCGCGCTCATCACTATCCGGCCCGGCGTATTCTGTAAATCCTGGAATGCGGCGGCTGTGTCGTCAAGAAACTCCTTTTCGGAGATTAGACCTGCCCTTCTCAGAGCAACGCCGGCATAGTAATCAGTGATCCCTTCCGCAACCCAGAGTAGTTTTGTATAGTTCTCTTTCGTGTAATCAAAGGGCCCCAGCGCATCGGGCCTGACACGCTTTACATTCCAGAGATGAAAGAATTCGTGCGCTACCAACGAGAGAAAACCTTTATAGGTGCGCACCGGCTGAGCGGCGGGCCCGGCCGATGTTGAGCCCCGAACAGGTTCAAGATTGAACCCGAAACGGGGATAGCCCAGCGCGGTTGAGTTTAAGTGTTCGAGCCCGCCTCCAGTATTCGCTCTCAGATGCAGGATGAAAGTGTAGTCGCGATAGGGAATCTCCCCGCCCATCAGATCCGTTTCAACCTCGACAATTCTCTGTACGTCGCGCCGCATGCGCTCCGGATCATAGTTCCCTTCGCCGTCGATCACGATGCGGTGCGGCACTCCCTTAACATCAAATGAGAGGGTCTTGAAGTCGCTGACTTCAACCGGCGAATCGTAGAGGATATCGAAATTCTCCGCGTGAAAAGTATTTGACTGCCCCGGGATACCGGGCAGACCGGTCGCAACCTTCCACGCCCGCGGAGCAATGACGCGCAGGGTTGAAGGTCTATTCAGAAAACCCTCCGGGTACACTAGCAGCGCGGCGTTGTTCCAGAAGGCATGATCGGAATTCAGTTCGTTGGTTCTTACTGAAAGCTCATTCGCATAAACGCGGTAATTGACATGCCAATCGGTCGCACCGTTTGTTACCACCCGCCAGGAATTCTTATTGATCTTCTCCCAGGATAACGGTTTGCCCGCAACATCGTTGGCACTAAAGTCCTGCACGTGGCGAGCAAATTCGCGCACGAGGTATGAACCCGGAGTCCACACTGGCATCACCAGCAACTCGTTCGCGGGACCACTTGAGCCACGTTTGATACGCATCTCAACTTCCAGCATATGAGTATGCGGTTTGGGCATCGACACGGTGAAGCTTATGTCGGGCGGCGGTGAGAGAGGTCGTGACTGTGCTGCTACCGCGACGGCCGAGAGTGCGCAGACAACAGCCAGGGCTGTCGACCTAAAGGCGAAAAGATATCTTCGGCAGATCATAGTTGCTCTTCGACTCGAACGTTTGATTTGTTGGGAGAAAAGTCATCTTACTACGAATTGGCGACCACAGTCTAAAGTGCGGTTAATAGCTAAAAACAATCGGACCTGAATCGACCGGTTACCGGGTCGCGTTCGGCTGAACAACCTCGCGGATGTATTTCGCTTTCAACTTTATGGGATTTAGAACTATATTTTGGGTCATTCTAAGTCGGGACGAATATAACCATGCCCATCTACGACGTTAGTGTTCCCATTACGCCGGCAACGCCCGTTTATCCGGGCGATCCCGGCATTGAGATTCAGCAATGGTCAGCTTTAGCGCGAGGAGATTCAGCCAACGTCTCTTTTTTGCATTTTGGCGCGCATACTGCGACGCATGTGGATGCGCCTTCTCATTTCATTGAGGGCGGGAATAAGATTTCCGACCTTTCGCTGGAGGTTCTAATCGGGCCGGCCAGAGTTGTCGAGGTTCCCACCGCGATGATGGAGGTCGACGTGGGTTTCATAGACAAATTAGGTATCGACTCTGTGACCCGTCTCCTCTTTAAGACCCGGAACTCCGCTTTTTGGTCAGAATCGGGTGAAGTGTTTCACAGGGATTTTACCTACCTCTCGGCCGATGCCGCCGAGGCGCTGGTGGAGAAAGGCGTTCGGCTCGTTGGTATTGATTACCTGTCGATAGAGAAGTTCAAGTCGGGAACACATCCGACGCACCTGAGTTTACTGTCCCGAGGCGTCGTTATCCTTGAAGGCTTGAATCTGCAACATGTACCGGCCGGCGATTACGAGTTGATCTGCTTGCCCTTGTTGATTGCAGCAGGGACAGGAGACGGCGCGCCGGCGCGAACAGTCTTGAGGACACTAGAGTAAACCCGCTTTTCACTTTCCTGCCGGCGGCCTAAGAACCGGACGCGCCGTCTGAACGTATACGCGAGGCACCAAGGAAATGACGACCCATAAGCACAGCGCCAATCCTGTCGATAGCCCTGGGTATCGCGAGCGCGTCTACGAGATAGTGCGCCAGATACCAGCGGGTAGAGTGATGACCTATGGTCAGATCGCTTATTTACTGGGAGAGGGCTACACTCCGCGCACTGTCGGCTTTGTTATGCACGCAGCCAGTGAAGAAAATACGCCCTGGCATCGCGTTATCAATGCCCAGGGCGGTTGTTCGACGGGACGCATACTGATCCCACCCGATAAGCAGCGACGCATGCTGGAAGCGGAAGGAGTTGAATTCGACCCCGGCAGCCATTGCCGGTTGGATGTTTACCAGTGGTCGCCAGTTCAGGAGCCCGGTAGTGCCGATGTCATCAACCGGAACCTACAATCCAGTTTGTTCAAACCCCCACAGCGACAGAAAGAATAATCATGAACAATGACCCGCTCCAACGCCGCACGCCGTATCAGGTAAGCACCCCTCGTTACTCGGTCGCACACCACATGGTAACGACAGCTTTTGAGCTGCCTAATTTTCGGGTCACACAGAATCTCGGCGTAGTGCGCGGTATCGTCGTACGGTCGCGAAACGTTTTCGCCACCATTGGCGCAGCATTGCAAACTCTGGTGGGCGGCAACATCACGGTTTGGACTGCCCTGTGTGAACAAACTCGCGCGGACGCCTTTGAGATCATGATCCAACACGCCTCGGAACTGGGAGCCAATGCCATCATCGGAGCCCGTTATGACACTACCGAAATATCGACGGGCGTGACCGAAGTCATTTGCTACGGTACCGCAGTGATCGTGGAACCCGCCGACGGGGAAAGCTATCGAACATGAGTGCGACGGCGCTGACTGAGGCGGGACTGCAGCGGATCCATGAACTATTCCAGCGGGTCCGCTATGCAAAACTTGTCGGGATTGAAATTGACGAGGTTTCGCGTGGCTTCGTCAAAATGCATCTGGATGCGCGTGACGAACTTCGACAAGTTAATGACGTTCTGCATGGCGGAAGCGTGGCATCCCTGATTGATACTGCGGCCGCCTTTGCCGTGATTACGCTGCTGGATGACGGCCAGAGCGCCACCACTTCCGATTTGACCATTCATTATCTCCGCCCCTTAGCCACAGGTCGCGTTTCAGCCGAGGCCCGGGTACTTCGTCCCGGTCGGAGGTTGTTAGTGGTGGCTGTAGAGGTTTTTGGAGACTCGGGATCCCTCGCAGCTACAGCAGTTACAACCTACGTTCGACTTACTCAAGAAAAAACCCACTAGGGCCAAATGAACCCATATAGCTGTGGACAACAAGTTTGATCTATGGCAAAATGGTTTCGCCTCAAAATGGCCCGCCAAGAGGTTTCCCCGCAACAGTTTATCCAGCTTTCGAGTCCCCAAAATGTACTCTCTTTATAGCGCCATCCTAGCCCAGCACTCCCGCCAGTTGACCCCCGTTCGCTGTGCCGAGCAGACCATTGCTCAGCTGCACCGGTATTTTGAGGATGTGGTTCTGGAGAATAATCTGGCCGCTCTCGTCGTCGAGAGTTTGCCGCACTCACCCCGCCGTCCCATACGCGATCGCACACGGGTCCGTGAGATGGCACGGGCCGCTACACGAGCTTTCTTTTTTGTCAGGTCGGGCGACGCACTCAACGACCTCGCAATAAAAGCCGATCATGACAATCTGGAACCCGTCCTCCTGCAACGGGCCGCCGGCGACAGAGTGAACGAGCGGTTTGTGGTCATAGCGGACGCGAGATTCTCCGCTGTTCTGGCGTCGGTTCGTAGCACAGAGAAGGACGGGTCGGAGGGTGGCGATCAAGTAATCTGGAGTTTTGAACCGGACATTGTTTACTCGGCGCTGGAATTTCTCATGGCCCGTGTCACCGCCGAACATCCCTACCAGGCGGCCGCTTTTTCCAGTGCCGTGCGAACGTCCATGCCTAAAGCGACGTCGCTGCAACTTACCGTCAGTGTCACCACCAAACTGGCCCGCTTGCTCACGGAGCAGACCGGACGTGAGATTGCGATCAATCGGATCGCTACCGCCATCCGCAATTCACTCGAACTGGACAGCATCTTACAAACAACGGTGAATGAAGTTGGACGCGCATTAAAAGCCTCTCACTGCGCCCTTCGGGTGGAAGGCGAAGCCATCGGCCAAACTCTGACTCATTGTTATTTCCGTGACGACAACAACGACGACCCTGAAGCCAGGGAGAAGCTGCTCACCGACATCGCCACTTATAATTCACGTCTCGCGGTGAGCCTTCAGAGCCATGTCCAGGATGGGGAAGATGAAGGCGAACCGGGACCAGGCATGGAAACCAGCAGCCCACTTGCCGTCGTGCCGCTCATTTTCCATGGTCGCTTTATGGGCTCGTTGCTGGCTCAGTCTGAGGACGACGCTCGCACCTGGGAAGAAAACGAACTGCTTTTACTGCATACCGTAGCCGACCAGGTGACAGTTGCGGTGAATCAAGCGCATCTTTTTGCCCAGATTCAACAACAAGCACTTACCGATGGACTAACAGGTTGCTACAACCGTCGTTCATTTGAAATGCAGCTCGAAAGAGACCTTCATCTGGCCATTCGCCTGCGTCAACCACTATCCCTGATCATGATGGACGTCGATAACTTCAAAGAAGTTAATGATACCTACGGTCACGAGGCGGGCGACCAGGCATTACGTACCCTCGCCGATTGCCTGCGCGAAGAACTACGCGGAGTTGACTCTGCCGCTCGCTTTGGCGGCGATGAGTTTGCCGTCATTCTGCCTCAGGCTGATCTTGAAGGAGCCAGGCTGGTAGGCGAGCGTCTGCGTACGCGCATCGAGCAAACCGCTGGGGCCGGATTCGGCACTATCAGTGCTTCCTTTGGCGTGGCCACTTTCCCTCTACATGCATCGTCGCGCGACACACTCGTCGTGGCCGCGGACCGTGCTCTGTATAGCGCCAAGCACGGTGGCCGCAATCGCGTTTGTATGCCGTCCACTGATCTGTCAAATGACGACGCCACCGCCGAAGCATTTCCCGAACTTGAAGAACAACTCGCTGTGCCACCAGTAGACCAGCCTACTCCTCTCGTCGGTCCCATTATCTAAGAGTATTTCGGCCGATCATTGCTGCGCTCTCCCAGTTCCCGGAAGACTAACCGCACTTAAGACCCTTTAGACAGGCTTCGAGTCTGTCTGCCTCGTCGTGTCTGGTGTCCCGGAGCGAAATGCAGCATCATGGCTTTTCGCGTTAGAATACTTGTAATCCGAAAGATCAACGGGTCTTTTTTGTTTCCATGAACGACTTACGCAGATTTGCGCGCTACTTCCGATCGTACCGGGCCTCGCTTCTGGCGGGCATCCTCTGCATCCTCGCATACGTAATTTGCACCCTGATAATCCCTCTCATCGTAGGCCGCGCCATTGATGCAAACTGGACCACGGTAACGTGGTCAAGTGTGACTCTGGCCGCGCTGCAGGTGCTTGCCGCCAGTGTAGTGGGCGGCGTATTTCTTTATTTGCAACGTCGCATCCTCATCGGCATTTCGCGGCATGTTGAGTACGATCTGCGCCAGGACTTTTACGCCCATCTGGTTGATCAGCCTCTGTCGTTCTATCAGGAACATCGCATCGGTGACTTGATGGCCCGCGCCACCAACGATCTCGCCGCGGTCCGCCAATTGGCCGGCCCGATGATCATGTACTCCGTGCAGACTCTATTCGTGGTCGTGCTAATAGTGCCGATGATGTTCTTCCTGAACTGGCGACTGACCCTCTTGCTGTTCGTCACCATGCCTTTGGTTTCACTGACAGTGAAATACTTCGGGCAGCAGGTCCACGTGCGGTTTGAGAAAATACAGGACTTTTTTGCGCAAATTACGGCGCGCGCGCAGGAGAACTTTAGCGGCGTGCGTGTTGTACGCGCCTACGCTCAGGAAGGCGCAGAGATTGCTGCGTTCAACGACCTGAATCGAGAATACGCCGCTCGCAATCTGAGTCTGGTGCGCATTGATGCGATGATGCGACCGCTGATGCAGTTCTTGATTGGCCTCGGGTTTGTGCTGATTGTCTGGGTAGGCGTGCCGTTGGCGGTCCGCGGACAAATCAGCATCGGCGATTTCACCGTTTTCAATATGTATCTCGGCCGTTTGATCTGGCCGCTGATTGCCCTGGGTTATGTAGTGAATCTATACCAGAGAGGCACGGCCAGTCTGAAGCGTATGAATGCCGTGCTCGCCATCAAGCCAATAATTGTTGATGAAGCCGGCGTCCAGACGCAGCCGCCGGTGAAGGGAGAGATCGAGTTTCGCAACCTGACGTTCCGTTATCATCCCTCATTTGAACCGGTGCTTAAGGACATCAACCTGACTATTTCGGCCGGGCAGACCGTGGCCTTTGTGGGACGCACTGGCAGCGGTAAATCGACCCTCATCAGTGTGATTCCGCGCATCCTGGACGCGCCTCCGGGTACGGTTTTCGTGGATGGTGTTTCGGTGCACGATTATCCCCTGGCGCAGTTGCGCGCCAGCATCGGGTACGTACAGCAGGAGACTTTTCTTTTTAGCGATACGCTGGCGGAAAATATTGCTTTTGGAGTTGAGAAAGCTGAACGCGCTGAAGTGGAATGGGCGGCGGAGATCGCAGGATTGACTGAAGACGTGCGCGGCTTTCCGGGAGAGTTCGACACCATGGTGGGTGAGCGCGGCATCACTCTGTCAGGTGGGCAAAAGCAGCGCACGGCGATTGCGCGCGCGGTGCTTCGCCAGCCGCGGATATTGATACTCGATGACGCGCTTTCTTCGGTGGACACCTACACCGAAGAGAAAATTCTGGCCCAGTTGCGCGGCGTGATGCGCGACCGCACCAGTTTGATTGTTTCGCATCGGATTTCAACTGTACGCGACGCTGACATGATCTGCGTGCTGGATGAAGGTCGCATCATTGAACGCGGCACTCACGACGAACTACTCGCGCTAGGTGGGGAATACGCAGATCTCCATGAAAGACAGCTGCTGGAGGAGGAACTGGCGGCCACGTGATCCCACGAGTCCGCCCCGGACGCACTGACTAACCATGACGAAGGACGATTTGGACAAGCAATACCGCGCTTTTTTGACTCTCTGGGGTGGCATGTTCCTGAGCTTCGGAACTTTTTTCCTGTTCACCCTCTTCACCACTCCTGGGACGAGTAGCGAGCCGGGCCAGGCGTCTAACAAGCTGCTCGTGGTCGCGTCCTCAGCCGTGGGGAGTCTCCTGGTCGTACTTTCGTTTGCGGTGAAACGGAAGCTACTTCAACGGTCAGTTGAGAAGCAGGATGTGGGTCTGGTGCAGAGGGCCCTGATAGTCGCCAGCGTAATGTGTGAAGTATGCGTATTGATTGGAATGCTCCAACACTTACTGCTCGGCAATCGCGAATACTATTTGCTGTTCCTGGTAGCCGCAGTAGGCATGCTGCTTCACCTTCCCCGTCGTGATCATCTTTTGGCAGCGACTTATAAGACAACCGGGGAGGTCGCCGCCTCTTAAGCAAACATGTCAACCACTGCGAAACAATTCCACGAAGAAGAAGCGATCGGCAAGACCTATGACTTGCAGATCGCCCGCCGGCTGCTGCGGTATCTAAAACCCTATCTGAAGCTGCTGGCGGTGGCCCTTGGGCTGACGCTGGTCTTGAATCTGCTGGGCATACTGCAGCCAAAGTTTACTGAATACGCCATCGACTGGCACATCCTGCCGCGCAAGACAGAAGGTCTGACCTTTCTGGTTGCGATTTTTGTTGCTGTGCAATTCGCCCGCTTTGTCTTCTCCTATTTTCAGGCCGTGCTGCTTAACACAATTGGCCAGCACGTCATGTACGACTTGCGCAGCGAGCTTTACTACAAACTCCAGCACCAGGAAGTAGCCTACTACGATCGCAATCCGGTCGGCCGCATCATGACCCGGTTGACCAACGATGTGGACTCTCTTAACGAACTGTTTACCTCGGGTGTGACTGATCTACTGGGCGACCTGGTAATGATCGTAGCCATCATCGGCATGATGCTGTGGATGGATGTGCGTCTAACTCTAATAACTTTACTGACCGTGCCGATGTTATTTGCCGCGACCACCTGGTTCCGCAAAGGGGCGCGCCGCGGCTATGACATGGTACGAACGCGTATCGCCCGCATTAACGCCTTCCTGCAGGAGCATTTCTCCGGCGCGCAGACGGTGCAGATTTTCAACGCGGAAGCGAAATCGCTGGCCCGCTTTGAACGCATAAATGACGACCATCGCAACGCAAATATTGAAACGATCTTCTACTACGCAGTCTTCTTTCCCCTGGTGGATTTCATCGGCGCGGTCGGCATCGCCCTGGTAATCTGGTACGGCGGCTGGCGGGTGATGCAGAACACACCGGGTCACACAGTTCTATCACTGGGAGCGCTGGTGGCCTTTATTCAGTACTCGGGATTCCTCTTTCAACCCATTCGCGACATTTCCGACAAGTACAACGTGCTGCAGGCCGCGGTAGTCGCTTCGCATCGTATTTTCAAGACACTCGATCTGCCCATCGCCATCACGACGCCGGCTAATCCGCTTAAGAGCGGACGCGCTGAAGGTCGCATCGAATTCGAGAACGTTTGGTTCGCCTACAAAGACGAGGACTGGGTGCTGCAGGATGTCTCGTTCACTGTAGAGCCCGGCCAGTCGGTCGCGCTGGTGGGACATACGGGTTCAGGCAAGACCACGATCACTAATCTGTTGATGCGCTTTTACGACGTCCAGCGCGGGCGAATCCTGCTCGATGGCGTCGATGTGCGCGATTGGGACTTGCAGGCCCTGCGCGAAAACTTTGCTGTCGTACTACAGGATGTCTTCCTTTTTAGCGGTTCGGTGGAAAGCAACATACGGCTGGGACGCCAGGACATCTCGCCTGAGCGGGTGGCGTGGGCGGCTACGGAAGTGCGCGCCGACCGCTTCATTGAGCGGCTGCCCGGGGCGTACAAAGCCGAAGTGCGGGAACGCGGCGCCGGGCTTTCCGTGGGCCAGAAACAGCTCATTTCCTTTGCTCGTGCGCTGGCTTTCGATCCGGCCCTGTTGATTCTGGATGAAGCCACCAGCTCGATCGATACGGAAACTGAGCAACTAATCCAGCAGGCCATTGAGCGCGTAATGCGCCAGCGCACTTCGGTGGTAGTAGCACATCGACTCTCAACGATTCAGCGCGCTGATCGGATTATCGTGCTGCACCACGGCACAATCCGGGAACAGGGCTCTCATCAGGATCTCCTCGCGATGCGCGGGCTGTACTGGAAGCTCTACAAGCTACAATATGCAGAGGCAGCCAGTGACCGCTACCATGAACCCTCGACTGAGCCGGAACCTTTGATAGGGGCAGTTACCTCTGACCTTCAGTTCAACGAGTAACGACTCACGCTCTCGATAAATACTTGTTTCTTGCGGCAGAGATGAAATACTCTCTGGCGCGTCCTAAACCTTATGGAGACGTCCTCAGTCCCCTTTGAATATGAACGTCAAGCACATTCAACTCCTGGCCATCGCCGTCGCGCTACTGGCCGGCGTCGTATTAACAGGTTGTCGCTCTCATAACTACAACGGCACCTGGCAGGGCCAGACGTCGGAGGGCAAGGTAATCTCCTTCACCGTTAATAACAACGCGCTCACTCGCGCAAAGCTGGAGTGCAAGCTCCAATGTCAGTTAAGCGGTTTCTGTCCGACCGAGAGTTCCTTCGAGGGTGACGTGACTGCCACGCTGGATGGCAACAGTTTCTCTGCCTCAGTGGGTGACGCAACTTTCACCGGCAAGTTCGACTCTGACAGCACGTCATCAGGAGAGCTGAAGGTGAACACGAGCAGCCCGCAATGCGGTGAGTGCAAATCAACCGCCACCTGGACCGCAAAGAAACTGTAGTCGCGCCCAACTCTACTCACACGGAGTCAAAAAATGAGATCGAAATACCTCATACAGCTGGTTGCTTCGCTGGCCGTCATCTGTGTGTTTCCCCTGATTATCGAGGCGCAGCCACCGAGCCGGGAAACCGCCCCCAAAGACCGACAAGGAATGGGCGACCAGTTGCGTTTCGCAATCTCCTTCCCGGTCTCCAGCAGCAAGGAGTCTCTGGACGGGCGAATGTTACTGCTCATTTCTCGCAGCGACGCCAGGGAACCGCGCCTGCAAATAACCGAAGACCCTGATACGCAACAGGTGTTTGGTGTCAATGTGGATGGCCTAAAACCGGATCAGACTATCATTGTCGACGGCGGCGCGTTCGGCTATCCGGTCAAGAGCATCGCCAATCTTCCCCCGGGAGAATACTGGGTTCAGGCACTCCTTCACCGCTATGAAACTTTTAAGCGCGCCGATGGCCACACGGTGAAGCTACCGATGGATCGGGGCGAAGGACAACAGTGGAATCGCGCGCCGGGAAATCTCTACAGCACTCCGCGAAAACTTTCCCTCGATCCCGGCAAGCCGCAGACATTTACGATCAGCCTCGACAAGATAATTCCGCCCATTGTTCCGCCTAAGGACACGAAGTACATCAAGCACATACAAATGCAGAGCAAGTTGCTATCGGACTTCTGGGGACGGCCCATGTACCTCGGCGCGCACGTGCTGCTGCCGGAAGGTTTCGATAGTCATCCGTCAGCTCGCTATCCGCTGGCGCTCAATCACGGCCACTTCCCTGCCGACATGGGAGGCTTTCGCGAGACTCCGCCTGATCCGAATCTGAAACCTGAATACAGTTCCCGCTTTAAACTCGCAGGCTATAACCGAATCGTGCAGGAGAATGCTTACAAGTTTTATCAGGAGTGGACGGGGCCAAATTTCCCGCGCCTGCTCATCGTAGAAATTCAACACGCGAACCCCTATTACGACGATTCTTACGCCGTGAACTCTGCCAACCTTGGCCCTTACGGCGACGCCATCACCTACGAACTCATTCCCTATATCGAGCAGAAGTTTCGCGGCCTGGGTAAGGGCTGGGCGAGGTTTATGTATGGCGGCTCGACCGGCGGCTGGGAAGCACTGGCTGCCCAGGTCTTTTATCCCGACGAGTACAACGGCATTTGGGCGGCCTGTCCTGACCCGATTGATTTTCGCGCCTACACCACTGTCAACATTTACGAGCACCAAAACGCTTATCGCGTTGACAACTCGTGGAAGGCGACGCCGCGCCCTGGTAAACGTAACTATCTCGGAGAGCTGGCAGCCACCGTCGAAGAGATGAACCACATGGAGCTGGCCCTGGGCACGAAGAGCCGCTCCGGCGGGCAATTCGATATCTGGGAGGCGGTCTATTCACCGGTGGGCAGCGACGGATATCCCAAACCTATCTGGAACAAACTCACCGGCGAGATCGATCGCACGACAGCCGAATACTGGCGGGAACATTACGACCTGGGCTACATCCTGCGCAGCAACTGGAAAACGCTGGGACCCAAATTGACAGGCAAGATTCACATCTACGTGGGCGAGGCGGACAATTACTTTCTGAACGATGCTGTTTACTTAGTTGACGATTTTCTTAAAGGCACAAAAGATCCCGTGTATGCCGGCGAAGTGGATTACGAGCCGCGGGCCGAACATTGTTGGAACGGCGATCACACCCGGCCAAATGCGATTTCGCGCCTGCGTTATCACCAGATGTTCGCGCCCCGGATCGTCGAGCGCATCCTGAAGAGCGCCCCACCCGGCGCTGATCTCAAAAGCTGGCGCTATTAGCCGACGCTGGACCTCAGTTATCCAGCTCAACCGCGCGATGGTCTTAAAGCAAAAAGCCTGCGCGAGGCTTTCGCCACAATATTTGTCCGGGGCGAGAAGGCTCCGAAGCAAGTGAGGTAAGTTATGCAGGAACTCGATGTCCTTCCTCAAAGCCAGGTCATCCGTTTAGTAGCACAGCTTGACGAGCGGGAGTTCACCCTTTTCCTGGGGGCCGGCGCGTCCCGTAGTTCAGGTGTCCCGTTGGCCTCCGAGATGATTCAGGAATGGCGCCGAATGGCGTTCGACGATCGCGAGCCCGCCGGCGAGGATTTCGAAAGCTGGTGCAAAGGACAACCATGGTGTGACAAGGACGGAGAATACTCCACGCTTTTCGAGATGCTGTTTCCTAACGAGCGCGCCAGGCAGAAGTATGTGGAGCCAAAGATTGTCTCAGCCTTTCCGAGCTGGTGTTACCTTTATCTAGCCAATATTGTCGATGCGGGCCGTTTCAACGTGATCTTCACCACCAACTTCGATGATTTGATCAATGAGGCCCTCACGTTGTACCTGGGTTACAACCCGGTGGTCTGTGCTGCCGATTCTGAAGTAATGAGTATAAGCATCACCACCAACCGGGCAAAAATCGTAAAGCTGCATGGTGACTATCTATTCAAGTCCTTGAAAAACACCAGCGACGAGCTGAACCAGCTCGATCCAAATATGGAGGCCAAGGTCAAGGAGTTCGCCAAGCAGTGTGGCATGGTTGTTATCGGATATGCGGGCCGCGACCAGTCAGTGATGCGCGTGTTCGAGGAGTTGTTGAAGGATCGCAACTCGTTTCCCAACGGCGTCTATTGGGGACTGCGTCCCGGCGAGGTTGCGGGTTCACGCGTGAAACAACTAGCCATCTCTTTTCCCAAGCGATTCCATCTGTTCCAATGCAAGGATTTCGATTCCTTCATGTCGCAGTTACATGCGAACCTCAAGCTTAATCTTCCGCGGACAGTCTTACAGCCCTACGAGGCGCTCCATGACAAGTTTGAACGGCTGGTGGGCAACGACACGCCTGGGCAGATAAAGGACCCGGCGATCAGGGAACACATCCAACAACTTAAACAACAATTAGACAGACCGTGGGCCAAGACGACGGATCTGATCAGCTTTGATCTCCTGCAGGCGCAAATGGCGCTCGGGCAGCGAGATTACAAAACGGCGCTGACCTATGTCTCCAAATATTGCGAGCAGCGGCCCGACGATGCCAATGCGTTGACTACCTGGGGCGATGCGCTTGCAGTTCAGGCTCAGGAAGAAACCTCCGAGGCTTCATCCGAGCAGGCTGCCGCCAAATGGACGGAGGCGATTCGACTCAATCCGCAGGCATTACCGCCACGTTATAGTTTGGCCCGTTACTACTCGCGTACTCAGAAAAGCTCCGAAGCCATCGTTGCTCTCGAAGCATTGCTCAAACTCGTGCCTAACGACCATGCGCTGCGCCGAACTCTCATTAGTCTGTATGCCAACAACAGTAAGTATGCCCAGGCATTAAGCGAAGCTGATTGGCTAATGGTGCGAGAGCCGAACGCGGCCGACCTGCACGCTATGAAGGCCGCCGTGCTGCTGCAGAGGGGCCTGATGGTAGAGGCCGTAAATGAAACAAAACTCGCCGTCAAACTTGATCCGGAGAACGCCGGGTATCATTTTGCTTTAGCAAACACTTTTGCCCAAATGGGAAAGATCGACGAGGCCTCGGCCGAATTCAATCGAGCGATTCAACTCGACCCCAACACTCTCAGCTACCGCTTGCAAGTGACAAACTTCTATTCGTCAATGCAGAAACCTGAGTTGGCCTTACCTCACGCGGAGGCAGCTACTGTCATAGAGCCCGATTCGGCAGAGGCACGCGGCTGGCTCGCTCAGATCTATTTAGGGTTAGGAAGAATGGCGGAGGCGCAACGAGAGACGGAGGCGGCGCTTAAGTTGAGCCCGGAGGACGTTCGTCTGCTTGTTAATGCTGCAATGCTCTACACGCATCTAAATCGTCCCGATGTGGCCGAAGGCTATTTGAGGCAAGCGGCCGAGTTGAATCCGTCACACCCGTTTCCCTATGCCCGGCTTTGCTTCTTGTACTGGATGGATTCTCGTAATCAAGAGTTGGCCGTGGCGTTTCAGCGGCTGATCCAAATCGCGCCGCCAATGGCGCAGCAGGTACAGGCGATTTTGCAAGGTCTGGAAATCGAGTTCAGGGGTGATCGTAAAGCTGCCGGCCAAGCGCTCAAGAATCAAACTCTTGCCATGGTGCAAAACCAGCCTCAGGCCGCTCAAGCTCAGCCCTGGCCTTCGGCACAGCCGGCTCGAAATAATCAGCCGTCGATGAACGACATGCTGCGTTCTGCCTGGGAAAAACTGGCAGGGTCGTAGAGAGCGATCCAGGAGTGAGCCCGATCGAAATGACGGATATTGAATCAGCCGTGGGGTTGCAGGAATCGCGACCCTCACCGCCCCGCCAAATGGCTATGACGAAAGTGCCTGAGATCGTTAGGAATTTTCACGTTCCGAGCAAGGCGCCGTCACTGACTCGCCAGATTATCTTCAGCGCTTCCCAACACCTGGCAGGGCGCGACCCACATCTCGCGCGGCTCTTCACCAAAAATGGGGCGCCTCCCTTGTGGGCGCGCCGGCCGGGATTCACGACCTTGATTCAGATTATTCTTGAGCAACAGGTATCGCTCTCGTCTGCCGCGTCAATGTTTCGCCGGCTGAAGGATAAAATTGCGCCGTTCACACCGGGTCGTTTTGTGGAACTCGGCGAAGCGTATCTGCGGTCTCTGGGGCTAACCAGACAAAAGTCCGGCTACTGCGTGCAGCTCGCTGGTTCAATCGTCGCCCGCGAACTCAGTCTCCCGTCCCTCGTTTCGATGCGGGACCTGGAGGCAAGGGCGGAGCTAATGCGTATCAAGGGCATAGGCATGTGGAGCGCGGATATCTACCTGTTAATGGCTTTGCGGCGGCCTGACATCTGGCCTTCCGGCGATGTGGCTCTCATCTCCACCGTTACCACAATCAAGGGACTGAGAACCAGGCCCGACGCTGGTCAACTCCTGCGAATTGCTGAGCGATGGCGACCCTTTCGCGCCGTGGCCGCCCGAATGCTGTGGCACCACTATTTGACTCAGCGTAAGAGCAGGTCGCGATAACCTCTCAAACTCTCCGGGAAAGTAAAATCCCGGGAGAGAAAGTATTTTTGCCGACGAATGTTTTGCTCACGAAACTCTAAACTCACAATGGAGGTCACCAACTATGCCGTTTCATCTTCACATCACAACGCTGTTGCTACTCTCAGGGTCTTTCTTTATGACCGCGCCGAAGCCGCCCATGCCACCGGCCGCACCGGTTTTGATTTCGCCGGCCAGCGGCGCGCTCATGGACAATGGCTGCAAGCCTAAGCGCGATGGAATCAGCTGGGACTTTGATTGGAGTGATGTCCCTGGCGCCACTGCCTATCACATCAGAGTCTTCCGCAATCCCGCTATTCCGCTCATCAACAACACGAGCGTGGTCCCGTCGGCGTATCACTACACGAGCGGGCCGACCGACCACATCATCAACAGTAACCTGAACCTGTGGAAATGGATGGTGCGGGCGAAGGTCCACGGCACATGGGGAAGATGGAGCGCCCCGCGCGGGTTCAGAGTGGAAAAGCTGAACACTGACTGCCCGTAGTAATGGCTTCCGGGCTGCGGATGATATCAGTCACACTCGATTGCTGAAGACATCATCGAGCTCTTTGAAGGGCGCGGCGTCGGCAAAGGAATCGAACGATCCGGTTTCCCGGATGCTTTGCGCTGAGCGGATAAAGGCACCCCAGGCCACTCGGGCCAGTGTTGAGCCCACTGAAATGCGACGCACGCCCAGATCGGCAAGTCGGGAAACCGTCAACTCCTGACTCGGCCTGGTTACCAACACATTAACGGGCTTCGGAGCGACAGCCTTTACGATCGCTGCGATCTCATCTAACTTCTCAACACGGGGAGCATAAAGACAATCTGCGCCCGCCTCTGCATAAGCGACGAGCCGCTCCAGGGAAACGCGGAGTGGATTCGGGTGACCCACCAGCCACGCTTCGCAGCGAGCGGTAAGTACTACCGGAACTCCTGACGCGTCTATCGCATCGCGGGCCGCCTTGATCCGATCTACTGCCAGGCCAAACTCATAAAGGGGTTCAGCCTGGTTTCCAGTGTTGTCCTCAATCGACAAACCCGCGACTCCAGTAGCGACGCAGAGCGCGACATTCACAGCTACACCTTCCGGTTCGTCTGCATAGCCGGTCTGAAAGTCGGCGTTGACGGGAAGCGGCGTTGCCTCAACTACCTCGCGTATGTGGTCGAGCATCTCACCGCGCGTAATCGCCGTGACGGTGTCGGGCAGTCCGCGGGCGAATGCGAATCCGGCAGAAGTGGTGGCCAGCGCAGCAAAACCAAGGTGCTGCAAATAGACTGCCGTTCCCACGTCCCAGGGATTTGGCAAAACAAAGCACCCTGATTCGTGCATTGCGCGGAATCTGGTAATAGCGGAGCCTTCGATCGATGTTGTTTTGTTCATAGTTGATATTTAGGGATGCAGCATTCAGGGCGTCTACAGTTTCGTAACTTCCAGGGCTCTTATCATCAACTCCTCCTGTCGGAATTCTCTTTGCAAAGCCTCTCGGTACTCCGCCCACCAGGAAGTGTCCAGTTCTTCCGCCATTACCTCAAACATAACAACGACGTCGTGACTTATGTCGTTGTCGCTTTCTTTCCATAACCCTTCACCGGGCGACCGTAGAAAAGCTGTTACGCCGCCGAAATGCTCCGTCAAATACTTGCGCACAGACTCGAACTCAGCCCGGGCAAAGGGCTCGTTGTTGTTATCACGAAGCGGA
>JBDTOI010000007.1:0-56752 GCA_039933315.1 Pyrinomonadaceae bacterium
GTTGTTGTCGCCAATGATGCGACGGTGAAAGCCGGCTCGTGGTGGCCCGAGACTATTAAGAAGATCCTGCGCGCCCAGGAAATTGCTATGCGCTCGCACGTGCCGATCATCTACCTGGTTGACTCGGCCGGCGTGAACCTTCCGTATCAGGGTGGTGTCTTTCCCGGGCAGTACGGCGCAGCGCGGATCTTCTATTACAACTCGATCATGCGCCGTTATTTGAAAGTTCCACAGATCGCCGCCGTCATGGGACCGTGCATAGCCGGCGGCGCCTATCTTCCGGCCCTTTCGGACATCATCGTGATGGTCGAAGGCACATCCTTCATGGGATTGGGTGGGGCCAATCTGGTTAAAGGTGCTACGGGACAGACCATTGATAATGAGAGTTTGGGTGGGGCGCGCACGCACAATGCCGTTTCAGGCGTCGCGCATTACCGTGTTGAGAATGACGACGCTTGTGTCGCAAAGATCAGGGAGTTCGTTTCCGAACTTCCCGTCATGCCCCCAAGTGCAGTCTCGATTACGGAAAGCGTGGAAGCAGCACGCCCCGCCGCCAACCTTTACGACATCCTTCCGGAAGACCACCGCCAGCCTTACGACGCGCGCAAGATGCTCGATTGCATTTTGGATGGCGGACAACTTGATGAGTTCCAGGCGGAATACGCCCGGGAAATGCTCACCGGACACGCCCGCATTCGCGGCATCCACGTCGGCATAATCGCAAACAATCGAGGCATGTTTCGTGAAGCGGGCGGTACGCCTAAGTTTGGCGGCATCGTCTATACCGATTCAGCAGAGAAGGTCGCCTACTTCATAGAGACCTGCAACCGGCACAAGACGCCGCTTCTCTTCATCCAGGATGTTTCCGGCTTCATGGTTGGCAGCGAGGCCGAGCATTCCGGAATAATTCGCGCCGGGGCGCGATTCGTGGAAGCAATGGCGACGGCCCTCGTGCCGAAAATCGTGCTGACCATCAATCACGCCAGCGGAGCCGGCTATTACGCCATGGCGGGCCAGGGCTTCGATCCTGATTTCATTTTCAGTTGGCCGACCGGACGCATGGGCGTGATGGAAGGGGATTCCGCCGTCCAGGCCGTTTTTGGCACTGAGCTGGAGAAGTTAAGGGCAAAAGGCAAAGAACCCGACGACCAACTGAAGACCGAAATGGCCCGCGTTCGAGAAACTTACGAAAAAGAGTTGGACGCAAAGTATGCAGCGGCGCGCGGGTTTGTCGATGCCGTGATTATCCCCGAAGAAACGCGCGATGCATTGGAGCTGGCGTTGCGCACAGGTTTGAATTACGACGGACCACACCTGGGCCCATTTGTGTTGCCACCCTCGCTGGTATGAAGTGGCACAGACTTCAGTCTGTGAATTAACGTTAGGGACCACAGACTGAAGTCTGTGCCACTCTATGAAACAATCAATTCGTATAGCAGCGGGACAGGGATTCTGGGGCGACCTCCTGGAGGCCCCAGTGCGCCAGGTCGAAGGCGGGCCGATCGATTACCTCATGCTCGACTACCTCGCCGAAGTAACCATGTCGATCATGCAGAAGCAGCGATCTCGCGACCCTTCCGCAGGCTACGCAAAAGACTTTATTCCCCTCATGAAAAGGATCCTGCCCGCCTGCGTCGAGCGTAACATTCGCGTTACGGCCAACGCCGGCGGCGTAAATGTCGAAGGGTGCGCCCATGCCGTTCGCGAAGTCGCCCGAGAACTGGGATTGGCGGGGAAATTGCGCATTGGTATCGTCACCGGCGATGACATCATGTCGCGTCTTGATGAAATGCTCGAGCGGGGAATCGAGCTGCGCAACATGGATACGGACGAGCCGCTTTCAACCGTGCACGATCGAATTCAAAGCGCCAACGTTTATCTGGGCGCTTGGCCAATGGTTGAAGCGTTGAATGGCGGCGCGCAGGTCGTAATCACCGGCCGGGCGACTGATACCGGACTGACGCTGGCGCCGTTGATGCACGAGTTTGGCTGGGCGCCGGATGACTGGAACCGTCTGGCAGCGGGCACGATTGCGGGGCACCTGATTGAGTGCGGTGCACAGTGTTCTGGCGGCAACTGCCAGTATGAATGGCGCAGCATTCCCAATCTCGCCGACGTAGGGTTTCCCATCGCGGAGGCCGCCCCCGACGGCACCTTTGTGATCACGAAACATGAACGCACCGGCGGGTGGGTAATAATCCCTTCCATCAAAGAACAACTGGTGTATGAGATGGGCGACCCGCGCGCGTACATCACGCCCGATTGCGTCGCTGACTTCACCACCGTGCAACTGGAATATGAGGGTCGGGATCGGGTTCGTGTGTTTGGCATTCAGGGACGCCCGGCCACCGAGACCCTTAAGGTTTCGATCAGCTATTCCGCCGGTTATAAAGCTGTGGGCACCCTGGTCTATTCGTGGCCCGATGCTTTCGATAAGGCCCAGGCCGCGGACAGGATACTGCGCACACGGCTGGACCGGCTCGGATTGAAGTTTGACCAGATCCTGACGGAGTTTGTTGGTGCCAATGCCACGCATGGACCCCTTGCTGGCAAACCCTCGCCGGATTTACCCGAAGTGCAACTGCGTGTCGGTGTCCGCGGCGAGGATCGAAACGCAGTCGAGAGGTTTACCAAAGAGATTGCGCCCTTGGTTCTAACCGGACCTCCTGGCGTCACAGGATTTGCCGGCGGAAGGCCAAAAGTAGAGGAGATTGTTGCTTATTGGCCGGCGCTTATTCCCAAGTCCGAGATCACGCCAGTGGTGAATGTAATTGAGGCGTAAAAAATCATTTTCCATATATCATTTTCCAGATGTCATATGTCATTGAACGCCAGGGTTAATGAGACAACCGCCTGTTGGCCTTTCGCGCCGTCTAACGCGGAGACCGTTAAATGAGAAATGAGATCTGGAAAATGAGATCTGGAAAATCTGCTGCCTTCGAGCATGTGATCCCGGCATGAGAATTCAACTCGTCAAACTTGCCCACGCTCGCTCAGGCGACAAGGGCGATACTGCCAATGTCGGTTTGATCGCCCTCCGAGACGAAATCTATCCCATCCTGGTGCGAGAAGTGACAGCCGCCCGCGTAAAGGAACACTTCAAAGGGATATGTAAAGGCGAAGTAGATCGCTTTGAGCTGCCGAATATTGGCGCGCTTAACTTCCTCCTGCATGAGAGTCTCGGTGGCGGCGGCACCCTTTCTTTAATGACTGATGCGCAGGGAAAGACTTTCTCTACGGCCCTTCTCAGGATGGAAATTGAGCTCTCCGATGACGAGGCCGGTAACCTGGAGCTGTGACCCCTAACGAGTCCGTCCAGACATCCATTGGCCACGGCTACGCTGAAGTTAATGGAATCCGACTGCACTATGCCGAAGCGGGCACTGGGACGGATCTCGTTATTCTGCTGCATGGCTTTCCGGAGTACTGGTATTCGTGGCGCCACCAGCTAATGGCACTGGGGAAGAGTTTCCATGTTGTTGCGCCCGATATGCGGGGATACAACTTGAGCGACAAACCCCCGCAGGTCGAGGATTACCGGATCGAAGTGCTGGTGGACGATGTGGTCGGCTTGATCGACTACTTTGGCGCAAGCAAGGCCGCCGTCGTCGGCCACGATTGGGGTGCGGGCGTGGCCTGGGCAGTGGCGCAGAGGCATCCGGACCGTGTCTCTAAACTCGCTGTGTTACAAGTGCCCCCGGCGGCGGCATGGCGTGCGAACATTACGCTTGGGCAGTTGCTGCGGAGTTGGTACATGCTCTTCTTCCAGTTGCCGCGAATTCCCGAATGGGCTATTGGCAGAAATAGGTTTGCGGCGCTCGATAAAACATTCAAAGAGACAGTGGCGCGAAAGGGAAGCTTCACGGACGAGGACATCGCGCGGTACAAGGAGGCTTTAGGGCAGCCCGGTGCACTGAGCGGAGCGATTAACTACTACCGGGCAAATGTGCGGCAACTGATTTCATCGCGACCATCAAGCGGATCCAGGGAACCCGATAGCGCACTCCAGGGCGAATCATTGTCGCGAGCCCACGGACGCGTTCGCGTTCCGACATTGTTTATCTACGGCGAGCAGGACTTTGCCATTCTTCCGGCCACAGTGCGAAACGTCGAGAAGTATATCGATGCTCCTTATCGCGAGGTGCGCATAGCCGCTAGCGGCCACTGGGTGCAGAATGAGGCAGCCGAAGAGGTAAACGCAGCGCTCATCGAGTTTTTGCGCTAACTATTTGGAGTGCGGCGACCTGTCGCCGCTTTGGTCTGCGGCGCTTGCTGCCGTCCCCTCCTGAAGCAATACATCAGCTCCAGCAAGTTGCAGGAGCGGCCAAGCGGCGACAGGTCGCCGCACTCCAAACACATGACTGCAACAAACGACACGCTTCTTTACCAGGTTGACGGCGCGATTGCGCGCATCACCCTGAATCGTCCGGAGAAAAGAAACGCGCTGAATGAGGCCCTTATTGCAGGGCTGAAGGAGTCTTTGTCGCGAGCCAATCAAGATGAGGCAGTGCGGGCGGTGTTGATTTCCGGGGCAGGGAATGACTTCTGTTCCGGCGCCGACCTGGCGGCACTTCAGAAGGTTGCGGCAGCTTCCGTTGAAGAAAACCTGGCAGACGCAAATTCGTTGATGGAGTTGTTCCTGCTAATCCGGCAGGTTCAGGTACCGGTGATTGCCGCAGTGCACGGCAGGGCCCTGGCCGGGGGGTGCGGGCTGGCGACGGCCTGCGACCTCGTGCTGGCAGCACAATCGGCTCGCTTCGGCTATCCGGAAGTGAAGATCGGGTTTGTGCCGGCAATGGTCATGGCGATTTTGCGACGAAATGTTTCGGAGAAAAGGGCATTTGAGCTGGTAACGCTCGGTGCAGAAATTTCAGCGGAAGAAGGCGAACGAATTGGGATTGTTAATAAGGTCTTCGCCGATGATATTTTCGCAGCTGAAGTGCAGAACTACGCGCGCCGCTTCGAGAAGGTAAGCCGTTCGGCGGTTAGCCTCTCCAAGAATCTGCTCTATCAGATCGACGGGCTAAGTTTTCTCGACGCCCTGCAAACCGGAGTGGACGTTAACGTTGTGGCGCGGATGACTGACGATTGCAAGAAGGGCGTCGACAGTTTTCTGAAAAAGGCATAGAAGTCTCGCACCCAGGCATTTAAGGTTTGGCCTCTCGAGATTCCGCTAACTCACAGGCAAATTCGAGCGCATACTCGAGCACAGGATCCGCAATCCGCGTAACCAGTCCCAGTCTAAGAGCTTCCTGACTGCTAATACTCTTGGCGGTGATGAATAATTCAACAGCCGGTGCCACGCCAATCAGACGCGGTAATCGCTGAGTCCCGCCCCACCCAGTGACAATTCCCAGGGTCGCACCGGGATGCCTGAAGAGCGCACCGGCCGAAGCAAAGCGCAGGTCGCACGCAAGCGCGAAGTCCAGGCCTCCCCCGACGCAATGCCCATTTATCGCGGCAATCGTTAGCGGCTTCGCCTCCACAATGCTCTGAAAGACCTGCTGGCCGCGGAGCGCAAATTCGTTTGCGGCGGACGGCGTAAGCTGGCGCAACTCATTGATGTTAGCTCCGGACGCGAATACCGCGGCACTACCTGTAAAGATGATCACGGCCATCTCGGGACGGCAGCTGAGCTCTTTAATCGTACGGTCGAGCGTGTCCAGAACTTCGCCGCTTAAGGCGTTCTTCTGTTTTGGATTGTTGAGCCGGATTACTGAGACAGCGCCACGAGTCTCTGCAACTATCGTAGGTTCAGATGTCATTGAGCGGGATCAATTGCGCTGGGGAGCATTCTCGCGAAGGAACTTCACGATATCCTGGGTTGAAGTGCCGGGAAGAAAGATCGCCGAGACACCTTGTTCTTTGAGTTTGGGGATGTCGTCCTGGGGGACAATACCGCCGACCACGACGAGGCAATCGTTCATGCCCTGCTCGCGAAGGAGGGAGACGATCCTGGGGCATAGAGTGTTGTGGGCACCGCTGAGAATCGATATGCCCACGGCATCGACATCTTCCTGCAACGCTGCAGCCGCGATCATCTCTGGAGTTTGCCGCAGGCCGGTGTAGATGACTTCCATGCCCGCATCTCGTAATGCTCGCGCGATTACCTTGGCGCCCCGGTCATGTCCATCGAGACCGGGCTTGGCCACTAGCACACGTATTTTTCTCTCGTTCATATTCCAGACCCGTGTTTGAATCGTCCGAGCAAGCCATCACTTTTGAGGTACTCGCTTAGTTTAGCGTAGCTGACGAAGTATCGCCCTACGGGTTGTAACGCCTTGATTACATGGGGAAAGCCGGCATCGTACAAGAAGGTAACTCCTTTGGGACCGACGGAAAAGTCATCAAGGTTTGACACTTCAAACTTGAGCGAATCATGGGCGTCGCCTGCGTCCTCACCATTCTCCTTCACGATTTGTTTGATCTCGCTCTGGAGTTGGCGGTCGATCATTGCAGCCAGCGAGGCCAGCTTGCCGGGTTCAAACACATCGGTCGCCTTCATGACGCTGCCGTCCTTCAGATTGAAGAGAAAGTGCTTGCTTTGGTCGTCGGGATAGGCGCCTGAGCCGCTTTGCTCAAAGGTGAGGTCCAGCATGTAGTTCCTATTGTAATTCACGCTGTAGGTGAACTCGCTCAACCATGTGTCGCTGCGATATTCGTCCAACGAAGAGTCAAATATGTTTTTGAAATCAATTGCTGTACGCACACGACGCAGGACGACGGGGTTGCGCAGTCCGCTGACAACGGGATAGACCACGATTGCCGTCTTTTTATGGGGGAACTCTTTGGCCAGCGAACGAGGCCGCACCAGGACGATTCTGCGGCGCTGTATGATTACGCGATCGTCGGTAGGTTTACTAACGGAGCGGGCCGGCTGTGCGGCAGAAGGACTAAAAGTGAGCGACAAGAAAACCAGAATCAGAGGGTGCATGGGTTTTGTGAGGGGTCGCAGCTCCTTCGCTCTGCGAATCGTAGCTAGAAAGCCGGCTCTTCATAGATGCCATACACGTCTCGCAGTGCGGAACAAATCTCACCCAGAGTCGCATAAGCGCGTACGGCGGCTATGGTCGCGGGCATCGTGTTCTCTCCGGCTTGAGCCGCCAGTTTGAGCTTCTCGAGCGTATTGTGCACTTCGCCGCTATCGCGTTGGTGACGGGTTCGCTCCAGACGCTCGACCTGCCGCTCACGCACAGACTCGTTGATTACCAGCGTGGGAACTTCCATGCCTTCTTCGTCCATCTGAAATCGGTTCACACCCACGATGGTTTGATCACCACGCTCGAGGGCCTTCTGGTATTGATACGCAGATTCCTGAATTTCGCGCTGGGGGAAGCCCTTTTCCACCGCCTCAACCATGCCTCCCATGGCATCGATTCGCTGAAAGTAATCGTAGGCTCCCGCTTCCATCTCGTTGGTCAGCGTTTCCAGGAAATATGAACCGCCCAAAGGATCGATTGTATTCGCCACCCCGGTCTCTTCAGCGATGATCTGTTGCGTGCGAAGAGCAATCAGCGCGGCTCGATCGGTCGGCAGGGAAAGCGCCTCGTCGTATGCATCAGTGTGCAGACTGTTGGTGCCGCCTAAGACTCCGGCGAGGGCCTGTATGGCCACCCGCACAATATTGTTCAGAGGCTGCTGGACTGTAAGTGAAACACCGGCGGTTTGAGTATGAAAGCGGAGCTGCAGCGTCCGTTCGTTCTGTGCGTGAAAGCGGTCGCGCATAACGCGGGACCAAATACGGCGCGCCGCACGGTATTTGGCGATTTCTTCGAAGAAATCATTGTGGGCATTAAAGAAGAATGAAATACGCGGAACAAACTGCTCAATGTCGAGCCCGGCTCGAATCCCCCACTCGACGTATTCAATTCCATCGCGAAGGGTAAAGGCCAGCTCCTGCAAG
Source organism: Pyrinomonadaceae bacterium (assembly GCA_039933315.1). Taxonomy (GTDB): domain Bacteria; phylum Acidobacteriota; class Blastocatellia; order Pyrinomonadales; family Pyrinomonadaceae; genus DASXRU01. Next base: position 7,904 of record JBDTOI010000007.1, read on the forward strand.
GCGGTCGCTCCGGCCTCGCGTATGTGGTAGCCGCTTACGGAAATCGGATTGTAACGAGGCACATGATTGGTGCAGAACTCGAAAGTGTCCGTCACCAGTTTCATGGCGGGCCGGATCGGATAAATCCATTCCTTTTGCGCTATGTACTCCTTGAGAATGTCGTTCTGCAGCGTTCCGGAAATCTTCTGCCAATCGGCGCCCTGCTTCTCAGCCACCACCAGGTACATCGCCAGGAAAACAGAGGCGGGGGCATTGATGGTCTGCGAAACCGTTACACCCTCCAGCGGAATGCCATCGAATAAGACTTCCATGTCCGCCAGTGAGGAAACAGCCACACCGCATTTCCCAACCTCGCCTTCAGAAAGCGGAGAATCGGCGTCGTAACCCATCAGGGCGGGCAAGTCGTAGGCGACCGAAAGTCCCGTCTGACCTTCATTCAAAAGGTATTTGAATCGCGCATTGGTCTCTTCGGGAGTACCGAAGCCGGCAAACTGGCGCATCGTCCAGAGCTTGCCGCGATAACCGGTGGGATGTATCCCGCGCGTGTAAGGGAATTCGCCGGGAAAAGAAATATCTCGCTCGAAATCTAAATTGGTGAGTTCCGCCGGGGTGTAGAGTGGTTTGACTTCTTCGAGGGATACTGTTTCGAAACGCTTTTTCCTTTCACCGCGGTTGCGTAAAGCTTTGGCAAGCGTTTCCTGTCTCCAGCGGTCCAACGCCCTTTGCTCTGGAGACGTGACTTCGGTTGGTGGCATAAGAATCCGCTGGTTAGTACCACATGCGACCCGACCCCAAAGCAATTAGCCGCATTGTTTAAGTAGAAATGCGATATTAGTTGACGCCTATAAGAGTGTCAACCGTGTCTAGATTACCTGAAGAGGGGAGCGCGGCTGCGATGTTACTCGCCGCCGCGCGAAAGTCGAAGGGCTTGGTATGCGTGGAGCCAGGCGGAAGTTCGGGTAGGCTGCTAGCGGAAAAATGATAGCAATCCCCGTTCAAGGAAAAAGTATTTGTTATTCAATGGGAACCACGATCTCATTTGGATGAATCATGTTAAGCCTCGAGCGTGCGGCCGACTCAATAGTGCGCGGGTCGTCCCGCAGGCGCCGAATCTCCAGCCCGAGGCTGGCATTGGTCCTTTGCAGGTTTTTAATCTCGCCGCTGATTCTTTGGTACTGCTCAGCGGACGTACTCAGCTCTGAGCGGCTGCGCACATTAACGGTCACGCAGAAAGCCAGTGTGGCCATAAAAATCATGCCAAAGAAAACCCATGCCGGTATCACCCCACCGCGCCGGCGAACTTCGGCCCGCGACCCGATTAATTCGCGCGAGAGATCGCGAACAGGGGCAAACGAGGGGAGTGGGCGCGCCGCTACGCGTTGCGCATGAAGACGACTGTCAACCCAGTAAGTATTTGCGGCCTTGCTCAAGAAGCACCTCCACGTTTTCGCTTGATTCTGACTCTGCGTAGATTCGTACCAGTGGTTCAGTGCCGGAGGAACGCATCAACAACCAGGATCCATCTGTAAAAATGAATTTGGTTCCATCAATGCGATTGACACTGTCTACGGTCCTGCCACCTATTTCTTTCGGTTCCTGTTTTAGTTTTTCCGGTAATGCCGTCATCAGTTCTGAGGTGAGGCGGACGCCAATTCTGCCCGACTCAACCCGCCCGACGTCGGCATAGAGCGAGTTCAGCTGATCTGTCAGACTCGCGCCACGTGCCGCCACCGCCTCCGCTGCCAGGAGACACGCAAGGATGCCATCTTTCTCCGGATAGTGACCCTTGATCGACAGCCCTGCGGATTCTTCGCCACCGAGGATAATCTTGTCTTCATTGATCAGTTCTCCAATGTATTTGAACCCTACCGGCGTCTCATAAACGTGGCAGCCGCGCTTTTTCGCTACCCGGTCAACCAGGTGCGACGTCGCCACCGAGCGAGCTACAGCGCCAGTCCAGCGGCGTGACTCCGCAAGATAGTCAAACAAAATGGCAATTAACTGATTGGGAGTAATAAAGGTGCCGTTGCGGTCTATGACGCCAAAGCGATCCGCATCTCCATCCGTCGCCAGCCCCAGAACACAGCCCATTTTGAGCACAAGGTCTCGCAGCTCGCCCAGGTGGCTCATTTCAGGTTCCGGCGCTCGTCCGCCAAACATTACATCGCGCCAATCGTGGATGGTTTCGACTTCAATATCGTGGGACCTGAGTACGTCGTCGAGATAACCGCGACCGGTGCCCCACATAGGATCATAGGCGTAGGTGCCGCCGGCCTTGGCTATTACATCCAACCGAACCTTGCTCGCCAGATCTTTCAGGTAGCCCGGGCGGGCATCAAAGGAGACATATTCTCCGGCTACGCCGATCGGGCGCTCGCGCTCGCTCTGAAGCTGAGAAATTCGACGCTCAATCGTCTGCGTGATCGCCGGCAAAGCTGGCGCTCCGTCCGCGGTCGAGAGCTTCATTCCGTTGTATTCGGGTGGATTGTGAGAGGCTGTGAAATTGATCCCGGCGGCGGCCCGCTCACTCCGGATGGCATGGGAGATTCCGGGTGTAGGTGTAAATTCCGTACACAGCAGCGCCCGAAAGCCATTAGCCGAAACCTGCCCGGCACATTCGGCTGCGAATTTTTCTCCCAGAAAGCGGGTATCGTTCCCTACGACGAAGGAACTTAAGGCGGAAGAAGGGGACTGCTCCTTAAAGTGGTCGCAGATCGCCTGCGAAACAGTCCTCACGTGGGAGAACGTGAATTCGTCCGCAATTACTGCGCGCCAACCGGAGGTTCCGAATTTGATGGCCATTGTTAGAGGGCCTAAGGGGTAAAAGGGTCTAAACCACAAGATACAGGTTCAACGAGGTACAAGAGCACTATACGATGTGGCTGTTTCGATTTCAATCCCTTGCCAGTCAATGCTTTAGGGCTTAGGGTGGCCGGACTGTAACATTGGCGTTTTTGACTGTAAAGATATTTCTTTACAACGAGTTAACGCGCTAAGTTCAACAGGCACATGAAGTAACGGGTGTTAAGCGCTTAATACGGCGTACAGCGGGCGAACGGAGAAACTAAGGGGCAGGTCGATGTGCCCGAGCAGTGTTAAATATTGTTGACACTGCCGTGGCGCCAGCTTAGACTGTGCCTCGTCCTTCACCTCCTTTGAGTTTAGCCCCATAAAAATAAACTAACGTTCGCACAGTAGGTACTCAACCTTTTCACTCTGGTGTCTGAGCGCGAACAAGCCGATAGAGGAATATCCTTATGCCCAGTTCTCTACGTGCAATTCAATCCGATCAAAGTGCAAATAAGCGAGCAGGCGATAGCAATCTGCCGCTCGGGTCGATGGTGCGGGCTCTCTGCGAAGCTGCAGCCGCCGGTCCACAGATGCTATATGAGGCCATGTTGAAATTGGCCCTCATGGTGGATATGACAGCTCCCACGTATGGTTTGGCCACCTGGTCCCAGGATGTCGGTGAGCGTCCCAGCCTGAAATGGGCGGAAGGATTGAATGCCGACGAGATCATCGAAGCCGAGAATGTAGTCAGAGAGTCCCTGGCAGCGGGAGGTAACGCGAAGAGATTCGAATCCGGTGATGACGCTATCTGTTTGGTCTTAAGCGTCCCAGGGACAAGTTGCGAAGGGGCGGCACTCTACGGTCGTTGTGTGCGACCGCTGACCGACCGGCAAGCGATCGAACTGGAAGCGTTGAGAGAGGTGGCTCAGCTGGCACAGTCTTACGTAACCCTCCGGTACAGAGAGCAGGGAGCTTCGTTGCCTAGCCGTGTGGTTCCAGCCTCGCCGTTGCCGGGAATGGTGTTTACCAGCAGGGCGATGTCAGAGATTGCCCGAGCAGTGGAGAGGATCAAGGATTCGGATTCGTCCGTGCTGATAACGGGGGAATCCGGGACCGGCAAGGAACTAGTGGCCCACGCCATTCATCGTCTCAGCAGGCGCTGTCATCAGGACTTTATCCCGTTCAACTGTACTTCTGGTTCAGCAGAACTGATCGAGAGCATGTTGTTCGGCCATCGAAAGGGCGCCTTTACCGGAGCTTACGCCGAGCACGCCGGATTGATTCGGCAGGCGGAGGGCGGCACGCTATTCCTGGATGAAATTGGCGATCTTCCCTTGTCCTTGCAACCGAAGTTGCTGCGCTTCCTGCAGGAGGGAGAGATTCAACCACTCGGCGAAAGTGCTCCCAGGAAAGTGAATGTACGTGTGGTCGCTGCGACGCACATGGATCTAGAAAGCGCCGTCAAAGAAGGTACCTTCCGCGAGGATCTCTACTACCGGGTGGCATCTCTGACGCTCAACATTCCCCCACTGCGCGAGCGGCCTGAGGACACGGCGACCTTGATTTCACATTTCTTGACTCACTACGCGCGTCGCAATGATCGGGCGATTGCAGGAATGACTACCCAAGCCATACAGGCGCTCCAGAACTACAGCTGGCCCGGCAACGTGCGCGAGTTAGCCGCTGAAGTAGAGCGCCTGGTTTTATATGCGGACGAGGGAAGTTATATTTCCGTGGAAAGCCTCAACCCCCGAATACTGCCGCATGACGCTCGCGAGGGGGCGGGTAACCCCTCTAACCTTGACCACCTTCTGGAAGACTTCGAGCGGCGTGTTATTACAGAGACCCTGAGACGGCACGACTGCAACGTAGCGCGAGCCAGCGTTGCTCTCGGGTTAGGATCGCGGCAGACGCTTTATAAGAAACTGAAGAGATTGGCTATCGACGTAGGCGAGTTCCTTAACGAAGACGGAGAACCGGGCTTACAGCTGCGCGCCCAGCGATGAACAGAGAACCGTCTTCTTGGCGCCGGCCCGGACACTGCCTTTCCTAAGCGACAGCAAAAGCCAGGTACAAAAAATTGAAGAAGCATTCGAGACTTGGTCTCGAATGTTTTTTTTTTGCTGTCTCGTCAGTTGCAGGGCGAGCAAGTGTCACCAACGGGTGAACTGGAAGGCATTTCGTAAACTGAGGGCGACAACAGCGAGAACACTCAATCAGGCAGGCTTCAAGGCTCAACAACCTTCAATTGTGGTTCCAGAACCGATGCCGCTGTTAACCCGGGGTGACACCAATGGCTGCGCTGATTTTGCCGGTAAGCCGTTTTTGTTAGCAACTTCGTGAGCTTGAGCTTTGGCACAGTCGTTGTAAGACCATGTTTCAGCATGGCCGCACAAACGATGACGGTCTCTACCCGACTGAAAAGAAACACCACAATGAAAAACGTTTCCAAAAGACTTCTTCTTTCGATCATCGCGATTACGTTGTTAGCGCCGCTGTCGGCAACAGCGTTGATCGTGGGCGCTCGAGTTGCGGAAGTAACACAGAGCGCCGGAAACGATTTGTTGCTGGTTGCTCTGGCATTTGCCGGCGCTGCCGTCAGCGCTCTCAATGGCCTCGGTCGCAGAATGGCCGGCCGTCAACGCGCCTCTGGCCGCACACCTTCTCGTGAACAACGAGAAGTGGTGCATCTGAACTACTGATTTTCACGCCGTCCGTGAAGTAAGACGTCGGGCTCGAAACGCGGGCATCGGCTAAACCCTAAACCAAACCTACAAGGAGCAAAAACATGATTAAGAATTTCTTTCGCGATGAAACAGGTCTGGAACTGTCCGAGTACGCCGTCGCGGCAGCGTTGGTTGCGATCGCAGTCGTTGGAGCGTTTTTCACTCTCGGCGGCACCATCAGCTCGAAGATCAACGAGCTCGGCACGCACATCAGTACAGGCAAATAGGGAAAAGGTTGAACACTGGCGCGCTCCTGACGACAGCTTCGGCAGTAGCGCGCCAGTGTTCTCCAAACCTAGTGTCTATGGTCGCGCAGATTTCACCAAAAGCGAGCAAACTCATGATCAACAAATTCCTACATGACGAGACGGGACTGGAGCTTTCAGAGTACGCCGTCGCTGCGGCACTGGTCGCCATAGCAGTGGCGGGAGTATTCATGGCCCTGGGCGACGCAATAACCACAAGGATAGGCGAACTGTCCGGGCACATTTCAGCAGGAAAGTAACCCTCCGCATCCCTGTGCAAAATTTGCAAGGGGCTTATTAAGGCGCCCGAAAAATGTCGCTGCCAATTATCCACATTGTTCTATTAGCGGTGCTCGCCGTCGTGATCGCATATCACGATGTGCGTTACCGACGCATACCCAATGCCTTCGTGCTGACAACGGTGATCAGCGGATTGGCTATCAATGCGATATCAGCCGGCTGGCCGGGTGTCGTCGCAAGCCTAAAGGGTTGCGGTCTGGCATTTGTACTCATGTTTATGTTGCACATCTTCGGGGCGATGGGGGCGGGAGACGTCAAACTTTTTGCCGCAATCGGCTCGGTCGTCGGCGCCTCTCTCGTGCTGCCCACCTTCCTGGTCGTGATACTGACCGGCGGTGTGCTGGCAGTTTTTTCAATGATACGAGCCGGAGCAGTGCGAACCACGATGCAGCGCGTTCTTCAAATCTTCGCCGGATTGATGCCGGGATGGGAAATGCCGCGATTCGCGGTGCCGGCGGATCGTCGTTACACGATTCCTTATGGCGTCGCGATTATGGTGGGAAGTCTGATTTCCCTGTCTCTCTTCGGCACATAAACCGGCTTCCGGGCAGACGCCCTTCCCCCAAGACTAACTACAGGAGATTAAAGCCATGCGGAACAAAAGATTTTTCATCGTGCTGATTGGCGCACTTCTTTTCGGGTTGATGGCAGCAGTTTCTGTCAGCCGTTACCTCTCAAGCGCGCAGGCATACACGAAGAACCTGAATAACGTCGCCGTCGCGAAGGTCGCAATTCCGCTTGGCACAAAGATCATTCCCGAGCAGGTGATGATGGTTCAGTTTCCCGGCGATTCGATGCCCGACGGTACCTTTGACTCGCCCGAGAAACTGGCGGGTCGAGTGGCGATCGTGAATATCGCCGCGCGCGAACCCATCACCGCTGCCAGGTTGGCACCTGAAGGAACTGCGGGTGGATTATCCGCCGTAATCCCCGATGGATACCGGGCCATGACCGTCAAAGTCGACGATGTCGTGGGCATCTCAGGTTTCATCATGCCGGGCGCCCTGGTTGACATAGTGGTGGTGATCGATCCGGCAGACAAAGGCTTCAGTCAGGATCCGATTTCGAAGATCGTGTTGCAGAACATCAAGGTCCTGGCGAATGGCCAGAATATCGATCAACCCAAGAACGAGCGTGAGGCTAACAGTGTTAAGGCGGTGACATTGCAGGTCACTCCCGAGCAGGCTGAAAAGCTGGCTCTGGCCGCCACCGAAGGAAAGCTGCAGCTCGTAATGCGGAATTCAGTTGACCAAAGCGATTCGCAAACTACCGGTGTCAACAAACGTGGTTTGCTGAGCGGCGAACATGCCAAGCCGGCGCCGGAACCTGGAGCCGGGAAGAGCGAACAGCCGGCGTCCGAAGCAAAACCAGCCCGCCGTCCGCGGCAGGTTTCTGAACTGAACCCCAGCGTTGCTCCCAAGCAGCAGGCCGCCCCTCGTTTCTCCGTCGAAATGATCGAGGGCGCCAAGAAGCGCAACGTCGATTTTCCTTAACCGCTACCCCGGTGAAAGCAGTCACCGAGGTTCATCTTAGAAAGATTTGCAGCTCAGCCCCGTGAAGCTGAAACAGTTTATTCCTCGTACAGCAGATAAGGAGCCGAAACCATGAAAACCCGGTTTAAGACCCGCCTGTCAGCGTTAGCAGCAGCATCGCTGGCTTTACTCGCCATCGTTTCTGTCGCGGCAGGCCAGGAGACTTCCTATAAAGCATCCTTCAAGAACAACAAAGAAGCGGTCCCCATCAATGTGTTGGTGGGCCAGTCGCGGGTCATTAACTTTGACAAGTCGATTGGGCGCTTCTCGGTTTCAAACCCGGAGATAGCGGAAGCGGTATTGGTGGCTCCGGACCAGGTGCTGGTGAACGGGAAAGCGTTCGGCCAGGTTAACTTTATTGCCTGGGAACAATCAGGCGGTGAGTTTCTGGTATTTGATGTCTACGTGCGGGCGAACCTTTCGCTAATCGACTCGCAGATTCGCGCCTTGTTTCCGAAGGATGACATTCGCTTGAGCCAGGCGAATGGTTCGGTGGTGATGTCCGGGAGCGTCCGCGACGCGAAAACCGTGGTCCAGGTGCAGAGCGTGGTCGAGGCAGCCGGCTTCAAGACCGTGAACATGCTCGAGTCGCCGGTCAAAAATATCGCCCAGGTGCAATTGCAAGTCCGGGTGGCTGAGGTCAATCGCACCAAGCTACGCGATTACGGAACCTCTTTTAGCTCCATACCGCCGGGCGGCACCGGTGGTTACGTTAACAGTGGTGGCGGGCCAAGTACCCTGGCATCAGCCTCGACCAGTCCAGTGTCTCTTGCATTGGAGAGCTTACTGTCCCCGGCACTCAATCTATTCGTCTTCAACCGGGCGATCAATACGGCAGCGATGCTTCGCGTTCTCCGCACCCAGGGGGCGTTTCGTGAACTTGCGGAACCAAACCTGATCGCAATGGACGGCGCGCAGGCGAGCTTCCTCGCCGGTGGCGAATTCCCGGTGCCGGTGGTGCAGAACTCAGGCGGTGCCGGCGGCGGCGTCGGCATGTCGGTAGTGTTCAAAGAGTATGGCGTGCGCCTCAACTTCAAGCCCACCATCATCGACGAAGATCACATTCGTTTGGAACTGGAGCCTGAAGTTTCGACCATCGATTTTGCTACCGGCGTGAAGTTCAGCGGTTTTCTCATTCCGGCATTAAGAACGCGCCGGGCGAAGACCTCCATCGAGTTGCGCGACGGGCAGTCATTTGCGCTGGCCGGTTTGCTGGACAACTCAGAGACGAAGACCCTTTCGCGAATTCCTATCGTCAGCGACATTCCCGTGATCGGCGCGCTCTTCACGTCGAAGTCGTTCCAGAAGAACGAAACGGAGTTGATGTTCTTTGTGACCGCGCACCTGGTGAAGCCGGTTAGTCCGGACGACCTGCCGGCAACTCATGGCGTGGACGGTCTGAAAAACGGATCGCCTCTGGGCGTCGAGCCTAAGGGAGAAGGAATCGAGGGCAAGTCGGGCTACTCAATCAAGGGCGAGAACACCACTGAAGCTCCGACGACGCCCAACGCTCCCGCGAAAGCCGCGACACCGGTGAATAGTTCGACGAAGACCGACGCCGCAGCTCCTGCATCAGGAACGGTGACTGAAGGAAAAACTATTGGCGCCGTTGCCAACTCACCCGGCGAATCAATGATATCGACCGGTACCGGATTTAAGCCGGGTATGGTTCCTGTCGATCCACACGACCCCGTTCCGCCCACGAAGGTGAGCGCTAACGTCAGACCTTAACTGCGGGTGTCGCGGGATTGACTCAGGTTTTCGAACAACCAGAAAGGACGCGAAATGGACTGCCAACGCAAATCCAAAATCAGAACACGGCGAGGCGAGCGTGGATCCGTTCTCGTCCTTTCAGCGATAGGCATGCTGGCGATGCTGCTTGCCGTGGGGCTGGGAGTGGATATCAGTCACCTCTATCTCGCCAAGACCGATCTGCAAAACGCGGCCGATGCTGCAGCGCTGGCGGCCGCTTCAGGACTGAATTCGAATTCGAGCGGCATCACCGAAGCGGCAACTCGTGCCGTGACGGCAATGAACAGTTACGAGTTCAATAAGAGTGGCACCCCGAATGTTGGTTTCGCCCGTCCGGACGTGCTGTTTGCCGTGAACCTTGACGGCCCATATGTCAGCGAGGCAACAGCCTACGCCAGTCCTACTAACATTCGCTTCGTTAAAGTTACTTCGCAGCAGTCGCCCGTAGGAATGTCCTTCGCTTCATTCGTACTGGGCAGCAACAAGAATCTTTCCGCAACAGCGACGGCGGGACTGTCGGTGCCACTCAATGTGTTCTGCAACTTCATTCCTTTGTCGGTAATCGATTACGACATTCCCATGGTGCCAGGGCAGACCTACACCATACGCGCAGGCACGGGCAATTCACCTTCGCCAGGCAACTACCAGATCCTGGCCGTAGCCGGTCGCGGAGGAGTGGACGTGGAGTTCGGTATAGGATCCGGCGTCGATGCGTGCGCAGAAGCAGGCGCGACTTACTCCGTCGACACCAAGCCGGGCGTAACGGCAGGCAAGGTCAGGAAGGGAATCAATTCGCGTTTCGATGACTACCAGGGCAGCCAGATGGATCCGGTCGAACAACCGCCTGATACCAACGTCAAAGAGGGCATTACTTACGACGAGTATCTAGCCGCGCGCGATCCGAATAGCAGTTCATATCACAATTCAAATCTCTACCGTGCCCCGGCGCATGCCGGCGTGGCTGATCGTCGCGTGGTGTTGATTCCGATCATCAAGCTAGCCGAATACGACAACGGCAGAGACACCGTCAAGTTCGATCGTTTCGGCGCTTTCTTCCTTAAGAACAAGGCCGGTAACGGCAACGGGGGCGATATCCAGGCTGAATACATCGCCGATCGTGTCGCGGTGGGCAAAGGTGGCTACAACCCTACCGGCACTGCTGGTAACCCACTGCTGGCTGCGCCCGTTCTCTATAGATAGCCAAGAACTCCAAAGGCTGTGTTCGTACTTCAGGAGCCAATACTATGCGCACCAGAGTCCGAAAAATTCGCCTGTTACGCCGGCTGCGCCGCCTCGCGCAGTTTCGCGGATTTACCCGTGACGAACGCGGTATTCAGCTCGTTGAGCTGGCAATCGTTTTGCCGGTGCTGCTGATTCTATTCGCCGCCACTGCTGAATTTGGCCGCTTCTTTTATGAATACACCACGCTGTCCAAGGCCGCGCGCAACGGAACTCGTTACCTTGCCACCGGCGCCGTGTGTCCTAACACGGATACTGCAGCCAAGAACCTGGTCGTGTACGGCAATACGGGCGGTACAGGCGCTCCAGTCATCAGTGGTTTGGCAGCGAGTAATGTTCGCGTAGTTAGAAGGAACACCGCCGGCGCAACGATAACGGCAGGGGTGCCGCAAACGGTGACGATTGAAATCACCGGATTCAAATACGAACCAATGTTCGGGCTGGGCGCACTAACAAAAAATGCCACGCTTAACTTGAACATCGATCTGTCGCCCAGTGCGACGATGCGTTACTTGCTGAACACACCCTTATTGTGTTCGTGAAGATTATGTTTGCCATAAACAACAGGAAAGAACGTGGCGCCACCCTGGTCGAGTTTGCGATAGGCGCCACTGTGTTCCTCACGGCGATGTTTGCCGTCCTCGAGTTCGGGCGCGCGCTGTGGGTGCACAACGCTTTGTCCGATGCGGCGCGCCGCGGCGCCCGGTACGCGGTGCTGAATCCTGCTTCTGATTCGGCGTCAGTGAAGAACGTGGTGGTGTTCGGCGATCCCGCAGGTGGAACCAAGCCGCTGGTTGAGAATCTGACCACCAGCAAGGTCGACGTAACATATTCCGGCTTCACTCTTGATGGCGGAACCGCCTCGGTAACCATTACCGGTTATGAGTTCCAACTCGTTATCCCATTAATCGGGACGAAGATTCAGATGCCTGATTACCGCACCACGCTTACGGGCGAGAGCACCGGGCTAATACCTCCGAACATCTAAACGCAATGACCAAACCACTAACATTTGTAATCCTGAGCACGAGCCTGGAGGGTTTCAAGGAACTCCGAAGCGCGCTTTCCACTGACAGTCGCACGCAATTACTGGCGGGCGGCGATGATGCGGACCAGCTTTATGAGGAGTTTCTGCGACTGAAACCCGCCGCGGCGATTATCACGCTGGGCCATAACCCGGAACCGACTTTGAAATTGATCGAAAAGTTTGCCGTTGAATCTCCCACTACGGCAATAATCTCGGCCGCGCTTAATCCGTCGCCCGACTTAATCCTGCGCAGCATGCGCGCCGGCGCGCGTGATTTTCTGCGCTTGCCAGTAAACACCGAAGAGTGGCGCACGGTCCTGGATCGAACTGCGGAGTTCTGTGGCGCGCAGATCGCGGCGCCCACCAAAAAGGGACGGATGATTGCCGTCTTTTCCAGCAAGGGCGGTTGTGGAACTTCTTTCGTGGCTACGAACATCGCCGCGGCCACCGCGGCGCCCACGGTGCTGGTCGATCTCAACTTGCAAGCGGGCGACTTGCCGCTGTTTCTCGGCGTTGATCCCAAATATTCGATATCCGACATGGTTGAGAGCCGCGCCCGCCTCGACAACTCACTGATTAAGAGTTACATCACCCCGCACTCATCTTATCTCTCGTTGTTGGCTGCTCCCCGCGAAGCCGACTCGGCGGACGAGATTACGCCGGAACACGTTTTCGAAGTGCTCGAGCGAATGCGCGAGTGTTACGACTATGTAGTTCTCGATCCCCAGCATACTTTTGATTCCATCACCCTGGCAGCGCTTGATCAATGTGACGACATCATCCTCGTGCTGACCCTCGACATCCCGGCGATACGCAGCGCTCAACGATCGCTGGAGATTTTTGACCGATTGGGCTATCCGCGGAAAAAGGTTCGCGTGGTCGTGAACCGCTGGAGCAAACAAATCGATCTGGACCTGAGGCAGGTCGAGAAATTCCTGGGAGAGCCAGTAGTCGGCTTCATCCCCAGCGATTATCAAACTGCGGTAGCCTCGATCAATCTGGGTCAGCCTCTGGTGCAGTCAGACTCCACTTCGAAGATAGCTCTGGAGATTAAACGCATCGCCCACAGCATTCTCGGAGGACCACTTCTGCGATTGCCCGAGCAACAGCAGCGCAAAAGAATATGGGAAAGAGTCTTCGGCCGCGAAGAGGCCTCACCCAAGGCTGATGCGCGGGAAGCCCTCGCCTCCTCAATGATGCCCGCACGGCGTTACGGATCTTAACCAGCAGACGAATTGAGAACCAACCATGGCACTTCGGGAAAGATTAATCAGGGAAACCGCCGCCGGTCCGATCATCGGTAACGGCGACGGGACAAATGGCCAGCAAAGCTTCCAGGAGATGAAGTCGCGGCTACATCGCGCGCTCATCAATAAAATGGACCTGACGAAGCTGACGGCAATGGCCCCGGAGCAATTGAACTCTGAGGTCTCGCGGTTGGCCGAAAGTGTGCTGGCTAGCGAAGCGATGCCGTTATCGGTCGTCGAACGCGACAGGCTGGTTAACGAAGTGCAGCATGAGTTGTTCGGCCTGGGACCGCTGGAGCCTCTGCTTGCCGATCAGACGATTTCCGACATTCTCGTTAACGGACCCGACAACATTTACATTGAGCGGCGCGGCAAACTGGAAGCCACCAACGTCGCTTTCAAAGACAACGAGCATCTCATGCGCGTGATCGAGCGAATCGTTTCCTCGGTCGGCCGTCGCATAGACGAGTCTTCCCCCATGGTTGACGCTCGTCTGCAGGACGGCTCGCGCGTTAACGCGATTATTCCCCCGCTATCAATCGATGGCCCGGTACTGTCCATACGCCGCTTTGGCGCCGAACCACTGCGCATCGCGTCTTTGATCGAAAATAAAGCGCTCACTAAAGACATCGCCGAGATGCTGGAGATGTGTGTCAAAGCGCGGTTGAACGTGATCATCTCGGGCGGCACGGGATCCGGTAAGACAACCCTGCTGAATGCGCTGTCGGCTTACATTCCCGAAACCGAACGCATCGTCACTATCGAAGACTCGGCCGAGTTGCAGCTACAACAGCCACACGTTGTGCGTCTGGAAACGCGCCCGCCAAACATTGAGGGGCGAGGCGAAGTGACCCAGCGCGATCTCGTTCGTAACGCTCTGCGCATGCGACCCGATCGCATTGTCATTGGCGAGGTGCGCGGCGGCGAAGCCATCGACATGTTGCAGGCGATGAACACAGGTCACGACGGCAGTTTGACTACCATTCACGCAAACACACCACGCGACGCTCTATCGCGGTTGGAAACCATGATTCAAATGACCGGTATGCGTTTGGGCGAACGAGCAATGCGCCAGCAGGTTGCCGCCGCAATCGAATTGGTAGTGCAGGTGGCCAGGCTTTCAGATGGTTCCAGGCGCGTCACTTCCATATCCGAAATCACCGGAATGGAAGGCGAGACAATCACTATGCAGGAGATTTTCCAGTTCGAACGCACGGGCGTGGATCGCGAAGGCATCGTTATCGGACGCTTCCGTCCCACCGGTATCCGGCCGCGTTTTGCCGAAAAACTCAAATCGTGCGGCCTCCAGTTACCACGCGTGTTCTTTGAGGACGCGTAGCACAGAGTCTGTCTGGGTGAATTTGGAGCCGGTATCACAGACTGAAGTCTGTGCCACTTAAAAAACTTATGTTGATTTCATTCCTGGTTTTCATTTTCGCGCTGTTTCTGGTGTTCGGAGCTTACCTGCTGGCGACGCAGGGCTCCGAAGCCAAGCGTGCGCGCCTGCGGCAGCGACTGAGCGAAGCTTTACTTCATTCAGCGCATACGGACGATCCCGAGGTGGTGCTGGCTCGCAATGAATTGCTCAGCGAGATCCCCACCCTCAACCGTCTGTTCATCCGCTTACAAGTCGCCACGCGAATGAAACGCGCGCTGGATCAGGCGGACCTGCACATTACCGTAACCCGGCTGGTGATGTTCGCAGCAATGGCAGGGATCCTCGCAGCCCTGGCGGCTTCCGTTTTAGTTGTCTCAATATTCTTGATCGTCCTGGCTGGCCTCATCGCCGCGACTGTTCCTTTCGTTCACGTCTGGTGGACACGGAAAAAGCGCTTCGATCGTTTCCTGGAGAACCTGCCGGACGCTCTGGACTTAATGAGCCGCGCGCTTTCCGCTGGGCACGCTTTTTCCGAAGCCCTGCACATGGTTTCGACTGAAATGCCGGAGCCCATTGCCACTGAATTCCGCAAGACCTATGAAGAACAGAACCTGGGATTGTCACTGAAACTGGCGCTCGACAATCTGATTCACAGGGTGCCGCTGCTCGATCTGCGAATGTGCGTAACCGCAGTGATGATTCAACGCGAAACCGGCGGCAACCTGGCAGAGATTCTTGAGAAAGTAGCGTACACAATTCGGGAGCGCTTTCGCATCATGGGCGATCTCAAAACGCTGACCACCAGTTCGCGCATGTCCGCCTGGATACTCTGCGGCTTGCCAATTTTTGTCTCCATCGCCGTCACCGTCATGAACCCCGAATACATGAGCGTCTTATGGAAAGACGAACGCGGCCACATTCTGATCGCTGTGGCCATGTTCATGCAGGTGACGGGCATGTTGATCGTCAGGAAGATTCTGAACATAAAAATCTGACCCTCTGAACCGACTGACTAACTGCCATGCTTCTAATCATCACCATTTGCACTTTTATATGCATCTCGCTTGGCGTGATGGGGCTCTACTGGATCGTCTATCGTCCCCAGAGCGCTGCCACTGAGCGTCTGCGCAGGTTGAGCGAAGGCAGCGCCAGTCTCCAGGCTCCCGCGGTCTCGTTTGACGAAGAACGACCAATGGCGGAATTGGCCGAGCGGATGGCTGCGCCGTTCAGTCGCCTGTTGCCGCCATCGGCAGCTGAAGCACGCAAACTGCAAAAGAAGTTAATGCAGGCAGGGTTTCGGTCGCCTGACGCGCCAATCATTTACCGGGCCATTCAGCTGGCGGTGATGGTTAGCTTTCCCGCGGCCGTAGCGTTCGGCTGTGCGGTGTTGGCATATCCCCTGACGACTGCCGTGCTCTGGATAATGATGGCTTTCGTGGCTGGATTCTTCCTGCCCCGCTACGTTCTGGGCAAGATGATTCGCTCGCGTCAGACCCGCGTGCGTTGGGGCCTGGCAGATGCGCTGGATCTAATGGTCATCTCTATCGAGGCGGGTCTGGGCCTAAACGCCGCGATGATGCGCGTCAGTGAGGAACTAAAGACAGTACATCCAGACATCAGCGAAGAATTCGAACTGGCCAATCTGGAAATCCGAGTGGGACGGGAACGCGATGAAGCGCTGCGCAACCTGGCCGAGCGAACCGGGGTTGACGATCTGCGCAGCTTGATTGCGATGTTGATTCAAGCCGACCGGTTCGGGACTTCAATCGCGCGCGCCGTGCGGGCGTTCTCTGACTCTCTGCGAACCAAGCGACGCCAGCGCGCTGAACAAGCAGCTCAGAAGGCAGCGGTGAAACTGCTGTTTCCACTCGCCTGCTTTCTGTTCCCCACACTCTTCATTGCCATCCTTGGCCCCGCTGCCCTCACCTTGATCGACACTGTTGGGAAACTTTAGCCCGCACGTCCCTTTCACGTGCGGCAAAAGAAAATCACAGACTGAAGTCTGTGCCACCTAAGGAGTAAGACATGCGTAAACGAACCCTGATCGCCGTGGCAGTTGCTTTGATCCTGACTGTTGGCATCTCCGCCCTTTGGAGCGCGCAAACTATTGTGCGTGAGGGCGACACCGAAGCCAACATTCTTGAAGATGGCGGTTCCGAAGCCGGAGTCAGCGAACCTGGAAAGAAAAAAGGCAATCGCGTGGTTCGCGTTTTCACGGCGCCGTTCCGTGCCATGGGTCGACTCTTTGGTGGTGGTAAGGATGACGGCAAGCCAAGACGCATGACGGCAAAGGACGCCGAGAAATTTGAGAGCGCTCCCGTAACGAGAGTTTCTGACAGCCGTTCGCCCGCGAAAGAAACACCCAGCGCGTCCGGCTCAGCTCGCGACCATTTGGCTACAGGGCGGGCTCTGCTTCTGACAAACCGCGTCAACGAAGCGATTGCCGAGCTCTCACTCGCCGTGTCTCTGGATCCGCGTCTCGGCGAAGCAAACAATTTGCTGGGCCTCGCCTATGACCGCAAGGGTATGGGCGAGCGCGCCAAAGAGTCTTATGAAAAGGCGGTCAGCGTTGAAGAGGACGCGCAGACGCTGAATAACCTCGGCTTCTCGCTCTACCAGAACGGTAACTACAAGGCCGCCGTCGATCGCTTGAAACGGGCCGCGAAGCTTGCGCCCGGCGACCAGCGTATTCTGAACAATCTCGCCCTGGCCCAGAGTCGTCTGGGGAAATACGACGATGCCTTTAAGAGTTTTGCCCGTGCGGGCGGCGAAGTGGCGGGTCATATGAATGTAGCCACCATGCTGGAGCGCGCCGGTCGTGACGAAGACGCCATCAAGCATTACGAAGCCGCCATACGTCTGCAACCGAAATCATCGATTGCGCTGCGGCGCGTATCGGATCTCTATCAAAGAGTGGGCAGGACTGCTGACGCCCAGGTTGCTCGCCAGGCTCTGGCAAATCTCGCCGGTGAAATGGCCGTGGCGGGTACTTCCGCATCCAGGTAGCCAACAGAGGATCGCGTTATGACGCAGACCATAATCTTAACCAGGGCTGAAATCGAGGTAATGGGACCGCCTGTTCCTGAGGAACTCGCGGACACCGGAGTGGGTCGGAGCTTTCTCAGCGATCTTGCCCTGAAGCATGTGGCGATGATGGCGGAGCCGACCACCGAATCGGTCGCGGAACGAATCCATTTGCCGCGCACGCTGACTGAAGAAATCCTGCAGGATCTGTATCGCGAGAAGCTCATCGAAGTCCGACTTCAGACCGCCGTTGGTTCCACGCGCTATTCGATGTTGGATCACGGCTGGGATCGCGTCACGCGTTTGATCTCAATGTGCGGCTACACGGGCGCCGCGCCGGTTTCGCTAAGTGACTATGCGCACATGATGCGCTTGCAGTCGATTCCCTCAGAGCCGGCTTCGCTGGAAACAGTTCGCAAAGCGTTTAGCGATCTGGTGCTGCCGGACTCGCTCCTGCAAACACTTGGCTGTGTCATAAATTCGCGCCGTTCATTGTTTCTCACCGGCCTTCCCGGGACCGGCAAAACTGCTGTTGCCGAGCGTATAAACGCCGCTTTGCCCGGCGCGATTTGGATTCCTTATGCTGTAGAGATTGATGGCCAGATCATTCGCGTTTTTGACAACCATTGCCATCAGGAGGCCTCACCGGAGGCAGCCCCCGCCGACTATGACCGTCGTTGGGTGCTGATCAACCGTCCCCTGGTTATCGTTGGCGGTGAGCTCACGCTCGAGAATACTGATTTAACGTGGAGCGAGGCGGCGCGCTTTTATGAGGCCCCGTTTCAGATGAAATCAAATGGTGGCACGCTCGTCATCGATGACTTCGGGCGTCAGCGCGTTGCGCCCCAGCATCTCCTCAACCGCTGGATCGTACCCCTCGAGCGCCGGGTCGATTACCTCGCCTTGCACACAGGCAAGAAGATCGAGGTTCCTTTCGAGCAACTGGTTGTGTTCTCAACCAATCTCGATGAAAACGATTTGGCGGATCAGGCCTTCCTGCGGCGAATGGGCTATCGCGCTCGAGTTGAGCCGCCTACGCCCGCGGCCTACTCGCAAATATTCGCCCGGGCGGCGAGCAGGCGTGGTGTTGAATATAGTGAAGCCTCTCTGAATCACATCCTTCACAAATACGTGACCGAGCAAAAGCAGATGAAAGGTTGCGAGCCGCGTGACCTGCTGGATCGCATAACTGATATTTGCATGTTCGAAGGCCAGCCGCTGCAATTAACACCGCAACTGATAGACGTGGCCTGGAAGAACTACTTCGGCGCTTCCCATAAGTTCTCCGCAAACGATCGCCGGAGCGAATTTGTGTCATCGCTTGCCGAACCTCTCGACCTCTGATGGCTTTGGGAACAGAAAGGGCTTCGCATGACATTAACAAAACCGGTCAGCAGGCTTTACCTGCGCTATCTGTTGTTCGCCCTAATCGCGTGTGCGCTCATGTTTATGACAGCGGAAGTTGGCAGCGCTCGAGGTAGAAAGCGCTCGGGCCGCGCCGTTCGGCGGTCGCATGCCGTGGACAAGTCCAAGGCTGCAAACAAATCGGATAGTGAGTCTGACTCGAAGGCCCTGCTAACCAGGCCGCAATTGAAACTGAAAGACGGGACCGTGATTCCGGTCGATAGCGCATGGGAAAACGCACAGGGCTTCTGGTATCAACAGAATGGAGTTACCTATTTAGTCGATCGCGCCAAGGTCAGCGCCATCGAAGGACCTCCAGTGGAAAAGTCACGAGGCAATCATGAGTCTAATCCTGAGCAAGTTCTTACCCACAGCGAAAACGCTGAGCCCAAGGCTAATCCTGTCTGGATTCACCTGGTTGGCGGAGCCCGGGTCAAAGCCGATGAAGCGGCAGAATCGGCTGCTGGCGTCTGGCTGAAACGCGGTACCTTTTCAGTTTTTATTGAGCGTTCACGCATCGAGCGCATCGAGCGCGAAGAATTTGCCGCGGACGCGGGCCCTAAATCCAAGGCTAGTTGGAGCACTGGACGCTTCGGCCTGGACGCCCTAATCAAGCAAAACGGCGCGCGGCACGGTGTTGACCCGTATCTGATTTTTTTGGTGATGGAAGAAGAATCGCACTTTAATCCACGTGCAGTCTCTCCCAAAGGCGCGCGCGGATTAATGCAGCTGATGCCTGGGACGGGCGCCCGCTTTGGCGTACGGCGTCCTTTCGATCCTGCGGATAACATCAGTGGTGGCGTGCGTTATTTGAAGCAACTACTGCAGATTTACAACGGAAGAGTTGACCTGGTGCTGGCTAGCTATAACGCCGGTGAAGGAGCAGTGGCCAAATTTGGACATCGGGTGCCGCCTTATCGTGAGACGAGAAACTACGTGAAGCGGATTGGCGGCCGTTATCACCGCAACGAAATTGCCAAGAGCGCCCGGCGACCTGAGCCACAGGCGACCGCAAATTAGATTGGACCTATGGCCAGTCAGATACTGACGTCCGAAGGAACACGCACCTTGCGACAGAGGACTGTCCTGGCAAGCCGGGCAGTCCTCTTGATCTGCCTTTGGGCAGGGACCTGTGTAATTTCAACCAGCGCGCAACAGACCGCCGAACCGCCGTTAACCAACGCTTCAGTGGTGAAACTGGTTCGAGCCGGCTTCAAAGAGAAAACGGTGATCGCCATCATTCGTTCGCGGGCAGCGAGATTCGACCTATCGCCGGAACGTTTAATTGAGCTAAAGCGAAGCGGGGTTAGCGAGCGGATCATTCTGGCCATGATTGGACAGGACGATTCCGAATTCATGAGCGACGATTTTGGCTTCGAAGACTCGATAGGCGGGAACTCCGGCAATACCAGGCGATCCCCTCGCGAAGAGGGCACAGGTATTTTTGGATCCAGCGGTGGTTCGCGAAGCCAATCGTCTGGCCGCGGCGGCGATGGCGCAAACGAAGGGAATACGGTAACCACGGGCAGCGCTACCGTGCGAATCCTGCGTCCTCCCGCCGAAGAGGGCGGTATGCCAAAACTGGAAAAGACACCCACCCTCACCAACGAATCCATCATTCAGATGGTCGAAGCCGGGTTTAGCGAAGGAACCATCATCCGCCGCATTGAACAATCGCCAGCCGAGTTCAATCTCTCCTCTACCGAAATCAGCGAATTGCGGAAGCGCCGTGTCTCTCCAGGCGTCATCGCCGCTATGAAGGTGGCGATGAGCGACCTGCCTGCTTCCGGTAGTTCCGTCCCAGCAACGAATCCGGAGAAATAAATTGATCACCGGCGACCGAAACATTCGTCGTCGTTCTGTCACGCTGGCTCTGTGTCTGGCGTTGGCCTTCGGAGTTGTGTACACAGCGGACGGGTTTGCTCAGAGTAGCCCTTCTCAAAAACCATCCCCCTCACAGCCTCAGGATGTTGATGATGGTGAAGTAATCTCATTCCGCACGACCGAGGTGTTGTTGCCGGTCACCGTTCGCGATCGGGCAGGGAAGCTGGTGACGACGCTCAGGCGCGATGATTTCCATATATTCGAAGACGGGCGAGAGCAGCCTTTAAGCGACCTGGCTTTGCGCGAAGCACCGGTGGACGTGGTCTTGATGGTGGATGCGTCGTCGAGTGTCGCGCGCAACCTCGACGACTTTCGTCGCGCGGCCATGGGATTCGCCGAGAAGTTGTCACCGCAGGATCGCATAAGTCTGATCGAGTTCGACGACCGCATCGACTTGCTTCAGGACTGGACCCGCAGCCGGTTTCAGTTGCGCCGTTCACTCGAGCGAGTTACCCCCGGTATGTTCACCCGTTTCCATGACGCATTGTTGCTCGCGGCCAAGGAGCAGTTGAAAGCAGGACCAGTGCGGCACGCGGTCATAGTGCTCACCGATGGGATTGATAGCCAACGTGGTTACGCCACCCTCACCATGGCCCTGAGTGCGTTGCTGGAAGCACAGGCCATTGTTTACGTGGTCGGCAACACCGAGATTGAACGTCAAAACAAGCAAGCCGAGTTGACCAGACTGCTAGCCGGCACCAGATCAGAGCAGAATTTCAACTCACTTCGCATTGACGACCTGCGAGAGGGACTGCGCGTTATTGACGACAGCGAAAGCAAGCTGGCTCAGCTTGCGACTGCCACGGGCGGAAGGCTCTATAAGCCGCTCAGCTTTGACGAACTCGATTCAACCTACGCGGAAGTAGCTGATGAATTACGACACCAGTACACGCTCTACTACACACCACTCGATAAGGCCCGCGATGGGCGCTTCCGTCGTGTGCGCGTCGAAACCGCCGACAAGACTCTCACTGTATCCAATCGGCTAGGTTACTTCGCCCCGCAAAAGTAGTTCAGGTCTTTCTCCAATCACGCCGAATTCTCCCGCCGACGCCAATCGCCGTGCCCGCTTCATCCGCGCATGTCAGAATGTCCCGCGTCGGCCGGGACTGCGCGTTTTGGGACTATGTGACACGCATGCGGGGTAATTGACACCAGCCCTACTCGCTGGGATTACAGGCTTAACTCCAATGCTAATGGCATTTAGAAAGACACTGGAATAGGCGGCACAGTCATTGCCATGTTGGTTGTGGCAGTTTCCAGCCGCAGGGTCGTGCGAAGTTCATTTTGAACAAATCAGCAGGACACCAGTGCGCTGGAACTTTGCTCGTCATTGGCTAGTGAATTCATAAGACTAAGTATCTTGACCGAGAAGAAGGAACATACGGATGCGACCAGTAAAACACTTTGAGAAGGGCCTGGCCTTAGTGGCCGGCGGTGTCTTCAACACGATTCAGACGGTGAACAAATACAAACCGAATCCCTCGTTCACTCCCAAGTGGTCGGACAAACCACTCTTGAAATCGTGGCAGAAAACTAAACCCACGTTGGGCTTTCCCCGCACCACCGACTCGCTATGTCCGCAGTGTGTGATTCAGGCGCGCGAAGACATCATCTCGGGCAGGAAGGACGTCAGCATGCTCATCGATGAGCACGTGGGCGAAATCAAGGCCCAGATAATCGAGCGCGATGGCGAGATATGGATGACCAAGGATTGCCCCGAACACGGCCACATCGAAGACATGATGGCCATCGACTCAAAGTTTCTGGCGCATGTCGAAAAGATGTTTCCCGGGCGCGATATTCAGGCGCACAATGATGAGAAGTTGCACAACCACGGCACCAGCACGATCAAGTATGGTCGCGGCTCTGTGCTGACTGTGGACCTCACCAATCGGTGCAACATGATGTGCGACCCGTGCTTCATGGATGCGAACCAGGTTGGGTTTGTTCATGAGCTCAGCATGGAAGACGTTCAGGAAATTCTGGACAACGCAATTTCCATCAAGCCGCGCCGCCAAATGTCGGTGCAGTTTTCCGGGGGTGAGCCCACGATCTCTCCGCACTTTCTCGAAGCCATCAAGTATTCGCGCAAGGTTGGTTACAACAGCGTGCAGTGCGCGACCAACGGAATCGAGTTCGCTAAGAGTAAAGAGTTTTGCCGTCAGGCCGCCGAAGCCGGTCTGCGCTATGCCTATCTGCAATTCGATGGGATCGGCAACGACGCGAACAGCCACCGTCAGGTGGGCAACCTCTTCGACGTAAAATTGCGGGCCATCAATAACCTGCACGAAGCTGGAGTTGAGATCGTGCTGGTGACCACGCTGGTGAACGGTATCAACAACGACCAGGTGGGATCGATCATCCGGTTCGCTCTTGATAATCCCAAGAAGATTGCTTTTCTTTCGTTTCAGCCCGTGTCCTTTACGGGCCGCGACGAAGAGATCACGCCGGAACGCCGTCTGCAGCAGCGCTACACGCTCTCGCACCTGGCCAACGATGTGAAAAGTCAGGTAGGAATCACGGAACCCACACGCGACTGGTTCCCGCTTTCACTCATGGGAGCGTTTGCGGACTTTGCCGATCTGGTCCATGGACCGCAGGCCGAGTGGGGTCAGGTCTCCTGTGGTTGCCACCCGAATTGTGGCGTCGGCACTGCGGTGATGATCGACAAGGAAACCAGAGAGATGCGTCCAGTGCCGGAGTTTCTCAATATTCCCGGCCTGGTGAAGGACATGCAGAAGATTACGGACGCTGGTCGCGGCAAGTGGATGTCCAATATCATGATGGGCCTCACTCTGCTGAAGCACTACAACCCGTACAAGTCGCCATCGCAGTTTACTCTTTCGGAGTTGTTCAAGAAGTTCGACAAGTCTTTCGGCTTGACCGGCAAGGACTACGGCAAAGTTGATGGCGACCGAACCAAGACTGACATCGAGAAGCGCCGGGCTGACCGCTGGAACTTCCTGTTCATCGCCGGTATGTGGTTCCAGGATCTTTTCAACTACGACTTCCGTCGTACGGAAATGTGCATCATTCCGTACGGCACGCAGGAAGGTGAGATTTCATTCTGCGCTTATAATACCGGCATTGGCTGGCGGAACATTATTGAGAACATGCACCAGAACGCTACCGTGGCCAAATGGTATAAAGAATACGGTCGTCACGAAGTATTCGCGGGTGGCAAAGAGGTCGGTCTCGATGATGATGCGCACAGTATGATCCTGAACGAGACGGATCTGGCGCGTCCCAACAAGCCCCAAATGGAAGGTCCCAAGACTGCCCATGAGGAAGCTGTGATGATGCGCAAGCTGTATAACGAAATGGTGCTCAAGCAGCAGGAGATAAAGAGCGAGGACGCGGGCGCCAAACCGGTTCAAATCCAGAGCTTGAGCCGAAACAAACCGGTCGCTACTGCATCAGTCTAACGAGCGAGTATTACCTGGTAAAAACCCCGCGAACAGGCGTCGAGCCTTCGCGGGGTTTCCATGTGTGAGTAGGTTGAAAACTGGCAATATGCCGGCCTCGCAAGCAAGGAGTTTGGGTTACAACGGAGCCGGCAATGCTCGTCGGCTTGACCGCGACGGTTGCTGGCGTGTTAAATAAGCAACTTGGATCCGAGTTGGTCTAACTTTAGTCCTTATTAGAAGTGGAGAGATGAATGGCGATAGTTAACGTTAACCAGGGCGAGTCGATCGAGAGCGCATTGCGGCGCTTCAAGCGCAGAGTAATGACTGAAGAGATTATCAAGGACGCCAAGAGACACGCGTTCTTTATGCCGCCCGGCCAGAAGGCAAAACTCAAATCTGCCCTGGCTCGCAAGCGTAACAAGAAGAAGGGCCGTCCGCGACCGCCGCGCGACTAAGCGTCCTCGCGCGCACGCGGGGTTAACAAACCTTCTACGCAAGTCCTGACTGCGCCAACGCTCGGATTCCCACCCAGCGCTTTACACTCCGGAACAACGTGGAAACTACCCGCGCGAAGCGCGTTGAGTCGATGGTCTTAGTGTGAAGGAGACTATCGTTACGTACTTTGGAAAATCACGCCTGCGAGCGCGGTTTCAATAATGACACGTATCCTCTTAACTAATGATGACGGCATCCATTCCAACGGGCTTATCAAGCTGGAGGAGGCTTTGCAGGATGTGGGTGACGTCTATGTGATAGCGCCGGCATCGGAAATGAGTGGCGCGTCTCACAGCCTGACGCTGGCGCGGCCGCTCCGGATACGACAGATAGACGATCGTCACTGGACAGTTGATGGCACACCGACTGACTGCGTAACGCTCGCCTTGCATAAGATACTGCCGGAAGCGGAGCGTCCTCATCTCTGTGTTTCCGGAATAAACCACGGCGGAAACCTGGGTGACGATGCCAGCTATTCCGGGACGGTCGCCGGGGCTCTGGAAGCTACCATTCTGGGAGTGCCGGGAATTGCTCTGAGTCTGGTGGCGCGCGAGAATTTTGATTTCGGCGAGGCCGCCCGCTTTGCTGCTATCGCTGTTCGCCGTGTGCTGAGCGAAGGCCTACCCGAGGGTACATTGCTGAACATCAACATTCCTCCGGGTGAGATCAAGGGCGCTCGCGTGACCCGCCAGGGAATCAAGAATGCCCGGCCAGTGATCACGGAACACATCGACCCCCGGGGCAAACCCTATTTCTGGATTGGTGAAGAATACTTTCGTTGCAACTCCGAAGACGGCACCGACTATCGCGCGATAGAGCTCGGGTACGTTTCGGTGACGCCTCTAAAAAGCGACATGACTGATCACCGCGCGCTCACGGAGCTTAACTCGTGGACCGAGTTGACCGCCATGGAAGTGTTGCAAACCGATTAACTGGTTATCGAAACGATTAGTCATAAAGCATTTGAGCTCCACACCACCGCGTCCGAGTCCAACCTCTCAAGACTATCGCATTCCGCGTGAGCGAATGATCGAGCGCCTGCGCAATCATTATGGCATTCGCGATGTTGCGGTGCTCGAGGCCATGGGTTCTATTCCTCGCCATTTCTTTGTTCCGGAAGCGCTCCGCGGCCGGGCCTATGGTGATCACGCGTTGCCTATCAGCGCGAATCAGACTATTTCACAGCCTTTCATTGTGGCGCGCATGACTGAACTGCTGGAAGTAGATAAGGATGGCCGCGTGCTGGAGATTGGGGCGGGTTCCGGATATCAAACCGCAGTGCTGTCAAAGGTGGCGGCGCAGATCTACTCGATTGAGCGGATCGGCGATCTTGCGCGCGAGGCGCAGGCCCGGATACGGGAACTCGGTATTTATAACGCGACGGTAAAATGCTTTGACGGGACCGTGGGATGGAATGCCCACGCGCCTTACGATGGAATTCTGGTGGCGGCAGGCGGACCGACGATACCCCAGCCTCTGGTGTCGCAACTGAAAATCGGCGGTCGCCTGGTTGTTCCGGTCGGCGATACCCGCGAGGCGCAGCGACTGGTGCGCGTAACCAGGACATCGAGTGGATCCAAAGAAGAAGACCATGGTGCTTGCGCCTTTGTTCCGCTAATCGGACAGCATGGCTGGTCAGCCAATTGATGCCGGGTGCCGGGGGACTGGGTGTCAGGTGCCGGCGTTTTGCGAAATCTAGGTCTCTTCGCAATAACTACATGAAACTTTGCAACCGTTCTGACACCTGAGACCCGGCACCTGAGACTTTGCACCTGATAACTAATTCTTATCGGAGACAATTTTGATAGGCAGAATCATCGAAATACTTTCGGTCTTTATCATCGCCACGATTTCCGCGCTCGGTTATTTTGGCATCATCCTGTTGATGGCGATTGAATCGGCCTGCATACCATTGCCCTCGGAAATCATCATGCCGTTTGCCGGCTACCTTGTTTCCACCGGTCAGATGAATCTCTGGTTGGTAGGCGTGGCCGGCGCTACCGGATGTGTACTCGGGTCCATGGTGGCCTATTGGGCCGGCATGTACGGCGGTCGCCCCCTGATCGAGAAGTACGGTCGTTACGTGCTTCTGTCTCGCCACGACCTGGATATCGCGGACCGTTTGTTTTCCCGCCACGGCGAAGCGATAGTGTTTATTGGCCGTTTACTCCCGGCCATTCGCACGTTCATAGCGTTCCCCGCGGGCGTGGCGCGCATGAATGTAACGCGTTTCATCTTTTATACATTTGCGGGTTCGCTGCCCTGGTGCATTGGCCTGGCGTACGTGGGGCAGAAGCTGGGGGAACAGTGGAACAAAGACGAAACGTTGAAGACCTGGTTTCACCGCTTTGATTTTGTGATCGGCATCGCGGTGTTACTCGCGGCAGCGTGGTGGATCAGGCGGCATATTAAACATTTGAAGAACGAACGCGCGGATGCTCCTCAGCCGGAAGGCTGATGCAGTAGATTCGGCCCTAATGCGTTGCCATAAGGTCGCAGCGCTTTGACAGTTAGGGCCTGCTCACTTATTATCGCTTTCTCTTGTCGGGGCGTGGCTCAGCCTGGTAGAGCGCACGGTTCGGGACCGTGAGGTCGGAGGTTCGAATCCTCTCGCCCCGACCATTTCATTTATCAACTTGCAGGACCCTCCGTAATTCCCTCTCACTCAAGCTGGAGATTGAATGACAAGGCACTGGCGCTCTCTTACTGCTTTGTTGCTACTCGCTCTTACGTTGGCCGCCTGCACAGGCGACTCGAAGAGTGAACTTGTAGGAAAGTGGCAAGCAACGATCACTCACAAGCCGAGCGGCAATGCAGTGAAGGTTTTATGGGAATTCCTGCCGGACGGTACCTTCACGGCCGCACCAATGGAAGATCCAGGCACCTTCGTGGATAAAGACAAATACGAGATCATCAATGACGGTGCGACGATCAAGCTCAGGTCTCAACTGCTTGAGGGAGGCAGCACCTGTGAGGTTAATCGAAGCACGATGACGGGAGAGACTGAGGGATCCGTGCTTAAGTTTACGAAACTCTAGTCGACCTTGATTAAGCTGAAGCTAGCGCGGCGCTGATTGTCTTGATGCCCTCAAACGAGCACAGGTTTCGAGTGGGGGGGGCACGCAAAGGCGCTAAGCAAGTAAAAACATAAGGCGCAAAGAGGGATAGCTCAACCCTTTGCGCCTTCTGCTTTTCAGTTGTTAGCGCCTTTGCGTGAAATGCCAACTACCCCTGCATGTCGGGTATAATGCCGCGATGCAAATTGGTGACACGCTTAGCTGGTCGCGAACCTTTACGGAAGAAGAGATCCGTCTCTTTGCGAAGTTGTCCGGAGACGAGGGTGAGCATCATCTTCTTCCTGATGAGCAAGGCCGGCTGATGGCCCACGGTTTACTTACCGCCACGCTGCCCACCAAAATCGGTGGTGATCTCAACTTCATCGCGCAGGAGATGCTGTTCAAGTTTCACCGTCCAGTGTTTGCCGGTGACACGATTGAATGCGAAATCACGGTGGTCGATCTGGAGCCAACGGAAAAATTCATGCGCCTGGCCACTACGGTGGTCTGTCGCAATCAGCATGGGAAAGAAGTAATGACTGGTGAAGCCAGTGGTGTGATCCGTAACTCAGTCGAAAGACCAAATGAATTAGCCGCAGATAAACGCGGATAGGCGCGGATCAGGAGAGGCTAAATACATCGGCGGGAGAGGTACGCGATCTGTTAGGGATCGCGTACCTCTTTATTTTGGTAAGAGACTGAAGAGTTTGGCCTTCCATGAATCACGCTGACGGCCTGGCCACTAGCGCAGCATGAAGTTATAGATGATTACTCCTGAAACCTTTACGGGCTTCCCATCCAACACTGTAGGCGTGAAGCGTGCCTGGTAAGCGGCCTTGATTGCCGCGGGCGCGAGCAGGGGAGGCCCGGCTACTGCTCGGGCGGAGATTACTTTCCCAGCCTCGTCGAGCAGGATCTGCACATTAACGGTCCCTTGCATCCGGATTTGTCTGGCTATTGGCGGATACGGGGGTTCAGGCAAGCTAAGGGCCCGGCTATTTATCACCCCTAAGTGGACTGTTCGCGGTTTTACAACACCAGGTTTGATGGGGGGCGGTGCGGTTTCTTCGTCATCCGGCACGCGTACAAAGTTTCCTGTACCTCCCACATCGCCGCGACCAATTGGCCCGGTGCCGATCTCGCGGATGTCTGCGTCAGAATCAACGTTACCTATCCTGGTGGGAACTCCGTCGCGAACTACTTTCCCTGTAAAAGGTATCGTCGAAATTGATTTGGGTTGTAGTTCCGGGTGATTGATGCTGGCCACCGCCTCGCGCCGTTGATCAAATTGCTGCCGGCCCGTTGTGCGGTGGTTTCTCGGTCTCTCTGCTTCAGTGGCACGACGCGGCACGGCGATCGCTACTGGAGGCAATAAAGCAATCAGTTCCTGATCCTGAGTTTCCAGTTGCGCGTCATAAGCATAAATGCTGAACACGCCGGCAAAGACAAACAGCACTGCATAAACTGCTGTAGTAAAGAGGACAAATCGTCCCCGTCGCTTGAAATCGCCTCGGTGCGACTCGGACTCAATCAAATTGGTAAACATCTTCAAGTCTCCTTTTGCCGGTGCCATTCGGGTCGCAGGAGCTGTCTCGGCTATTTAGACCCCCGAACCGGGAGGAAGTTCCGTGTTTCCCAGCTAAACATGGCGCCAGACTGGTGCTGATCCGACCTGCAGTGGGATTCAAGTTGGGGTTTCACGCAAAGGCGCTAAGAAAGGAAAAGCAGAAGGCGCAAAGGTGATGAGTGGTCAGTACCACCTGCGATAGCGGGTGGGTGTCTAGTCCTCGCTACGCACCCGCTATCGCAGGCGGTACTGACAAGAGCGAGTATCTCCGGAAGTGGACTTTGCAGTTTGGACATTCTAGGATTGCAGCGCTTTCGCATCCCCTATCCCCTGGAGAAAAACGAATGGCCACCAGTCCCGCTTTTCAGGAAGAGCTGAATCCCTTTGAAATCTCCAAGCTACAATTCAACCGGGCTGCTGATTACCTTGAGTTGGATGAGTCGCTCCGCAATGTGCTGCAAAGCCCCAAGCGGCAACTTATCGTTTCCATCCCGGTAAAGATGGACGGCGGCGAAGTGAAAGTTTTCGAAGGCTACCGCGTGCAGCACAACATCGCGCGCGGACCGGCGAAGGGTGGCATCCGTTATCACCCGGGCGTAACCCTCGATGAGGTAAAGGCGCTGGCCGCCTGGATGACCTGGAAGTGCGCCACGGTCGGCATTCCCTACGGCGGCGGCAAGGGTGGTGTGATTTGCGATCCGAAGAGCATGTCGAAGAATGAGCTGGAGCGATTGACGCGCCGTTATGCTTTTGAGATTGCACCGATCATCGGTCCTGACCGCGACATCCCTGCTCCTGATGTCTATACCGACGAACAGACCATGGCATGGATCATGGATACGATTTCAATGGTGCGGGGACATACGGAACTGGGCGTGGTGACAGGCAAGCCTATTTCACTGGGAGGATCTCTGGGTCGCAGTGAGGCCACGGCCCGCGGTTGTCAGTACGCCTTGCGCGAAGCCTGCGAAGTGACGGGGATTAGTTTAAAGGGCGCCCGGGTCGCCATACACGGGTTTGGCAATGCCGGGGCAAATATCTCGCACATGGTGGCGGCAGACGGTGCGCGAGTAGTGGCGCTGTGCGATTCTAAGGCCGGGCTTTATTCCGAAAGCGGCATCGACGTGCAGGAAGCGCTGCGACACAAGAAAGCGACGAGTAGTCTGCAGGGGTTGGCCGGCGCGAAGGAGATTGCCTGCGACGATGTGCTGACGGTTGATTGCGATATTCTCCTGCCGGCGGCGCTCGAGAATGCGATTACGCTGGCAAACGTCGGTAGAGTAAAAGCGAAGATCATCGCGGAGCTGGCGAATGGCCCGACCACGCCTGGCGCCGACAAAGTGTTTGCGGATCAGGGAGTATTCCTGGTTCCTGATATCCTCGCCAACGCCGGCGGAGTGACAGTGAGTTATTACGAATGGGTGCAGGACCAGTATTCATTCTTCTGGTCGGAACGACAGATCAACGAAACGTTGGAGCAAACAATGCGGACCGCGTTCCGGTCAGTGCACGATACAAGCTTGCGTTATGAGACCGACATGAGAACTGCCGCCTACATACTCGCCGTCGATCGCGTGGCGGAGGCGACCAGCGTACGCGGAATCTTTCCTTGAGAGAGCGCGAGAGACCTGAAGTTGAATGCTGATGTGACTTGAGAGGTCGCAACTAATATGAGTGACAAGATTACTGTTTATGAGAAACCGACTTGAACGAAGTGTCGCGAGTTGGACAAGCTGCTCCGGGAGAGCGGCGTATCGTTCGAGAAAGTGAACTACTATCACGAGCCTCTGGGCAAGAAGAAGCTGAGCGAGCTGATTAGCAAGATGGGCATTAAGCCGCGCGACTTACTGCGCAAGAGTGAGCCTGTTTATCGCGAGCTGGGTCTGGCGAAGGATGATTTTGACGACGAGGCGATTATTTCGTTGATGGTCGAGCATCCGGATTTGATTCAGCGCCCCATCGTCGAGCGTGGCAAGCGGGCGGTGTTGGGCAGGCCCACGGAGAATGTGAAAGCGCTGCTCTGATTTGGAGTGCGACGGCAGAGCGAAGCGGCGACACTTCTTTGGATTTCTTTTCCAGCATTTGAGATCTGAAATTTGAGATCTCAAATTATCTCAAATGAATGACAAGTAGCCTTTTGTTTCTGAATCTGAAACCTGAAATTTGAGATCTCAAACGTGAAAACACCTGAGACAATCTTCATCTGCCAGGGCTGCGGCCATCAATCACGCAAGTGGCTGGGGAAGTGCCCTGATTGCGGCGAGTGGAATTCACTCGTGGAAGAACGCTCGCCCACTGCCCGCAAGGTAACGACCAGAAGCGCCTTTCAACGGCGTCAGGTGGAGGCAGTAGCGTACGGCGCTATCGAGTCGCAGGACGAAGTGCGTATTCCCTCAGGCGTGCCCGAGTTTGATCGCGTTCTGGGCGGAGGGATTGTTCCCGGAACCCTGGTCCTGATTGGCGGCGATCCCGGAATCGGCAAGAGCACACTGCTATTACAAGTTGCCGACAAACTCAGCAGCAGCAAGACAGTGCTTTACGTTTCCGGCGAGGAGTCAGAACGCCAGATCAAACTTCGCGGCGAGCGCCTGAACATCTCGGCGACCAACCTCTACCTGCTGCCGGAAACAAATCTGGAAAGCATTTTTTCCGAAGTGGACCGGATCGAGCCGGGTGCGATCATCGTCGACTCCATTCAAACAACGTTCTCATCGAGCATCGAATCAGCGGCCGGATCGATTTCCCAGATCAGGGAAGTGGCCGCGCAGTTCCTTTCGCTGGCGAAAAATCGCGGCGTGCCCGTGTTCCTCATCGGCCACGTCACCAAAGATGGATCAATTGCCGGTCCCCGGGCCCTGGAACATATCGTGGACACGGTCCTGTATTTCGAAGGCGAGCGGCATCACAATCATCGAATTGTCCGGGCCACTAAGAATCGGTTTGGCGCAGCCAATGAAGTAGGGGTTTTTGAAATGACCGGCGCCGGCCTGATTGCGGTAGCGAATCCATCGCAGATGTTTCTACAGGAGCGCCCGGTCGATGTGGCTGGTTCGGTGGTGACCGCCTGCATGGAAGGCACCCGGCCGGTGCTGGTTGAGATTCAGGCCCTCGTGTCTAGCACGAAGTATGGCGCTGGACGGCGCATGACTCAGGGAGTAGACCAGGGCCGCGTCGCGCTATTGATCGCGATGCTGGAGAAGCGCGCCGGATTTCAACTGCTGGGAGACGATGTCTTCATAAACATCGCCGGAGGTCTGGAGGTAGATGAACCCGCGGTCGATTTAGGTGTGGTGGCGGCCATAGCCTCCAGCTTTAGAAATGCGGTCATTGATCGTCACACGGCGGTATTCGGCGAGGTTGGCTTAACCGGAGAAGTCCGCGGCGCAACCCAGGCAGCGGCGCGGGCGCGCGAGGCCCAGGCGCTCGGCTTTAAGAAGGTAATCATGCCGGCTTCGAATACTGATGGCTTGGAACGGTTGCTGGGGTTAAGGACTGTCGGCGTCCGTTCGGTTGAAGAAGCGCTGGCGGAATTGTTCTAGGTTGAGGAGGGGAATATGGTAACGCCGCAGAGGGATATTGAAACCGTTACTCCGCAGGGAGAATCCGTTCAGCAGTTGCCCGCCGGAGTGACATTCCATGAAGTGACTACCCACGTGGACGAACGCGGCACAGTCTGCGAGCTTTTCGATCCGCGCTGGGGATGGCACAAAGATCCGCTGGTGTTTTCCTACTGCTTTACTTTGAGGCCGGGCATGATCAAAGGGTGGGCTCACCACAAGAAGCACGAAGATCGTTACTTCATTCTGCAGGGTGAAATGGAGGTTGTGTTATATGACGAGCGACCTGACTCTCCGACCTCAGGCCTGGTGGCAAAGGTTGTGATGTCGGAGTATCGCAGGCGGCTGATGAACATCCCGGCCGGTGTCTGGCACGCAAATCGTAACCTCGGGCAGAATGATGTGGTAGTAGTAAACTTTCCGACCATTCAGTACGACCACGCAAACCCGGACAAGTACCGCCTGCCACTCGACACGGACCAGATCCCTTACAAATTCGAAGACGCGCGTGGCTGGTAGAAGCGGCCATGGACAGCGTTTCAGAACCCGCGCCCACATTCAGCATTCTATTGCCCACCCACAACCGGGCTGACGTTCTGCCGTTCGCAATCCGCTCGGTCCTCTATCAAACTCTTTCAGACTTCGAATTATTGATTGTGGGCGATGGTTGCACCGATCAAACATCTGACATAGTTCGGGGATTTTCTGACTCGCGGGTTCACTGGTTTGACTTACCCAAAGCACCAAACTTCGGCTATGCAAATCGCAACATCGTTCTGCGCGAAGCCCGAGGTAAATATATTGCCTTCATGGCCCATGATGATCTCTGGCTGCCGGACCATCTGGAGCTGCTGGGCGGTTGCATGGCCGACCCTCAGACTGAGATCGCTTATACGCGACCCTTGTGGGTGATTCCGCCAGGCTGCATTACGCCGGCCACTTTCAATCTGCATGATGAGGCCACGCTGGAATTGTTTTTGACCCGGCAGCGGAACGCTATTCCTGCGGGCTGCGTCGTGCATCGGCGGGCATGCTTCGAAAAGTATGGTTACTGGAACGAGGAATTGTCAGCTGGCGCCGACAATGAGTTGTGGGCGAGAATTATTAAAGGAGGCAAAAGCCGGAACTTTGCGTACCTGCCAGAGCCAACCTGCCTGCACTTTCGCGCCAATTGGCGAACCGAAGTCAATGCGGGGCCCAGTCAATTGGAAGTCTGGAAGCAATTGCATGCCGTAGAAAACTTCATGCCGCCAGTGCTCAAGGTGGCAGTACCGGAGAAGCAAACAGAACAGCAGGCTGTCTGGCAGGCGATCGCGGTCAATCCTCGAGATTGGACCAGGGAACTGCGGACAGCAATTCACACCGTTATCGACAAGCGTATTGCCGTAATGGACGAACTAGTGTCGGAGGTACTCCGGCGGAATCCTGCGGGTGGTGATGAGGATGTTGGCCTGATGGACGCTCTGGTTCAATTAGCCCCGGAGCTGCAAAACATGAAACCTTCGCTGGCCTGGAAGCTGGTTCGTCAACTAAGAGCGGTTAAGAAGCTCGTTCGCGGCTAAGCGTCAGAACCGCCGGCGGTAGCGGGCGGGCCCATCGATTTCGGAATGTGGAATTCGGAATGGAGATTGAAGAACGATTAGCTTCGCGCCGAATGCGCAATCCGCAATCGGCATTTCGCCATTGATGGGCCCGCCCGCTACCGCAGGCGGTTCTGACAGTTACTCGTAACGCAATGCCTCAATTGGATCCAATGTGGCGGCTTTGCGCGCGGGGTAGTAGCCAAAGAATATTCCTACCGCCGCCGAGAAGACCACTGAGCCAATAATCGCCAGCATGGAAATCAGTGTAGGCCAACCAAGCAATTGCGGGATCAGTAGCGACAGCACAATTCCCAACACAATCCCCAGGAACCCTCCCGTCAGACTGAGCACTATCGACTCGATCAAAAACTGAGTGCGCACGGCAGAAGATCGCGCCCCGATCGCCATGCGAATGCCAATCTCGCGAGTGGATTGTTTTGATTTGAGATCTCAAATTTCAGATCTCAGAGCTAAGGAAGAGAGCATCCGAAGCCGTGCCACGCTTCGCTTGCCACCCTAACTGCCCACTAGACCCACGCGCCAGACCACGCGCTACCGCAAGATGGCACTGACTTCATCGGACCGGAAGTGCGGGCCACCAATGAAAAATGAAAGATGAAAGAGGATATATGGAAAATGGTGCACTCATGTACTTTCGTTCGGCCCCCCCCACCTTTTGTAACCGTTCCCACCAACCCGGTGTCTTTACCCACAGGAGGCTAATAACTGCCCTCCACGTTTGAATTCAGCAAGTAGGAGCAAGGAAGACAATGAAAAGACTCGGAAAAGTTAAAACGCTGGCAATAGCCTCCCTGTCAGCAATCGCAATAGCTACCCCGATCGCACTGGCGCAAAACGTCGGTACCGGTCAGGACAACAAGCGGGTTGCCCAGGGCGAACACCATGGGCAAGGAAAGCGCTCTGGTGGTCGCGAAGGTCGCGGCGACTGGGGTAAAGGCGAAGGTCGCGGGTTTCGTGGCGGCGGCCGGGACGGCATGTTTCGTGGCATTACCCTGACAGACGATCAGAAAGCCAGAATGCAGGCAATCAGCCAGAGCTTCCGCGAACGGACGCAGTCGCTGCACCAGCAACTTCAGGCCCAGCGCCAGGAGTTGCGTCAGGCCAACGACGGCGGTACGTTTAATGAAGCATTGGCGACTCAGAAACTGACCGAGACGGCTTCCCTTGAGGCAAAACTCATGGGCGAGCGGTTCAAGATGCGTCAGGAGATGAAGTCGGTGCTAACCGCTGAGCAGAAAGCTCAGATTGAACAGAAGCGCGCGGAGTTTAAGGCCAAAAGAGGCCAGCGCTCCGAGCGGAAAGTTCAGTAAGCGCAGTTAGGAAGGGTGGCGAACCCAAATACGTTTGGGCTCGCCACCTAAACCACTTCGACTCGGGAGCGTCTCCTGTCCAATAGTCACGAACAGGCCTCTGACTTGGATCTGGCCCGCTTCGCGCGCGACGGCGACGAGTCTGCTTTTGAAGAGATCATGAGGCGGTACAGTCCGCGGATTTTCCAGTTCGCCAGCCGATTCTTTCGCCAGCGCAGCCTGGTTGAAGAGGCCGCCCAGGAGGTTTTCCTGAAAGCATTTACTGAGCTGGGCAAGTTTGAAGGCCGAGGCTCGATGGAGGGCTGGCTGACGCGCATAACCACCAACACGTGCCTCAACATACTTCGTAGTTCAAAGCGACGTCCGGAGTTGACCGTATCTGACTTGACTGAGGAACAGAACGACTGGGTGGAGAACAAACTTGCCGATGTAGCCACTGAACGGCACAAGGCAAGCGAACGCAGCGAGGTAGCAGCCGATTTGGCCGCCAGAGTGCTCGAAACATTATCTCCCGACGATCAGTTAGTTCTGACCACGATGGATGGGGAGGATGCGTCAGTTAAAGAGATGGTGGCGTTGACCGGCTGGTCGGAGTCGAAAGTGAAAGTGACGGCATTCCGCGCCCGTCGTCGAATGCGTGAGAAGGTCGAGAAATTACTGGCAAGGAAAACGAAGGCAACGGCTTAGTTTAGAAACACGAGGAATCAGATGAGCGAACATATCACCCAGCTTATCGAAGAAACGCCGCTGGCAAGTTTAAGCGACAGCGATCTGACTGCGATCCGGACGCACGTCCGAGACTGCGCTGATTGCGCGCGAACATTCGCGGCCGCACAAATCGCAACGCTCTTATTGAAAGAGGGTGTGACGGAAGTTTTTGAGCCATCGCCTTTCTTCCATACGCGCGTGCTGGCCACCCTGCGAGAGAGACAGAGCGCGAACGAAGGATGGGCATGGAGCCGCTTGTGGCGCTCCGCCAGTGCGCTGGCATATTCGATGGTGGCAGCGGTGGCGCTTATGGCAGCCGTCAGTTTCGCAATTCCGGCCACCTCGAGTCTTCAGGAGTTGACCAGCGCCTATGCTGAGGATTCGGTGATTCTTGATCAGGGCGAACCGCTGGATGACCAGGTATCCGACGGCCACATCCTGGCGACGCTTTATAGCGTGGATGAGGAGGCGGCAAGATAATTATGGACGCAACCAGTAAAGGTAAATGGCAGGTACGGGTCGCGGCGATCGTAATCTTCCTGCTTGGTTTCACTGCCGGTGCTCTGGCCCTGAATGGATACAGGCGATGGGCTCGCGGCGGCGGAGAGGTCTCACGTCAGAATAGATTCGAACAGATGCTGGACCGCCTGCAGCTCAGCGCCGACCAGAAAACTCAGGTGCATCAGATCCTGGGTGACACTCGTTCGCAGTTGCAGGCGTTGCGCAAAGAGTCGGAACCTCGCTTTGCCGAGATTCGGCGGCAGGCAGATGAACGATTACAAAAAGTGCTGACGCCGGATCAATGGAAACAGTTCCAACAGGAACGAGAAGAAGGCCGCAACCGGGGCCGGCGCCGCGAAGGCAGATAGTTGTAGGGGCGGCACTCCGTGGCCGCCCCCCGTTGATGGTCCGGGCAGTACGGGAATAAAACCATTTTCCATATATCATTTTCCATTTCTCACTCGGCAGCCCTCAACTGTTCCTTCGATGAAAAATGAAAAAGACATATGGGAAATGGATCTTGAGCCCGTTGCATTAACAGAGCCCGAGATAAAGAGGGGCGGCCACGGAGTGCCGCCCCTACATACGTTTTGATGACGTATCTAACAGAGCGTGTTAATATCCTCCCATTATGCGCTTTGATGTCGTTCTAATACGATTAGTATTCACTGCAATTCTAGTGGGAGCAGGTTACAAACTGCATCCTCTCCCGGGCGACCCGCTGCTCTCGGCCGGCTCTGCGGCTCTAATTGCTATCGCCATCATCCTTTTCGAGTTACGCATTCGCCGGGCATCGCTTAAGACGCTCATCGGCGCGGCCGTCGGCTCGATCATGGGTATTGTGGGAGCGTGTCTGATTGGATCGCTGATCATGTCCATGGCCATGGATCCGCCAGAGAAAACGTTCCTCGCTCTGGCTCTGACGTTTTTCATGGCTTATGTCGGGCTGATGGTGGGCGCGGCCAAGGGAGACTATCTTGATCTGTCCGCGCTGGGCGGCATTTTCAGCGACAAGGTCCCGCGTCGCGATCTGAAAATACTTGATACCTCGGTCATCATCGACGGCCGGATTGCGGACGTAGCGGAAACCGGTTTTCTTTCCGGCACCCTCATAATTCCCCAGTTCATTTTGCGCGAGCTGCAACAGGTAGCCGATTCGCCCGACTCGTCCAAGCGACAACGCGGGCGGCGCGGCCTGGACATGCTGCAGCGTTTGCAGAACAACAGCTCGCTGGATATTCAGATTGTGGAGACAGACTTCCCCGCGGTTCGCGAAGTTGATCTGAAACTCATCGAGTTGGGCCAGCAACTGGATGCAGTCATCGTTACCAACGACTTTAATCTAAATAAGGTGTCACAGCTGCGCGGAGTGCACGTGCTGAACATCAATGAGCTGGCCAATGCACTTAAGCCGGTGGTGTTGCCCGGCGAGGCCATGCGCGTTTTCATCTTGAAAGAAGGCAAGGAATATAATCAGGGAGTCGCTTACCTGGACGATGGCACTATGGTTGTGGTTGATAACGCCCGGCGCCTGATTGGAAGAAACGCCGACGTCTCCGTTACCAGCGTGCTGCAGACCACGGCCGGGAAAATGATCTTCGGCCGGATTTGGGAAGAAGCGCCGGAGGTGCCTAACGGCAATGGCGAACAGCGGGCAAATGGCACGCGACGTCCATTGCGCGAGGTTCGACCGGCTCCGGTGTTGACGCGCATAACGGACCAAACCGATTCCTAACCGAATGAATGTCGCCATCATTCCCGCGGCCGGGCAAGGTCTCCGGATGGGCGGCAAGCGGGCCAAGCAGTTCTTAAAACTCGACGGTATCCCTGTAATCATTCATACGCTCAAGCGTTTTGAGCAGTGCCCGGACATTGATCAAGTTGTCGTCGTCCTGCCGGCGAATGACGTCAAGGGATTTCCTGCGCTCGCGCGAAGGTTCGACTTGCGCAAAGTCGCTCAGTGCATTGCGGGGGGCAAGACTCGTTCGCAGTCAGTCCGACTGGGCCTGCAGTCGCTGCTTCAGCCGGATGCCAAAATGGTAGCCGTGCATGACGGGGTGAGACCTTTCGTCACGCCTGAAGAGATTTCCCAAACACTGCGGGCAGCTAAACGTACTGGAGCCGCGATACTCGTCGCCCCGGTGACTGACACAATTAAGTTTGTCAGGGGCCGGACGGTCCTTCATACAATACCGCGCGATCGATTTCGTCGAGCGCTCACGCCCCAGTGTTTTCATTACCAACTTCTGCGCGACGCCTTTCAACGCGCCGGAAGTCTCATGAACAAAGCTACGGACGACAGTATGCTGTTGGAGGCTTCTGGGCGGGTGACGTTTGTGGAAGGGAACGCGCGAAATATTAAGATCACGGGACCGGAGGATCTGGCGCTGGCGGAGATTATTCTGCAGCAGAATCCGGAGTTCAGAATTAAGCCGTTCTGAAATCTCA
This sequence comes from Pyrinomonadaceae bacterium, assembly GCA_039933315.1. Taxonomy (GTDB): domain Bacteria; phylum Acidobacteriota; class Blastocatellia; order Pyrinomonadales; family Pyrinomonadaceae; genus DASXRU01. Next base: position 47,108 of record JBDTOI010000007.1, read on the forward strand.
AATTTCACATCTGAGATCCTGGAAAGACAAAAAACACATCAGCACCAAAAACAAAAACACGAAACATCAGCACAACAAAACATAACCTTATGTTTCGCATCGGCATCGGCCACGACCTGCACCCTTTAGTATCCGGGCGGCCCCTCATTTTGGGCGGGATACGCATTGAATCGGAATTTGGCGCCGACGGCCATTCTGACGCCGATGCGCTCACCCATGCTATCGCTGATGCTATTCTCGGGGCTTTGTGTGAAGGCGATCTCGGGGTGCACTTTTGCGATCGTGATCCGCAGTGGAAGGATGCCGACAGCCTGCAGCTGTTGACCCGCATCAACTCCCTCGCGGATGAACGCGGCTTTCATATCATCAACATCGACAGCAACATAATCCTTGAGCGGCCGCGTTTGCGTGATTACATCAACACCATGCGGGGCAAACTGGCTGACACGCTGGGCATAGAGATTGGTTGCGTTAGCGTAAAAGCAAAGACCGGCGAAGGACTTGGTCCGGTGGGCCGGAGCGAGGCTGTGGAGACGCAGGCCGTCGTGCTGCTGGCGTCGGTCTCAGCCAACTCATTTGGTGATTAATGAATGCACGCAAACGGACGGTTTGCATCTACAAAGGGTGGCAGAACCTTGAGACCTCAGGACGTAATTCGCAAAAAGCGAGACGGCGGAGAGCTATCGCCCGTCGAGATAAACTTCTTTGTCGAAGCGGTTACCAGCGGCGAGATGGCCGACTATCAGACTTCCGCACTGTTGATGGCGATCTTTCTGAACGGCATGACCGAAGCGGAGCAGACTGCGCTGACTGACGCGATGCTGCGCTCGGGCGAGATTCTCGACTTCTCGGATTTCCCCGAACCAAAAGCCGACAAGCACTCTACCGGCGGAGTTGGCGATAAGACATCCCTGCTGGTAGCGCCGTTTGCCGCGGCCGCCGGTGTGTGCGTGCCTATGATCTCCGGCCGGGGTCTGGGTCATACAGGCGGTACGCTGGATAAACTGGAATCCATTCCCGGTTATCGTGTTGACCTCTCCTTGAAAGAGTTTCGCACGGTACTGGAAAAGGTGGGTTTTGCCATGACAGGCCAGACGGCGCAGGTGGCCCCGGCGGACAAGAAGCTTTATGCCTTACGTGATGCGACTGCCACCGTCGAGACCATCCCCCTGATCGTGGCTTCGATTATTTCGAAGAAGGGCGCCGCCGGCCTGGATGCGATGGTGATCGACGTGAAGACAGGAACGGGAGCGTTCATGCGCGAAACCTCGCAAGCACGCGAGCTGGCCCACGCTCTGGTGCGGACAGGCAACTCTCTGGGGGTTCGTACGGAGGCACTGATCACCGACATGAACCAGCCTCTGGGTCGCGCGGTTGGCAACTCGGTTGAAGTTCGCGAGTGTATTGAGATTCTTCGTGGTGAGGCTGCGCCCGGCGCCTTGCCCGTGCTCGAGCTATCGGTGGAATTAGCCGCGCGCATGGTCATGCTCTCCCGGTTGGTATCGTCCCTCGATGAGGCCCGTGAAGTGGTGCGGCGAACGCTTGAGTCCGGGCAGGCGCTGGAAAAATTCCGCGCCAACGTCGAGGCCCAGGGCGGCGACTCGCGAGTGTGTGACGATCCCGCGAAATTCCTGCCGTTGACAGAAAATGCTTATAAGGTAGAATCCCCGCACTCTGGATTTCTTGTTAATACTGACGCGACCGAGATTGGTCAGGCGGTGGCCGCTGCCGGCGGTGGCCGAGTTCGAATCGACGATAAGATCGATCCGACAGTAGGGTTTCTGGCGCACGTGAAGATCGGCGATCGCATCAAAGAAGGCGATGCCATCGGGTGGGTTTACTGCCTCGACGAAACGAGGGGCATCGAAACCGCCGCACGAATCCAGGCCGCCTATCAGTTCAATGAAGAGCCGGGCCCGCCCCAGGAATTAGTGAAGGAAGTGATCGCCGAATGAAGTTCAAGCTGCTAATCGCGGCGCTGGCGCTTAGCTTGTTGGTTTTGGCCGTACCCGCTTGCCACCGCGCAGACTACGCCGCCGACGACAAGACCAAGAAACGGGTCGGCATTGTGTTTGATATTGGCGGCAAGGATGACCGCTCGTTTAATGCTGCCGCCTTCGCCGGAGTGAAATGCGCCGAGACGGGGAAAACGCCCGACGGCCAGGACTGTGGCAAGCCGCCGCTGGGAATCATTCTGCGGGACATCGAACCGGGTAACCCAACTTCGATCGAGCCCGCCATGCGCGCCTTCGCCGAGCGGGGGTACGACTTGATTATCGCCGTGGGCTTTGCGCAGGGTCCGATCCTGCAAATGGTCGCAGAAGACTATCCGAACATAAACTTCGCCATCGTAGACGGCGTGATCTTTGAAAAGGACGGCAAGACTCCCAAGTCGAATGTCGCGTCACTGGTTTTCAAGGAGCACGAAGGCTCTTACCTGGTAGGCATGATCGCGGCCCGGACCTCGAAGACCGGCACCATCGGTTTTGTGGGCGGGATGGACATTGGCCTCATTCATCGATTTGCGACTGGCTACGAAGAAGGAGCTCGCTCGGTAAATCCCAATATTAAGGTGGTCCAGAACTACGTTGGTGTAACTGATGGCGCCTGGAACAATCCCGGGAAGGGCAAAGAGATTTCACTTTCGCAAATCAGTAAGGGCGCCGATGTAATTTTCACCGCAGCGGGCAACTCTGGCCTGGGGGCCTTCGACGCCGTCGAGCAATCCGGTAAGGAAAACGGGCGCGCGACACACTTCGTTATCGGAGTTGATTCAAACCAGAACATGGTGAAGCCGGGCTTCGTGCTCACCAGCATGGTCAAGCGCGTGGACAATGCCGTTTACAACATTGTGAAAGAAGTGGTCGAAGGAAAGTTTAAGGGAGGCTTTCACGTTTTTGGTCTGGATACTGACGGCGTCGGTTACGTGGTGGACGAGAACAACAAGGATCTTATCTCGCCTCAGGTGCTTACTGAAGTTGAGGCTGCCAAGAAAAAGATTGTGGCCGGGGAAATCAAGGTTACCGACGCGATGATGAAGTAACTGTAACCATAGGCCCTATATTGAGTGTCATGCTGGAACTGCGGAACATTACCAAGCGGTTCGGCGACGTGCTGGCAAACGATCGCGTGAACCTAGTTGTGCGACCGGGCACCATCCACGCTATCGTTGGCGAAAATGGCGCGGGAAAATCGACGGCGATGCGCATCGCCTACGGTTTCTACACGCCGGACAGCGGCGAAATTATCATAGACGGCAAGCCGCGCGAAATCAGAACGCCCCATGATGCCATCGCGCTCGGAGTCGGCATGGTCCACCAGCATTTCATGCTGGTGGAAACTATGACCGTGGCTGAGAACATCGTCCTCGGTGCAGAGCCTGGCGGGGCGGTTTCACTCGACTTAAATAAAGCCGCCGCCGAGATTAGTTCGTTGTCGCAAGAGTTCAAGCTCGCCGTCGATCCCAACGCCACCATCGAAGGTCTTTCGGTCGGCCAACAGCAGCGCGTCGAACTACTCAAGGCCCTTTACCGCCACGCGCGTCTGTTGATTCTGGACGAACCGACTGCGGTCTTGTCACCGCAGGAGGTAGAAGAGTTCTTCACTATCCTCAAGGGAATGCGCGATCAGGGCAAGACGATCGTCATCATCACGCACAAACTTTCGGAAGTGCTGGCTATTTCCGACGACGTGACAGTGATGCGAGACGGAAAAGTTGTAGGCGAAGTCAAAACTAAAGAGACTAACGCGGCCGAGTTGGCTCGGTTGATGGTGGGTCGGGAAGTGCTGTTGCGCATCGAGAAAGCCGAAGCAAAGGTAGGTAGCACCGAACTGCGCGTGAGTGACTTGTCGGTTACGGCAGCGGATGGGCAGAAGAGAGTGGATGGCATTTCGTTTGAAGTGCGGCAGGGTGAGATCGTCGGGATCGCCGGGGTGGAAGGCAACGGTCAGTCCGAACTAATTGAAGCTCTTGCAGGAGTTCAAACGCCAAGCGGCGGTGAGGTCGCGTTAGGGGCCGAGCCAGTGGTTTCGTGGCAGTATCCGACCGGAAAGGCGTTGAGAGATCTCCTGTTCGTGATCTGGGGCTTTCTTTTGTTAGAGGGTGTATTTGCGTTGTTCGCGGCCCAAGCGGACCGGGGACGCTTGGTACTGATGACGGGAGTCTTTGTAGCTCGAGTTGTTTTCCAGTTTCTTGTTATTTGGTTCTTGGCCCGCGCACTCAAGAAAGGGGCGAAGGGGGCCACCATCGCGGTCGGAATCCTTGCTGTCTTGTCTTTGTCCGCCTTAGCTCGATTACTTTTACTCGGCCAACTGGAAGGCGTTGAAATTTTCGGGGCAATGATCAGCGCCGCACTGCTGATCTACGCCATTGTCCTGGCAGTGCGAACTTATTGGGAGTTTGGCAGACGCGAGAAAAGTGAGATTGTGGCACTCAACCCGCGGCAGATTAAGGAACTAGGTGTCGGTCACATTCCCGAAGACCGGCATCGGCGCGGACTGTTGCTGGATTTTGATCTCGCGGAGAATTCGATTCTCGGCGTGCATTATCGCCCCCCCGCAGTTCATGGCGTTGGCGACGCCTTTCTGAATCAGCAGGGGATTCGCCAGCGCGCGAGTGAGATTATTCGCGCCTTCGATGTGCGGCCGCCCAACTGGGCGTTGCCCGCGCGGGCTTTGTCCGGCGGTAATCAACAGAAGTTAATCATAGGCAGGGAATTTGAGTTGAATCCCAAACTCCTGCTCGTGTCGCAGCCGACCCGCGGCGTGGATATCGGCGCCATTGAGTTTATTCATAGCAAATTGGTCGGACTGCGTGACGCGGGCTGCGCGGTGCTGCTGGTGTCCGCCGAGTTGGAAGAAGTGACGGCCCTGGCGGACCGCCTGCTGATAATTCATGAAGGCAGCATTGCCGGCGAAGTCGATCCGCGGCAAACCAGCGTAGAAGAGATCGGTTTGCTGATGACCCGCGGTCATCTGTAGTGGCACAGACTTCAGTCTGTGATTCGACATGACGATATAAGAGATAACCGATAGGGGTTAGAGGGAATGGGATTCGATTCCAGCACAGCCAGAGAGAGCAGGCGCACTAAAACTGTTTGATTTGGGATGAGGCATCACAGACTGAAGTCTGTGCCACATAAACCGATGAAAAAATTCTACGAGATTCTTTTTCCTCTGATTGCTGTGCTCGCGGCGTTCATAGTGGGCGGCATCTTTGTGCTGATCATCGGCGACAGCCCGTTCGAAACATATCGCCTTCTGATTGGCAGCGCTCTTTCATGGCCGGACGGGATTGGCTACACCCTCTTCTATGCGACGCCTTTGATTTTCACCGGACTGGCAGTCGCTGTCGCTTTACGCTGCGGATTGTTGAATATCGGCGCCGAGGGTCAACTTTATGTTGCCGCTTTTGCTACGGCGTGGGTGGGAATTACTTTTGCCGGTTGGTCCGCCTGGGTCCTTCTGCCACTGTGCTGCCTGGCGGCGCTGTTAGCCGGCGGAATCTGGGGGGCGATACCGGGTGTATTAAAGGCCCGCTTTGGTTCGCACGAAGTGATCAATACGATCATGCTCAACTTCGTTGCGGTCGCGCTCACCAGTTACTTCACGCAATATCACTTCAAGACTCCCGGCGATCCGATTCTGCAGACAGTCCCGATTGGCGCCGGGGCGCACCTGATGCGTCTGGGAAGGATCATTCCGGGATTGCCCGAACGCATTCCGCTCAATCTCGCTTTCATACTGGCCCTCATTGCCTGCGCGCTGGTATGGGTATTCCTTTGGAAGACAAAATGGGGTTATGAGATTCGGGCTACCGGCGCGAATCCGCTGGCCGCGGAATACGGCGGCATCTCCGTGCGCAAACAAATCGTTCTGGCGATGGCCATTTCGGGAAGCCTGGCAGGCATGGTCGGCATCAACGAAGTGCTCGGGTATCGTTATCGTTACTATGATGGCTTTTCGGCTAACTACGGATTCACGGGCATTGCCGTCGCTCTGTTAGGCCGCAACCATCCGGTTGGTGTGCTGCTGGCGGCGCTGTTGTTCGGAGTGCTGATCCGCGGCGGTATTTTTGTGGATGCTTTTACCAATCATGTCTCCAAAGATCTGGTTGACGTGCTGCAGGGCATAGTGATTCTCTTCGTGGCCGCCGAAGCACTTTTCCGCGGACCCTTCAACCGGTTTGGTTTACTGAAGCGGGCGAAAGTCTAGTTAGTGATTGATTAGTACCGACTGCTGTCAACGTCCAGGATTGGCTTGGTTCGTGTTGCTTCGTGAGATTTCGTGTAATTTCGTGGATCGTGTGCTTGGATTCGTGGCCCTACGATCCACGAAATCACACTAAGCTACACGAAGGAACACGAATAAGAGTTTTGCTGCAAAGCCACCGACCACTAACAACTGACCACTGACGATCAGGTTATGAGACAAATTTTCACCATCGCCCTCCTGTACTCGACCATTCGTTTGGCCACGCCTTTGTTGCTGGCCGCGATCGGCGGTCTGTATTCCGAACGCTCGGGCGTAATCAATATTGCTCTCGAAGGTCTGATGCTGGCAGGCGCCTTTACCGCCGCCGCGGTAACCCATTATGCCGGCAATCCCTGGGTGGGTTTAGCTGCAGCAATGATGGCAGGAGTGCTGGTGGCCTGGATTCACGCCGTAGCGTGCATACGTTTCAAGGCTGATCAGGTGGTTAGCGGAACTGCGATCAACATATTGTTTCTGGGGCTGCCCGCTTTTCTGAGCGGAGCCTTGTTTTTGTCCTCCGGATCGACGCCGCAAATTCCGCGAGGTAACTTGCTGCCGCTGGCGCCGGTAATAATCGCCTTCGCGCTTGTGCCTGTCACCTGGTACGTTCTTTATCGCACGCCCTTCGGACTCCGTTTGCGGGCCGTGGGCGAGAATCCGGAAGCGGCTGACGCCGCAGGTGTCAGTGTCAGACGTATGAGGTACAGCGGGGTGCTGTTGTCGGGAGCCCTGGCCGCAATCGGCGGAGCTTATCTGTCCATTGGCCAATCATCGCTGTTCACCCGCAATATGACTGCGGGCCGTGGCTTCATCGCCCTTGCCGCCCTGATCTTCGGCAAGTGGCGGCCGGTGCAGACGATGCTCGCCTGTCTTCTCTTCGGATTTGCCGAAGCCCTGACGTACGTGATGCAGGGCGTGGCCAAACTTCCTTCGGGCGAAGAAGTGCCGGTCCAGTTTATTCAGATGATTCCGTACGTGCTGACCATCATTGTGTTGGCCGGCTTCATCGGCCAATCGCGCGCGCCGCGTTCTTTGGGCATCCCCTACGAAAAGGAACGCTAGGCTAAACCGGCGTGCTGATACCGGTGGCTGTCCCCTGTTCCCCCCTCGATTATGACTGACGAAACTAGCTCCTCAACTTTGTATGATCGCGTCGAGCAGGCGGCGCGCATGATTCGCACCCGCCATGACGCCGGCGTGGACGTGGCGCTGGTATTGGGCAGCGGGCTGGGAGCTTTTGCCGATGAACTCCAGGATCGGGTGATCATTCCCTATGAAGAAATACCAGGCTTCGCCCATTCAACTGTGGAAGGGCACGCCGGACGTCTGGTGATCGGCAAGACCGGTGGCGTGACGCTGGTAGCGATGCAGGGACGATTTCACTATTATGAAGGTTATCCCTTTGAGGTAGTCGTTTTTCCCATCAGAGTGTTCAAGCTGCTGGGCGCGCGCACGGTAATCCTGACCAACGCCGCCGGCGGGATAAACGTCAAGTTTGAAAAAGGGGCCCTGATGGTTATTTCCGATCATCTTAACCTGATGGGAGCGAGCCCTTTGCGCGGGCCCCATGACGAGAGATTTGGGGCGCGTTTTCCGGACATGACGGAAGTCTACGCGCGCGAACTGCAGGAGGTGGTGGTGGCAGAAGCGCAGCAGATGGGCCTTACCATACGGCGCGGAATATACGCGGCCCTATCAGGTCCGAGTTACGAGACGCCGGCGGAGATACGCATGCTGCGCACGCTGGGCGCCGATGCGGTGGGCATGAGCACCGTGCCGGAAGCGATAGTAGCGCGGCAGATGGGGATGCGAGTGGTGGGAATCTCCTGCATTACAAACCTGGCCGCGGGAGTGATTGATCAACCCATCGATCACAGCGAGGTTATCGAAACCGGAGAGCATGTGCGCGCGCAGTTTACCGAATTACTCAGTCGCGTGATTCCAAGGTTAGTTAATGGTTAAGAGAATCTACCGCGAAGCGGTTGTTCCCTCCAGCCCAGGGTTGACGCGCTTCGCGGCTACCCTGGGATCGTGGTGGAATGTGCGCAACCCCAACGGGGTTGTGACACGCTTTAATCAGCCCGCCTGTTCACGTCGGGTAATTGGAATCTTCTGTAGGACAGCAAACAAACTATTACTCGTGAAAACGACACAACCCCGTTGGCGTTGGTATTCTTTATGAAAACTTTTCCCAGGGTAGCCGCGTGGCGCGGCAACCCTGGTCTGGAGGGCACAACCGCTTCGCGGTAAGGAGTAACCTCCTCGGTTCACTTATGATCATAGGCATCTGCGGCGGCACGGGCTCGGGTAAGACAACGGTAGCTAACCGGATTCTGGAATCAGTTAGCGCCGAAGAAGTCGTTTTCATGCAGCAGGATTCGTACTACCGGAACCTGAAAGACCTGCCGCTGGATTACCGGCACGCTTTTAACTTCGATCATCCGGACGCGATCGACAATGACTTGCTGGTGAATCATCTGCGACGGCTAAAGGCAGGTGAGCACGTGGAGCTGCCAATCTACGACTTTCGTACGCACACCCGCATGAACGATACGATTCGCATTGATTCCAAACCGATTGTTATTGTGGAAGGTATCCTGATTTTTGCGGAACCGCGTCTGCTCGAGCAGATGGACATCAAGGTATTTGTCGATACGCCGGATGACATACGCTTTATCCGCCGCCTGCGTCGGGATATCGACGAACGCGGCCGTACGCTCGAGTCAGTGATAGAACAGTATCTCGCTACCGTGCGCCCCATGCACATGCAGTTCGTGGAACCTTCCAAGCGCTATGCGGATGTGATCATTCCGGAAGGCGGGCATAACGTCGTTAGCATTGATCTGTTAAGCGGCAAAATTCGAGAGAAGCTGGGAAATGCAGTTCGAGTCAGGGAAAGGCAAACATAAACGTGGACAAGTTGGAAACCTTAATCGCGGCCGCCAGGGGCGCGCGCGAACAATCAATTGCGCCCTTTTCACACTTTCTGGTAGGGGCGGCGCTGGAAACAGCGGCGGGGAAAATATATACGGGATGCAATATCGAGAGCGCCAGCTTCGGGCTAACGGTGTGCGCCGAACGCGTGGCGATCTGGAAAGCACTCTCGGAAGGCGAGCGACATTTTACCGGGCTGGCGATTGTGGCCGATACCGAATCACTGACGCCGCCCTGCGGCACTTGCCGCCAGATCATCTGGGAGTTTTGTAAGGAAGCGACAATCACCCTGACCAACCTGCGCGGCGGCAGGGAAATAGTTAGGATTCACGATTTGTTACCACGAGCCTTCGACGCGCGCTTCCTGAAGGAAGTGCATTTGTAGGGGCGTCACTCCGTGGGCGCCCCTCCTGCGTTTACATCGAGTAGGGCCGCGAAGAGGGGCGCCCACGGAGTGAC
>JBDTOI010000008.1:0-54538 GCA_039933315.1 Pyrinomonadaceae bacterium
GTGGCAAGCGTAGCGCGACACCGCTTTGGATAGGGCCAGTAAGCATTTTCTCAAGTCCAGGATTAAAGTGGCCAATCCAAAGCGCCGTCGCCGCTTCGCTCTGCCGGCGCACTCCAAATTAGGGGGCTACCGTTAAAAGGGCGCAGAGTTGCCTCTCGCCGCTCGCCGTGTTATTCCTCCAAGCGTGTCTCAATCAAAGCATTCTTTAGAACAACAAGTAACGGTCGTTCGCCGCGGCGCAAAACGCGTTCGCGGTGGTCATCTCTGGGTTTATCGCAGCGACCTGGCGGAAGGGGTTGACGCGGCCGGCGGCTCGATAGTTTGGGTCATTGATGAAGCAGGGAACTTCGTTGGCCAGGCGCTTTATAGCGACCGCTCCGAGATTGCTTTGCGCTTCCTCAGCGTTCGCGACGAAACCATTGACCGCGACTGGTGGCGGCAACGCTTGCGCCAGTGTGCCGAGCGCCGAAGTAAGGTTCGCCCTGAAACGAATTCGTATCGCCTCGTCTACTCAGAAGGTGATTTACTGCCCTCGCTAATCGTGGACGTTTATGACGAAGTCTTCGTCATCCAGACACTGTCGCAGGGAACCGAAGCCATCAAATCTATGCTGGTGGAATTACTGGTAGAGGAGTTCTCGCCCCGCGCTATTATCGAGCGTAATGACGTGCGCGTGCGCGAGCTGGAGGGTCTGGAACTCAGCTCCGGCTTACTTTACGGTGAGGCTCCGGACGAAGTGCAAATGGTGCAGGACGGTGTACGATTTCATGTATCGCCGTTGCGCGGTCAGAAAACAGGAGCGTTCCTGGATCAGCGTGAGAACTACCGCGCCGCTCGCCAGATCGCACACGGCCGAGCGCTCGACTGCTTCACCTTTAACGGTGGATTTGCCCTGCACATTGCACCTGCATGCGAAACAGTTACCGGCCTGGATGTTTCCGGGGATGCCGTTGCCGCAGCCCGATTAAATGGCCAATTGAATGGCGCCGGCAATGTTGAATTCAGCGAGGCTAACGTGTTTGATGAGCTGCGACGCCTGGAGAGCGATGGCGAGCGGTTCGATACAATCGTTCTTGATCCGCCGGCGTTTGCCAAGAACCGGCGCAGTGTGGCAAAAGCCGTACGAGGCTACAAAGAGATCAATCTGCGCGCCTTGAAACTATTAAACGCCGGTGGCGTGCTCGTAACGTGCTCCTGTTCATTCCACATTCTTCCCCATACGTTTTTCGAGATTGTGGTTGAGGCTGCGCGGGACTCGCGCCGCCGCCTGCAGATCGTGGAGAGCAGGACCCAGGCGAGCGATCATCCAATTCTGGCGGGCCTGCCCGAGACGCAATACTTGAAGTGCGTCATCGCGCGTGTCATTGAGTAAGCAGCGATTCGGGTCTTGCCAGAAAGTCCCAGCATGATGGATCTTCAGTAAGAATTCAGAATGTTCCTGGCGAAAAGGAAAGCGGCTGGCTCTCTCAGAACCAGCCGCAATTCGAAACACAGTAATCTAAACCGAAAGAACGTCTCGCCTATCAAATAGTGGTGAGCCGAGCAGGACTCGAACCTGCGACCCACTGGTTAAAAGCCAGTTGCTCTACCGACTGAGCTATCGGCCCACGCGCAAGAGCCTACAATTTCCAAAGTCCAAAGTCCAACGGTCAGAGTTTACTAATCTGCCAGCCAACGTCCCAGGGCTGAGTCTCTTATGATCACCGTTTGCGAGCGCTCGGGACCAGTGGAAATCAGGCCAATCTCCACTCCAATCTGTTCCGCGAGAAACTCTACATAACGGCGCGCGTTGGCTGGCAGCGCAGTCAACTCGGTGGTTCCTGCAGTGGAGCTCTTCCAGCCCGGCAACGTCGCATAGATGGGTTCGACGCGGCGCAAATCCTGGGAAACGGCGGGCAAAGATTCGCACATGCGGCCATCGAGTTTGTAACCGGTGCACACTTTGATCTCATCAAGAGCGTCGAGCACGTCAAGCTTGGTCAGCGCGACTGAACTGAAGCCGTTGATCTCTGCGGCGTAACGGGTGGCAAAGGCGTCGAACCAACCACACCGCCGCGGTCGTCCGGTTGACGCGCCGTATTCTCGCCCGCGCTCGCGGATTACCTGGCCCATCTCAGCTTCGCCTTCGATCATTTCGGTGGGAAACGGACCCTCGCCGACGCGCGTGGTATACGTGCGCACGATGCCGAGCACGCCCGTAATGCGATGCGGAGCCAAGCCCGTCCCCAGGGCCGCTCCAGCAGCGGTTGTACTGGAGGAAGTGACGAACGGGTAAGTGCCATGGTCCACGTCAAGTAATGTAGCCTGCGCGCCTTCGAGCAGGATTGAACGGCCCTCGCCGGCGGCCTTGTTCAGGTAATGCGCCGTATCGGCCATGAACGGGGCGAGACGCTCCACCACAGTGGAGGTGTCATTAAAGATTTGATCGCCGTCAAGACTCGCGCCGCCATAGGCGACGATGATCCGGTTAGCATCTTCGAGATTTCGTTCGATGCGGGAGCGGAGTACTTCCGGTACCAGGGCGTCAGCGAAACGAATACCGCGCCGGCCGGCTTTGTCTTCGTAAGCCGGACCAATACCGCGCAGCGTCGTGCCTACGCGTTCGTTGCCCAGTCGCTCTTCACTGGTGTGATCCAGCGCGCGATGATAGGGAAGTATCAGGTGCGCGCGCGAGCTGACCTTTACTCGTTCGGGAGTAACTTCCAATCCCTGGGCGAGGAAACGATCTGCCTCTTCAAAAAAGGCATTGGGATCGATGACCATGCCGTTGCCCAGCACGCAGATTTTTCCGGGATGGATTATGCCGGAGGGAATGAGGTGCAGGACGAACGAGCGGTCACCGACATAAACCGAGTGCCCGGCGTTATGACCGCCCTGGTAGCGCGCCACTATATCGAAACGCTCGGCCAGCAGATCGACAATCTTGCCTTTGCCTTCGTCTCCCCACTGGGCGCCTATGACGACGATGATTTTAGACATAACTCAATGCCGATTTCCAATTGCCAATTGCCGATTTACCATGTGGCAACGAAACAAATTGGCAATCGGCAATCGGAAATCGAAAATGATGTTAGCTCGCCTTTTCCAATCGAACAGGTTTTTCGATGAAGTAGTAGGTGCAGGTACCGCGCACCTCCTCAATGTCACGTTTTTCAATCGGGAAGAGGCGGCACGCGTTGGGGCGGTTTTCGTAGATGCCACACGTGCTCGATCCGTCGGAATGCTTTTTCAGAAATGGGCACTTAAAAACCAACTCGCAACATGCACCGCAGCGGTTGCATTCGCCACGTCGGAGGGCGAGCGCCGCTATCACATCCTGCTTACGGAAACTGATGTTAACAAAGCGCCGCAGCTTGCCATGGGCCTGGCGGGCGCGAATCCGGGCATCCTCGACGGTGCGGGAGCGCAGTCTTTGTCTGAGGCGCTCTTCCAGCGAAGTCTGGCGAGTATTAATCCCGCGGCGGGTTGCGTTCATTGGGTGTGTGCCGGAAGGTAGCCTGACTTTAGGAGAGGCGCTGATACAGCCGCCACCACACTCGGATTCCCACAAAAATGGCGCGCCGGTCTTTCTCAGCAAAACCGCGCGCGCCATCCGTTCCCGTGTACTAGGCGGTTGCGGCGCCGCTGACGTGCTTGTCTATCATGCGCGCGATCGCCTCCTTGGAGGTCGCGCCCACCACCCGCTCTTCTTCCTTACCGCCCTTAAACAGGATGAGGGTGGGGATGCCTTTAATCCCGTAGCGTTGAGAAACTGAAGGGTTCTCATCAACGTTCAGCTTCACCACTCGTGCGTTGCCCGCATACTTTTCTGCCACGGCCTCGACCGTTGGCGCCAGCATGCGACACGGTGCGCACCAGGCGGCCCAGAAATCCACCAGCACCGGCCGATCGGACTGTAAAACGTCCTTTTCAAAATTGCTGTCGCTAACGTCTGTTACATGCTCGCTCATGATTATCTCCTCGCCTTTTTCCTGGACGCCACGTTCAGGTCTCGTGAGGCGCGTCCTAACCTTGGTTCTAGTCTGTTCACTTTTAAAGCTTCGCGCCAAACTTTTAGAGCTTCGCGATTTCTTCGTAGAGCTCAGTATACTTTTGCGCCGCGGCTGACCACGAATTATCGACAGCCATGCCATTAAGCTGAATCTGTCGCCAGAGTTCGGGTTCACTATAAAAGTAAAGCGCTTCCCGTATTTTATCAAGCATGGCCGCGGCTGAATAGGGCCCGAACTTGAAACCGGTGCCGGCGCCCGTGGCGGCGTCGAATTGCTGCACGGTATCATCCAGCCCTCCGGTGGCCCTGACGATGGGAACCGTGCCATAACGCATGCTGTACATCTGGTTTAGCCCGCATGGCTCATACAGCGACGGCATCAGGAACATATCCGCTCCCGCCTCGATCTGATGGGCCAGCGGCTCACCAGCGTAACCTTTATAAATGCCAACGCGGCTCGACGCGCGATCCCGTAAGGACTGGAGGAAATCTTCGTATTGTCCGGCACCCAGCGCAATAAAGAAGGCGCCTGTGGCCAGGATTGAAGAAGCCCCCTCCTTGATCAAGTCGTAGCCCTTTTGCGCTACCAGCCGCGAGATAATTGCGATGATGGGCCGGTCCGCTTCCTCCGGCAACCCAAAACGGCGTAACAAATCCAGTTTACAGGTCCGTTTCGCACTTAGGTCAGCCGCGCTGAAGTGAGCGGCGATGTGGGGATCGGTCTCGGGATTCCAGATATCATAGTCAACGCCGTTGGTGATGCCCGCCAGACGGTCCCGCCGGGCGCGCAATATGCCTTCCATGCCGTAGCCGTTTTCAGAGGTCTGAATCTCCTGGGCGTAGCGCCTGCTGACAGTTGAAAGAGCATCGGCGGATACCAATCCCGCTTTCAACGCCGAGGCGGTACCCTGGAACATGAAGGCCCCGCGCTCATCGCGTTCGCCGAAGTCCATCCACCAAAGATCTCCCGGGTCGAATGTGCCCTGGTAGGCGATATTGTGAATCGAGAAAAGCGCTCGGGTCTTTTCGTAGAACTTATCGAAAGCACGGCGCGCGCGGAGCTCAACCGCGGCAAACCCACCAGGCCAGTCGTTGCAATGAACAATGTCGGGAGGCTCACCCAGCCGCTTACAAAGGGCCAGCGCTGCCCGGCAAAAAAAAGCAAAGCGTTCATGGTCGTCGCGGTAACCGTAAATTGCCGGGCGGGCGAAATATTGGGGCGCCTCGATGAAATAAGCCGGGGCCCCCGCCGCATCACTCCGCCAGACGCTTACTTTGGGTTTTCCCCCACGCCATTCAACCTCCAGGTTGTCAATGAACTTCTCGCGCAAGAGACCGCGATCGACCAGGTCGTAAAGCGGAAGCATCAGGATTGCATCCGTGTCCTGGGCCTTCAGCGCTTTCGGTAAGGCGCCGGCTACATCACCGAGGCCGCCGGCTTTGGCAAAGGGAACTGCTTCCGATGAAAGTAAGGCGACACGCATGAAAAGTAAAAAGTGACTTCAGAAGGAGGACAGTTAAGTCATTGGCCACTTGTCACCAGTCACTTGTAAAGGGGTCTTAGGTCTGCATTGACGCGAGGAATTCGGCGTTCGACTTTGATTTCTCCAGGCGCTCAAGCACCACTTCCATTTGTTCCACCGGGGAAAGGGGATTCAAGACGCGGCGCATGACCCAGACGCGATTCAGGTCTTCCTTGCTGATTAGGAGTTCCTCTTTTCGCGTTCCGGAGCGCTGCAAGTCAATGGCCGGGAACAGGCGCTTGTCGCTCAGGCGACGATCGAGGTGAATTTCGCAGTTGCCCGTGCCTTTGAACTCTTCGAAAATAACGTCGTCCATGCGCGATCCGGTATCGATCAAGGCGGTGGCGATGATGGTCAGTGAACCGCCCTCTTCAATATTTCGCGCGGCGCCGAAGAAGCGCTTCGGGCGTTGGAGCGCGTTGGAATCGATACCGCCGGAGAGAATCTTGCCGCTGGGAGGAACGACCGCATTGTGCGCTCGGGCCAGGCGAGTGATTGAGTCGAGTAGGATGACAACATCCCGCTTGTGTTCCACCAGGCGCTTTGCCTTTTCGATAACCATGTCGGCGACCTGAACGTGGCGCGTGGGGGGCTCGTCGAAGGTGGACGAAATTACCTCGCCATTTACCGAGCGCTGCATATCGGTAACTTCTTCAGGGCGCTCGTCGATCAGCAGGACTATCAAAGTAACTTCCGGATGGTTCTCTGTGATGGAGTTGGCGATTGTCTGCAGCAGCATGGTCTTGCCGGTCCGCGGGGGAGCGACAATCAGGCCGCGCTGGCCCTTACCGATAGGTGTTACCAGATCAATGACGCGAGCCGAAAGATTGTCCGGACTCGTTTCGCATTTCAGCATCTCATCGGGATAAAGCGGCGTGAGGTTATCGAAGAAAACCTTCTCGCGAGCTTGATCGGGAGACTCGAAATTGATCGCTTCGACCTTGATTAAAGCAAAATAGCGTTCGCCTTCTTTGGGAGGCCGAATCTGTCCGCTGACTGTGTCGCCGGTGCGCAGGTCAAACTTCCGAATTTGTGAAGGCGAGACATAGATATCGTCCGGACCCGGCAAGTAGTTGTATTCCGGCGCTCGCAGAAACCCAAAACCATCGGGCAGGGTTTCCAGCACGCCCTCGGAAAAGATCAGGCCGCTCTTTTCTGTCTGGGCCGCCAGTACCTTGAAGATCAGCTCCTGTTTGCGCATGCCGGTGGCGCCGGGCACGTCCATGCCTTTCGCGATTGCCGTGAGCTTGGAAATGGACATATCCTTGAGCTCGGCGAGGTTCAGCAGATCCTCGCTTTTGAAGTCTTTAGTTGAGGTCTTTTCCGGTGGAGCTTCGGCAGTAGCGACTGTGGTGGCGCCGTCGCCGTCTTCTCCGTTTGAATCATTGCTGGCGCTGCCTGCGCGCGCGCGTGGTGTACGTTGTGACATATCGTTTTTCTCGGTGGTGCGTTGGGTTAGGAAACCGCGGCGGTTGATTACTTTGTTGTCAATTCTTAGCGTGAATTATTTAATGAAGGACCTTCAGTTAATGGGAAATACTTGCCGGGCAGTTCTAAACGGACTCGCGTGTGGGACACTGTTCTTCACCGCAATGGCGATTTGACTGACCGAACGGACCTCGGAAAGTCTCTGAAAGCTACGTACGGGGATCTCCGCTGGATTCGATGCCACGTGTTGCCAGCGCGTGGCCTCTTTCAATGTTCAAAACCCAAGGGGGCGTTAGGGGGCTTGAATGGCTTAAATCTCGAAACGGGCCAAGGCTTCCTCGATAGCGTGCCAAACCTCCGCGCGTCCCACCCGCGTTACAGCAGAGTACGCTATAACCCGTTCTATTTTGAGCACGCGCTGCGCGCGCTCTATGCTCTTTCGCAATTCATTGTTCGAGAGCTTATCGGATTTCGTGGCAACGATTATTTGTGGTTTCCGATGATGCTGGAGCCACTCGTGAAGTTGCAAATCCAGTTTTGTGGGTTCGTGACGCGAATCTACGATATGAACTGATAACACAAGCTGGTTGCGCTTGGCAAGGTAGCTGGTTGCCATCTCGCTCCAGCCAGCCGTTATCTCCTTTGGCGCCCGCGCATAGCCATAGCCCGGAAGGTCCACAAAACGAAATTGGTTATTGATTGAGAAGAAGTTCAACGATTGCGTCCGGCCGGGCGTCGAGGAAGTGCGCGCGAGACCTCGAACGCCCAAAAGGGAATTAAGCAGCCTTGATTTTCCGACATTCGAACGCCCGAGAAAAGAGACCTCGAGTTGCGAATCTGCCGGCCAATCGGTCTCCTGAAAGGAACTTTTAATGAACTCCGTACTGGTAATCTTCATAAATGGGAAAAGCAGTTCGGGCCTCCGATTTAGCGGAGGCCCGAACGCTTTGAGGGAGAAAGAACCAAACAATCGGCAACTAAGCTTCCGCTGCCATCGCCGCCTTTGCGGTTCGCTCTTGCCATATCTTTACCATCATCGCTACGCGTTGACGGATATTGGCGAGCTTCTCCTCGACGTTGGGGACACTCTTAACCAACTTTTCCAGGTGGGCCAGATAGTCAGGATTGCCCGAAGTTGCGCGCAGCTCCGGTAGGAAGGGCTCAACCTTCGCGTATACGAACAGCTGTTCGCCGTTGGCGTCGTTGAACATCTGCGCGTCAATCGCGCCATTGTTCACCAGCGAGGCGGCCATATCCCAGTAGGACACGACCATGCGGTAGTGACCGCTGTGGTCGCTGGTCATCACTTCCAGAAAGTCTTCCACTTTCTCCGGATTGAATGTGAAGAACCACGTGCGGGCTTCCCGCATAACCTTTTCGCGGCGCAGCTCGTAGAGTTTAAGAATCAAATCAGCGTCGTCATGCTTTCCCATAATTTCTCCTATTCTATGGTTTGGCTTCCGGAATTAGAAGTCTGCCGGATACGCCAGTGAAACGCGAGGCAGTGATCACAAGATGCTGAGGGACGAAAGCCCTTTCAGCAGCTGGCTAATTTAGGGCTCTAAATCAGCCCTGGGTTGATTGAATGCTACCGGTCTATTGTTCCGCGGTTGTTTGGATGCCTTGTGACGGTGGCTCGGTAGTCCAAAGCGGCGGTGCTTTGGCGGCTTCATCGCCGAGCGCTGCCTCAGTGGGGCAAGCGTCTTCCAGACCGAGCGCGAGCACTTCGTCAATAGTCTCAACCAGATTGATAGTCAACGCACTGCGAATCTCTTCCGGCAGGTCGGCCAAGTCCTTCTCGTTCTCCTTCGGCAAAATAATTGTATCAATGCCAAAGCGATGGGCCGCCAGGAGTTTCTCCTTGATACCGCCCACCGGCAGGACGCGCCCGCGCAGAGTGATTTCGCCCGTCATGGCTACGTTGTTACGCACGGGCACACGCCCCAGAACTGAGGCCATCGCAGTTGCGAGGGTGACTCCGGCTGAAGGACCGTCCTTGGGAATAGCGCCTTCGGGAATATGAATGTGCAGATCGCGCTTGCGAATAAAGTCCAGGTTCAGACCGAGTCGTTCGGCGCGCGCCTTAATGCAGGTCAAAGCCGCCTTAGCCGACTCCTGCATTACGTCGCCCAACTTACCGGTTAACTGAACGCCGCCCCGGCCCTTGGTCAGGGTTGCTTCTATTTGGAGTACCTCGCCGCCAACTTCAGTCCAGGCCAACCCGGTGGCCAATCCAACTTCGCTGTTGGCCGCGATGCCTTGCTGGCGGAACTTGATGGCGCCCAGCATCTCACGCACGCGTTCGGCGTCAACGACGTCCTTGAAGCCTTCCGGCACGCTTTCGGAGACGAACTTACGCGCGATCTTGCGGCAGCATGAACCAATCTCCCGTTCCAGATTACGTACGCCGGCTTCGCGGGTGTAATGCCGAATGATCTCCAGCAGCCCTGAGTCCGCAAATTCCAATTGATCGGGCTTGAGCCCGTTAGCTTCTGCCTGCTTGATTACCAGGTGGC
Source organism: Pyrinomonadaceae bacterium (assembly GCA_039933315.1). Lineage (GTDB taxonomy): Bacteria > Acidobacteriota > Blastocatellia > Pyrinomonadales > Pyrinomonadaceae > DASXRU01. The sequence continues at coordinate 9,459 of JBDTOI010000008.1, forward strand.
GTTTCGCGATCTCGAGTTTTTCTCGCTCCGTGTAGCCGGACAGCCTCAGTATTTCCAGTCGATCCTGGAGCGCCGGCGGAATTGTATGGAGCACGTTTGCGGTAGCAATGAAAAAAACCTTCGAAAGATCGTATTCGACGTCGAGGTAGTGGTCCTGGAACATGTGATTCTGTTCCGGATCGAGTACCTCTAGTAACGCAGCGCTCGGGTCGCCACGGAAATCGGCGCCCAGCTTATCGACTTCGTCGAGCAATAGGACGGGGTTCACCGCGCCGGCCTTCTTCATCATCTGAATGATCTGGCCCGGCAGCGCCCCGATGTAGGTGCGGCGGTGGCCGCGTATCTCGGCCTCGTCGCGCACGCCACCCAGGCTGAGACGAACAAACTTCCTGCCGGTAGCGCGGGCAATGGATTTGCCCAGACTGGTCTTGCCCACTCCAGGAGGGCCGACGAAGCATAGAATGGAACCTCTGGGGTTCTTTACCAGTTGGCGCACCGCGAGATACTCAAGGATTCGGTCCTTTATCTTTTCCAGACTGTAATGGTCCTCGTTGAGCACTTCCTCGGCCTTGGCCAGATCTCTGATCTCTTTCGACTTCTGTTTCCAGGGCACGCTCAACAGCCAGTCGATGTAGGTACGTGAGACCGTACCCTCGGCGGACATCGGCGGCATCGCTTCCAGGCGATGCAACTCCTGCATGGCCTTTTCCTTGGCCTCATCCGACATCCCAGCTTCTTCGATCTTCTTTTTCAGCTCATCCAGTTCAGTTTTCTCATCTTTACGGCCCAGCTCTTTGTGGATGGCCTTGATCTGCTCGTTGAGGTAGTACTCCTTTTGCGCGCGCTCCATCTGCCGCTTCACACGGGTCTGGATCGTGCGATCGAGTTGGCGCTTCTCCAACTCTGTTTCCAAAAGCTCGATAAGCCTTTGCAGCCGGGCCTGGGTCGAAAAGATCTCAAGCAAACCTTGTTTGTCTTCAACTGAAATGCGCAGCTGTGACGCCAGCGCGTCAGCGAGATGCGAAGGATCCTGGTTACGCAATGCCGTTTGCAGTGCGTCCGTCTGCGCGTCAGGAGCCAGGCGGAGATGCTGCTCGACGAGCTGGCCAATCTTCTGCACCAGCGCATCTACGCGGGGGCCTTCTTCGCTAACAACCGGCGCTCGCCGCACCAGCGCTGTGAAGGCGCCGGCGTTATTTTCCACCCGAACAGTCGTAGCTCGCTCGCGACCCTCTACGACTACCTTGATCTGACCGTTATCCTGCTTCTGCGATTGAAGAATGCGCCCTAAGGTCCCGACAGTGTAAATCTGGTCGGGAGTTGGCTCATCGACCGTGGCGTCGTGCTGGGTTGCCAGAAATATAGTGCGATCCGACGACAGAGCTTGTTCCAGCGCGTGCACCGAGCCGGGACGTCCGATCTTGAAGGCAACCTTGGTAAACGGAAAGATGACGACGTCGCGAATTGGCACCATCGGATAGCGGGCCACGTCTGCGGGAGTGCGGTCGGTATATTCTTCCATAATTCGAATTAGAACTTTCGGCGGAGCCTTTAAACGTTCAAGGGGAACGAGGTGAAGCTGCGAATAAGGGCGAGCCGCCGATTGCCGTCTCGCCCCTTTTGCAACCAACCTAATTCTAAAGCATTTCTCCGGCGGGTGCTACTAAAAGGATGGATTCTAGTGGTTTTGCGGGGTGTCATGCCCCGCTACTTTGGGTAGGCGTCGGTTTAGGCGGCGGCCCCATCGATGCCGGCCAATCCCTCGCCCGGAATCGCTCGGCGGCGTTCGACCATTTCACTGGTAATGCAGAACTCTTTTACCCGCTTTTGTGAAGGCAGCGTGTACATGGCTTCCAGCAGCAGTTCTTCCAGGATCATCATCAGACCGCGGGCCCCGACTTTGCGCTCGACGGCCTGGCGGGCCACGCATTTGAGAGAGTCTTCAGTAAACTTCAATTTGACGTTATCGAACTCGAACTTCTTCTGATACTGCCTAACCAACGCGTTCTTGGGTTCGGTAAGAATCTTTATCAAAGCGCTTTCGTCGAGTTCATGCAGCACACCACAAACAGGCAGGCGGCCGACGAACTCTGGGATTAAGCCAAAACGAATCAGGTCTTCGGGTTGCACGTTGGCCAGGGCTTCAGCCTGTCGCTGACTGCCGGATTTCACCTGGGCGTGGAACCCCAGCGACTTATTACGGAGACGTCGTTCGATGACTTTCTCCAAACCAACGAACGCCCCGCCGCAGATGAAAAGGATGTTGGTCGTGTCAACCGGGAAGAATTCCTGATGCGGATGCTTACGGCCTCCCTGAGGCGGTACGTTGGCGACCGTACCTTCGAGTATCTTCAACAAGGCCTGCTGTACGCCTTCACCTGACACGTCGCGAGTAATCGAGGGGTTCTCGTCTTTGCGGCAAATCTTATCCACTTCGTCGATGTAGATGATGCCTTGCTGCGCGCGTTCAACGTCGCCATTGGCAGCCTGCAAGAGTTTGAGAATGATGTTCTCAACGTCTTCACCGACATAACCTGCTTCGGTGAGGGTGGTGGCGTCGACAATTGTGAACGGGACACTTAGTAATCGCGCCAGAGTCTGGGCCAGTAGTGTTTTACCCGTGCCGGTGGGACCGATAAGCAGGATGTTTGATTTCTGAATCTCTACTTCATTCCGACGGCGCGCCAATTCGATGCGTTTGTAGTGTTGATAGACGGCTACGGCGAGTCGCTTCTTCGTTTCATCCTGGCCGATGACGTATTCGTCAAGAAACCCCTTGATCTCCCCGGGCTTGGGGAGCGGGGGGCGTGATGCTACCTGCTCGGCCTGCTTGTCGTCGGTGATGATCTCATTGCAGATGTCTATACATTCATTACAAATATAGACGGTTGGCCCCGCAATGAGCTTCTTCACTTCGTTCTGCGACTTGCCACAGAACGAGCAGCGCAAAGTGTCATCGGTTCGTCGTACCATAGGCTCCTCTAAAATCTGCGATTTCGGATTTCAGATTTGCGACTGCCGGGGGAGGGCAATCGCATGGAAGTTAAGCTTGCTAAATCCAATCAAACTACCAATATGCCGCCGCCACGCGTTCTACTCGCGGTGCGCGATCACCTCATCTATTAAACCATAATCCTTGGCCTGGGCGGCAGACATTATGCGGTCGCGCTCGACGTCGCGCTCAACCTGCTCGAAGGGCTGACCCGTGTGCGTGGCGATAATCTGTGAAGTTAGCTCGCGCATGCGAATGATTTCTTCGGCCTGAATGCGGATGTCGGTGGCCTGACCGGAGGTGCCGCCGGTTGGCTGGTGAATAAGGATGCGGGAGTTAGGAAGCGCAAATCGCTTGCCCTTCGTGCCGGCCGCCAGCAGCAGGGCCCCCATCGACGCACACTGGCCCACGCAAATGGTGGTGACGTCCGGGCGTATGAACTGCATGGTGTCGTAAACGGCCATGCCGGCGGTGATCGATCCGCCAGGTGAATTGATGTAGATGTTAATGTCTTTTTCGGGATCTTCGGCCTCGAGGAACAAGAGCTGGGCGACAATCAGATTCGCAATCTGATCGTCAATGGGCGTACCCAAAAAAATGATGTTGTCTTTCAGCAGGCGAGAATAAATGTCAAACGCGCGCTCACCGCGCGACGTTTGTTCTACCACCATTGGAACCAGTGCCATGTATTAATCCTCGGGAATAGATTCGGAGGTCAGACATCAGAACTCGGGCCGAAATTTGTCTTACTCTTCTTCCTTATCACTAACGCTGTCTGTCTGCGTTTCGCGCCATTCTTCCTCCGTGACGCGTGCATTTTCAACCAACAACTGAAGCGCTTTTCGATTGCGCAATCTGTCGGCGATGCTACGTTCGCCCCCTTGCTTTGTCAAGGCACTACGCACTTGCTCTGGCGACTGTCGCGTGGCTTGTGCGTAAGCGTTAATTTCAGTGTTGACCTCTTCGTCACTCACTTCTATTTTCTCTTCCTCAGCGATCCGATCCAGCAGCAGCGAACCGCGCAACTCCTGCTCGGCCTGGTTCTTGAGCGTGTCGCGCGCGCCTTCCCAGTTCAACTCCTCACTGCGCGGATCGATGCCGCGATCGATCATATTGCGGACGACTGATTGCAGGTTCTGGTTGGTCTGGTGGTCGAGTAGAGTTTGGGGAACTTCGAATGAATGGGTCTCCACAAGTTTCTGTAGCAACTCGTTGCGCAGACGATTTTCGGATTCCGCTTTAGCCCGCTGTTCCAGATCCTCGCGAATCTTTGAGCGTAAGGTAGCGAGCGAATCCAGTTCTTCACCAAGGCTCTGCGCCCATTCATCATCCAACTCCGGAAGTTCCTTGAGGCGTACTGAGGTGACCTTGGCTGTGTATTCGAGGCGCTTACCGGCCAACCCTTTTGAACTGAAATCCTCGGGATAATTCACCACAAAAGTCTTTTCGTCGTCGGGCTTAACGCCGACAAGATTTTCAGTGAATTCAGGCTGGACACCTTCGCCTCCCAACACAATGTCAACCTCATCAACGTTTATGTCCTCCGCCTCCGGAGTTTCTACAAACTTCCCATTGACGTTAACGGTGACGGTGTCGCCAATCTGGGAAGCACGATCCTCGACTGGTTGCAACGACGCCGAGCTTTCGCGCAGTTCGCCAAGTACTTTCTCTACTTCTTCATCCGTTACTGGACGAACGCTGCGCGCTGCCTCAAGTTCGCGATACTGGCCCAGTTTTATTTGCGGAAACACCTCGACGGCCAAGTGGACCTTGAGCGGCTCGGCTCCCGGTTTCTTCAGGCCGGCAGTTTCCTCCGGGCGCAGGTCCGGTTGGCCGATCACTTCCAGCGAGTGCTCGGTGATCGCCTCATGGAGGGCCGCCGGCAGAAGCTCCTGCAGGATCTCGCTTTCAATCGCTTCTTTGAAACGAGTGCGAACAATGGAGCGTGGCGCATGTCCCTTGCGAAAACCAGGTACACTCACTTTCCTGGAAAACGTATCGCTAATGCGATCGTAGGCAGCCCGCACGACCTCAGGCTCGATTTCGATCTTGAGTTCTTTGCGCGTCTCGGAAACATCTATAACTTCACTCTTCATGATAAACCAGAGATCAGAGGTCAGAGGTCAGGCGATGCCCGCGCTACGCACTCGCGGACCTCTGACCTCTGATCTCTGATCTCTGCGTCGACCTCCGTCTTTTGGTGCGAAAGGGGGGACTCGAACCCCCACACCTTTCGGTACCAGATCCTAAGTCTGGCGCGTCTGCCAATTCCGCCACTTTCGCTCAACAACACCCGGCTAAAAAAACAACCACGCGAGCGGCCCACAAGAATAGCACGCGCGAGTTCGCGAAGTCACAAGCAGAGATTACGGCAAAACTACAGCGTGCGCGTTACTTTTGAGAGTGAGCGAGGCGCGTCGGCATCGAGGCCTTTAGCCTCGGCCAGCAACGCGGCGAATAGCTGGGCGGGGATGATGTAAGGAATCGGCGCCAAAAACTCGTCGATCTCTCGCGGCATTACAATAGCGCGCGAACAAAGTGCCGCGGTCTCGAGATCACCCGTGATGGCCATGGTATCGGCATGCAGTTCGCGCAGACGTTCGATGAGATCCTTTGTACCGGGAAGCATCACACCAGGCGGCGCAAACAGGATCACGGGAAAGTGGCGCTCCACCATTGCCAGCGGGCCGTGCAGAAAGTCTGCTGAAGAGAATCGCTCGGCCACGACGTAGCAGGTTTCCATTAACTTCAGGGCCAGCTCATAGGCGTTCGCGTAAGCCAGGCCGCGGCCAACGACTACACAGTTTTCCATGAAGGCGAACCGCTGGACCAGTTCGAGGATGGCCGGGCTTTGTTCAAGGGCCCGCGCGGCGAAGTCCGGAATCGCGTTGTAATCAAATGGCACGCGGGAGGTAGCAAGCGATTCCGCCAGCATATAAAAGAGCATCATCTGGCCTGTGTAGGTCTTGGTAGCCGCCACCGAGCGCTCGCGGCCCCCGTGCATGAGCAGAGTTTCCTCTACTACCTCGGCCATCGCCGACGCCGGCTCATTGGTCATGCCGACGGTGTAGGCGCCGCATTGCCGCGCGTTATCCAGCACAAGGTTGATGTCTTCGCCTTCGCCGGATTGTGAAACGCCGATAACCAGCGCGTGCTTCAAGTTGAGTTTCGCGCCGTAGAGAGTGTGTACAGAGGGTGCCGATAATGAAACTGGAATGCCGGTTGTGATCTCCAGGAGGTAACGCCCGAAGAGCGCCGCATTGTCCGAACTACCGCGCGCCACCAGAACAATGAGATCGATCTCGCGGGCCTTCAGAAAGGCCCCCAGGCGAGCGATCTTTGCCCGCTCCTCACTAATTGTCCGCGTCAGGGCCGCCGGCTGTTCGGCGATCTCTTGAAGCATTAATGACATGTCAGTGTCTTCGTCTTGTTTCGAGCCGGGCTACAGCTCACCAAGCGCGTGGTGGACCACTCCCAGGATGCGTTTGGATTGCCAGCCATTGTAATCACTCCAAATTTCAGGTAAATAGTCGCACGTTGTTTGACCACCCCGGTTGCATCGCAAGTTTTCCAATCAATGTCGCACACTCTAACACGAAGCCGCGTCTTCCATCTGCTTCTGGTCTGCTCAGCGTGCTTGATCACCACGGTTGCGGCCAGCGCGCAAGTTGGTCCCCAACCCGCGCCTGGTTCGGGATCGCCCCGCGTCTCAATTATTCCCCAGCCGAGGCAGATGTCGATAACAACGGATACTTTTCAAACGGGTCGCGTCATGCGTATCACGCTGGCCGATCCGCGTTCCGCGGACGATCGGTTCGCGGCCCAGGACTTCGTCGATGATGTCAAGGAAACAAGTGGCCTTACAGCGACGATTGGAAAAGGACGACCACGGAGGGGAATTCTGATCGGCCGCACCGATCTGCCAACTATTCAAGAGGCGTTGAACCGGGCCGGAGGTGAGTTACCGACAACGTTGGGCGACGAGGGATATATTCTCGTCGCAAACGCGAATGAAGTTGTGGTGGCGGGAAAGACTGCCGCCGGCACTTTTTATGGGTTGCAAACGCTGAAGCAACTCGTTCGCGGTGAAGCCGGCAACACATTTATTCCCGGGGTGCGGATCATCGACTGGCCGGCGATGCGTTGGCGAGCAGTATCGGACGACATCAGCCGCGGTCCGGTGCCCACCGTCGATTACATCAAACGACAAATTCGCACCGAGGCGTTCTTCAAACTAAACATGCACTCCTTCTATATGGAGCACACGTTTGCCAGCGAGTCCCATCCGTTGATTGGGCCAGCCGGCGGATCGCTTACGCCGGCGGAGATTCGGGATCTCGTTGCGTATGCGCGTCGATATCATGTTGAGCTGGTGCCTGAGCAGCAGACGTTTGGTCATCTGCATAAGGCCCTCCGACTTGAAAAATACGCCGACCTGGCCGAAATACCGCACGGAGATGTTTTGTCACCGCAGCAGGAAGGTACTTACAAATTAGTGGCTGACTGGTACCGCGAACTGAACGAACTGTTCCCCAGCCAGTTTTTTCACATAGGCGCGGATGAGACGTTTGAACTCGGCGAAGGACAGAGCAGGGAAGCGGCGAGGACTCGCGGTGTCGGAGCCATCTATTTTGAACACCTTAATCGAGTACGCGAGGTGCTCAAGCCTTACAACCGGCGGCTGATGTTCTGGGGTGACATCGCGCTGCATCATCCCGATCTGATTGGCAACGTGCCCAAGGACATGATTGCGATGAACTGGCAGTATGGCGCGCGCGATGATTTCTCTGCAGTTATCAAGCCCTTCAAGGATGCCGGACTGGACCAGTTTATTTGCCCCGGCGCCAGCAACTGGAACCAGATATTCCCCAACCTCGAGAACGCCACAAAGAACATTGTGAACTTTGTGCGCGATGGCCAGAAGGCCGGCGCCATTGGAATGATGAATACCACCTGGGACGATGATGGCGAGACGCTGTTCGAATCTACCTGGTACGCCATTGTTTTGGGCGCCGCGGCCTCGTGGCAGGAGGGGGCGCTTGATGTGCAGAAATTTGACAGCGATTTCGATTGGGCGTTCTTTCGCAATGATGGCGATCACTTTGTGAAGAGCACGCGCGCGTTGGGCAGCGTTCCCACGTTACTCAGCGCCGGCACCACGAATGAACTTTTTTGGCGCGATCCTTTTACCACGCCGTTTCAGAATCAGGCGCGCACCCTGGCTGAGAAGACGCGAAAGATGCGTTTGCTGGTAGAAGAGGTCGCCGAATCGCTTTTGAGAAACCAAACCCGCGCTCGGCGTAATCGAACTGCCATCAGCTTAATGCAGTTGGCGGCGGAACGTTACGATCATCTCGGACACCGGTGGGAAGTGGCGCAAAGATTTAGTGACGAATACTGGAACGCTTATTTGAACCTTGGGGATCGCGTAAAGGTAAGAAAGCTGCGGTACTACAGCAGCGCCATTTACAACAACATGCGGGAGATGGCTGAAGAGCTGGCAATTCTCAAGGAGAATTACAAACGCGAGTGGTTGGCTGAAAACCGGCCATACTGGCTGGAGAGCGTGATGGCCCGCTACGACTACATGATTTCGTTGTGGCTGGCCAAGAGCCGCGCCATGGATGAGGTACTGCGAAATTACCAATCAACTTCGACGCTTCCGAGTCCGGAAGAGTTTGGCCTGGGACCAAGGCCGGTAAGCCCGCCGAGATGACTTTCCAATCTTTGCGCTGTGGTAATTCCTGTCTTGGCGCTCCTGAGACAAGCGGGTTCGCGCAAAGGCGCTAAGAAAAGAAGGGCAGAAGGCGCGAAGGCTTGAATGCTAATGAATGAAGTTGCGGACAGCTCTAACGATACTCCCGCGCGGCTCGTGTCCCTCGACGTGTTTCGTGGCATCACCATCGCCGGCATGGTGTTGGTGAACAATCCCGGGACGTGGAGTCACATGTACTGGCCGCTGGGCCATGCCGCCTGGCATGGTTGGACGCCTACTGATCTAATCTTTCCTTTCTTTCTCTTCATCGTGGGCGTGGCTATTCCACTCGCTTTCGCCCGCCGAATTGAACAGGGCGGCAGCAAGCGCGATCTTTATTTGAAGATCATCAAGCGCACGTTGATCATCTTTGCCCTGGGATTGTTTCTCGCGGGCTTTCCTTATTTTCAGTTTTCAACGATTAGAATCCCGGGCGTGCTCCAGCGCATCGCCGTTTGTTATCTCTTTTCCTCGATCATCTTTCTCAACGCAAAAGTCAGAACGCAGTTTATCATTACGCTTGCTTTGCTAGTGATCTACTGGTTGCTGATGACCCGATTGCACGCGCCTGGTTTTGCCACGGGTGATCTGAGTAAAGAGGGCAGCCTCGCGTCCTTCATCGATCGCATCATCCTGGGGCCGCATATCTGGAAACAGGGCAAGGTATTCGATCCCGAGGGATTGCTGAGCACGATACCGGCTATCGCTACCACAATGTTCGGCGTGTTTACCGGGCAATGGTTGCGCACTAACCGGGCGCAGTACGAAAAAGTTGCCGGCATGTTTGTCGCGGGCGCTTGTTGCATTGTCATAGGGTGGGTTTGGCATCCGTTCTTTCCCATCAATAAATCGCTGTGGACCAGTTCTTATGTTTTCTTCACCGGCGGATTGGCGCTGGAGTTTCTTGCACTCTGTTACTGGGTCATCGACATTAAGAAATATCAGAAGTGGGCCAGACCGTTTGTAGTGTTCGGCGTAAATGCCATTGCACTCTTTGTTGGAAGTGGCCTGATGGCGCGGGTGATGGGACTTATCAAACTGCCGCGGGGGGACGGCACACAAATCTCGTTGCAAGGATGGATCTTTAATAAACTGTTTCTTTCGTGGGCTTCTCCTATCAATGCTTCGCTGGCGTATGCGATTGCTTTCATTCTGGTCTGGCTGGGATTAATGTGGCTGCTCTACTCGCGCAAAATATTCATCAAGGTTTGAGGAAACATCCACAGATTACGCAGATTACACAGATGACGAACCATTAAGTCTGAAGGGTAAAAGCGGTTCACCTTAAATCCCAGTTCGTTCTTACTTTAATCTGTGGAATCTGTGAAATTTGTGGACTAAAACTAAAGGAGAATTGAAATGCCAACTTTTATTACGCTGTTGCGGTGGACGCAACAGGGCGCCGCAAACGTAAAGGACAGTCCGAAACGCCTGGACGCCGGGCGCGAAGAATTCAAGAAACTCGGCGTAGAAATCAAAGACACCTGGATGACGATGGGTCGTTACGATCTCATTTGCGTCATTGAGGGACCCGATGATGCCACCGTGGCCCGGGCCCTGCTGACCCTTGGCTCGCAGGGAAATGTGCAAACCGAGACGATGAAAGCCTGGAGCGAGGACGAGTACCGAAAGATCACCGGTTCGCTGTAGTTCCAACAGCCCGAATCATTTCGAGTATCCCGGTCCTCGCAGCGGACGTCCGGCTAGTACTTCCGTTCGCTTTCCTTTGTCCACTTCAATCCGGCCATTGACGATGACGTAGTTGATGCCGGTGGGATACTGGTTTGGCATTTCGAAGGTCGCACGATCCTGGACTTTCTGCGGATCGAAGATCGTGATGTCGGCAAACATCCCCTCGCGCAGTAAACCGCGATCGCGCAAGCCCACGCGTGATGCTGGCATACCAGTCATCTTGTTAACAGCCTGCTCCAGAGTCAGCAAACGCTCGTCTCGCACATAACGGGAAAGGATTCGCGGATAGCTGCCCCAGCCGCGCGGATGAGACTTGGACCGCGACAAAGGACCATCCGTCGCGCGCGCCCCACTATCGGTGCAGATGCTGACGAAGGGAGCACGGAGCGCCGCGCGCACGTCATCTTCCGACATCATGAAATAGATAGCGCCCGTCTGGCCATGATCCGCGAGGATGGTATCGAACAGCGCGTCAAGCGGATCCTTGTTCTGGGCTGATGCGACCTCCGAGAGCCGCTTTCCCTGCAGCTCTTCCAAGTCCTTGTTCACAACTGAACCTATTAGCACCCCGCCGGCGCCCCCGCTGCCGAGGTAGATGTTCTCCCAATCCTTAGAGTCATTCATGATCTCTTTCTTCAGCCGTTGGCGAACTTCGGGGTCCCGCAGGCGCGTTAGCGCGTTGTCCATGCCGCCTTCGAGGGCCCAGGGTGGCAGGCACGCGGTCAGCGACGTGCTTGCGGCGATGTAAGGGTAAACGTCGGCAGTAATCTTTAAGCCACGCCGTCGCGCTGCGCTAATTCGACGGAGGACTTCCGGCATTCGTCCCCAGTTCTTTTTGTAAGCAGTCTTCAGGTGCCAGATCTCTGTGGGAATATCCGCCCGGCGCGCAATTTCAAATACTTCGTCCAGCGATTCGTCCAGCGCGTTGGCTTCACTGCGCTGGTGTGTAGCGTAAATGCCACCATACTGCCGCGCGACCTTTGCCAACTCAACAATCTCGTTAGTGGTGGCGAAGCGGGCCGGCACGTATTGCAGGGAAGTTGACAAGCCCAAAGCGCCGTCCTTCATCGCCTCGGCAACGAGGGACTTCATCTGCTCCAATTCGGAAGGCGTGGGCCGCCGGTTATCAAAGCCCACCACGTACTCGCGAACCTGTGTAGCGCCGACAAACGTTGCTAGATTGACCCCGATACCATGTTTTTCCAGCCGGTGAAAATAATCATCCAGCGTGCGCCAATCTACCGTCAAGTTGTACCGGCGATTAAAGTCCTCACTCTCCTTAATCAAGCGCTCGTTGGTGGGGGCAATGGATTCGCCTTCGCCGGTTATCTCCGTCGTCACGCCCATCATCACTTTGCTCATCGCCCGCGGGTCGATCAGCAGATTGTTTTCGGATTGGCCGAGCATGTCGATGAAACCCGGCGCGACCACTTGCCCGCGAGCATCAATCACGCGTGTGGCCTGTACCTGGGGTAGTTTGCCGATGCGCACGATGCGATCCCCTTTGATGGCCACATCAGCAAGGTAACCCGGTCGACCGGAGCCATCGATTACACTCCCGTTCTGGATGACGATGTCGTAATCCGCAGCAGGCGGCCGGGTGGTTGGCGGTGATAACACCATTGAATTCATGATTGACCAAAGAAGTATCGCAAATAGTCTCATAGCGTCCTCATCCGTTCTCAGGTAATCTGGAGGAAAGTTGTGCGCGGATTATAATCACAGAAAGCGACTGCGAGGATAGTTCATTAATGAGCGAAATGTCGGGAGCGACCAAAGAAGCTGGGATTGTCACGGTGGGCCAAATTGCGCGGGTCGTGGGCGGACAGCTATCGGGTAACCAGTCTGTTTCAATCACCGATGTGACACACGACTCGCGAAGGGCAGCCGCAGGTAGTTTGTTTGCTGCGGTCCGCGGCGCCCTCTCCGATGCGCACGAGTTTATTCCGAAGGTGATGGCCCAGGGCGCGGTGGGAGTGATTTCTGAGCTCGAGAAGCCCGCGCCGTTCGATGGCGCCTGGCTGCAAGTCGAAAATGTGCGCCGGGCCATGGCGCTCGCGGCAGCTGAAGTTCATCACCATCCTTCAAGGGAGTTGCAGCTGGTAGGGATCACGGGAACGAATGGCAAGACAACGACTGCATATCTAGTTGCGTCGATTCCGGAGGCCGCGGGCGAGCCGGTGGCGATGACCGGAACGGTTGAATACCGCATTGGAGCGGAACGAACGAAGGCCGGCCGGACCACTCCGGAAGCTACTGACATGCAGCGCCTGTTGCGGCGGGCCATCGATGCCGGCTGTAAGACCGCAGTGATGGAAGCCTCGTCACAGGCAATGGACTTCCATCGTTGTGACGCGCTGGCCTATTCGGTGGCAGTTTTCTCGAATCTTACGCGCGACCATCTCGACTATCACAAGACAATGGAGAACTACTGGTTCGCCAAGAAGCGTCTGTTTGATGGCCGCCTCGGTTCGCGCCCACGCACTTCAGTTATCAATGTGGACGATGAACGCGGAGTGGAGTTGGCGGATGAATTAGAACGCGATGGTTTGTGCGTGGTCCGTTACGCAGTCAAGGCTGAAGCAGACGTAACTGCCCGCGACCCGGAATTCTCGCTGTCGGGGATGCGCTTTCGCCTGCTCACTCCGGCGGGTGAGCGCGCTTTTCATTCGCCGCTGGTCGGACCGCCGCACATTTACAACACCCTGGCGGCGGTCGCAAGTGGATTGACCCTCGGTTACGACCTGGACGTCATCACGCGGGCCCTCGAGCAGTGTACGGGAGCGCCCGGACGCTTTGAACGAGTGATTCACGACGGGGATTTTGCCGTCGTCGTGGATTACGCGCACAGTGACGATGCCTTACTGAATGTGCTGCGGACCGCGCGCGATGTGACGCAGGGGAAAATAATAACTGTCTTCGGCTGTGGCGGGGACCGCGATGGATCGAAGCGAGCACCCATGGGAGAGGCGGCGGGTAGTTTGAGTGATGTGGTGATTCTAACTTCGGACAACCCGCGCACCGAGGATCCGGAGAAGATTCTCGCCGAGACTGAATTAGGAATTCAAAAGACGGGTAAGCCATATCGTAAAATTGCGGACCGCCGCGAAGCTATTCAACAGGCCATCGCAGAAGCCCGGAGCAACGATCTGGTGCTGATTGCGGGGAAGGGCCATGAAGACTATCAGATCATTGGCCGTGAGGTTTTCCATTTCGATGACAAAGAGGTGGCGCGTGAGGCTCTGGCCCAAAGGGGGCAGCGGATTTCCTGACCAGAACTGATGGTGACAGAGAATATTAGAACCTGTGTCCTGGTTTGTTTGCTACTGGCGATGGCATCCTGCCAGCAAGGGTCAGTCTCGCCGTCAGTCAAAGCACGACCGTCACATCCGCCAGCCGTCGCCACAGCCTCATCCAGCGGCAGCGATACCTATGGACCGGCAACTGTCCTGGGAACTTTGGAAGACTCTGCGATTAATGAGAGCAGCGGGCTGGTTGCTTCCCGCACAAATCCGGGACTCTACTGGACTCACAACGATTCGGGGGATGGACCATTCATTTATGCGTTTGATGATCGCGGAGGACGGCGCGGTGTGTGGCGCGTCACCGGCGCCGGCGCTCGCGACTGGGAAGACATTGCGGCCGGCCCTGGACCACAGCCGAATACAAACTATCTCTACATCGGCGATATAGGAGACAATGGCGGCAAGCGCGGCGAGATAGTTGTGTACCGAATCCCGGAGCCGCCCGTCACGAGTGCCGACGTACCTTCATCAAAAAGAGAACCGAGCTTGACTGCCACAGCGGAAGTCATCCGCTTTTCTTATCCCGACGGAAAGCCTAACGCTGAAGCGCTGATGGTCCATCCGCAGACCGGGGATATTTATATTGTGACTAAGGCGCCCTTCGACAACCCGGCCATCTACCAGGCGACTGCGCCGGTTGATATCGCAAATGTGACGACACTCAAGCGGGTGGGCGAACTCAATATGCCGGGTTTCTTCGGAGGAATAATTACCGGTGGCGACATATCTCCGGACGGACGCCAAGTAGCCCTGTGCGACTACGTGCAGGGTTACGAGATTGCTCTGACAGACGCTAAAGCGGCATTCAGCACGATTTGGCAACAACCCTTAACGCCAATCGGGCTGGGCAACCGCAAGCAGGGCGAAGCGTTAGCTTACCGGCTGGATGGGAAGGCATTGCTGGCCACCAGCGAGGGGCCGAGGGCGCCTCTAATCCAAGTGGTGAGGCGGTAAGGATGTCTGAGAAAGGGACGGTGGCGAGAAGCGCGTTACAAACCGAATTCGCGCTTTACATCTTCCAGAGGAACTGACGGTTCAGCGTACTCCTCTTTCTTAGCAGTGCGGAGGTCGAGCAGATCTTCGTAGTCGTCCAGCAATTTCTGAAGAGCTGCAAACTCTTCGTAAGGAAGGACTACGAATTCATTCTTTCCATTCTTTTTAAGGATCTCGGGATGCAATTCGATCATAAGGATTAGTCGTAAGCCTCTTTCCTGTGCTTGATGCGGTAGATTATCACTCGATCCGCTTCTACCTCAAATAGGACGCGATACTCACCCACGCGAAGGCGATACTCAGGACTGAATTTAGTCAGTCGCTTAACGTCTCCCGCAAGGTTATCTTCCAGCCCTTCGATCTTTGCGATGATTCTTCTGCGATACTGAGGATCAAGGTTCTTCAAGTCCTTTGTTGCCCGAGGTTTTAATTCGATGTGAAGTTTGGCCATCTATTCTTTTCCCAGTGGAAACTAATAGGGCAAATTATCTGACAGGTTTCAATTCAATGCTAGAATCAGCCAATTCTGATCGATTTGAGCCGATGCCAGATTTTAAGACTTCAAGACTCGAGCGTTCCTTTCTGATTTGCTACTAAAAGTCTTCATCAACCGAATTCGCTGCAGTAGTTGCCTGGGCCGGCCGGCCATCGGGCTATTGCTCCTGTGTCTCTTTTCGCTTAGCCAGATAAGTTGCCTGGGTCCGAAGCGCACACCGGCGCTGGATCGAATCTTTGCCCCGGCGCGCGAGCTGAAGGGTAAGCGGCCCATTGTCGTGATCCCCGGCATCCTCGGTTCGGAGCTGGTCGATGAGAAAACCGGCGAAGTCGCCTGGCCTTCGGCGGTGCGGTCAGTCGCCTCCAATCTTACCTTGCCGCTCTCCCCCGATCTGGCGGCGAATCGTGACAATCTTTATGCGAAGAGAATTGTATCGAGCGTCAAATTGGCGCGGTTCGTGCCCGAGGTTTACGTCTACCGCGGGTTGCTCGATGCTTTGCGGCAGTTCGGCGGTTATGCTGAGGGCGATTGGAATAATCCCGCCGCGGGTGGCGACCGCGACACCTTCTACGTCTTCGCTTACGACTGGCGGCGGGACAATGTCGAGTCTGCGCGCGAACTCGTGCGGCGGTTGGAAGATCTGAAGCGAAAGCTTAACCGCCCTGATCTGAAATTCAATATAGTGGCCCACTCGATGGGCGGCCTGGTTGCGCGTTATGCGGCCATGTATGGCGACGCCGATTTGCCTCCAGCACCACTGACGGCAATGCCGAGTTGGGCGGGCGCGGCGCACATCAACCGCATCATCATGTTCGGAGTTCCGAACCAGGGCTCAGCGGACGCGTTTGCCACTATCCTGCGAGGCTACTCGCTTACTGAAGGCCTGCGACCTCAGATCCTTCTCTTCAATACGTTTTCCCGCGAGGTAGCCTTTAGCTCGCCCTCGGTCTTTCAGCTTATGCCACACGCGGCTTCGGCCCGTTTTCTAGATGAGAACCTCAAGCCATTGTCGCTGGATTTGTATGACGCTTCGACGTGGACACTTTATGAGTGGGAGCGGGGAGGTTCGGCGGGCTCGGACAAAGTAGCGTCGGACGGCGACGGTGACCAGACTTCTCGAGGCCAGGCGACAGCATACCGCAACCGGTATCTTGCGGCCGTACTTTCGCGCGCCAGGCGTTTTCACGAGGCGCTGGATGCGCCGGTGAAGTCGGACTTCCCGGTGGCCCTGCTTTCCTTTGGGGGCGACTGTGAAGAGACGCTCGATGCACCCGTCATACTGCGCGATCAAAAGAAGGGTCGCTGGATCACTCTAACCAGGCCGCAAAGCTTCCGCACATCCGATGGGCGGCGCATCTCCCAGAGCGCAGTTACTGCCGCGATGTACACTCCCGGTGATGGTCGTGTAACACGCCGCTCGCTGCTGGCTGAAGATCTTCAAGGCCCGCTGGGCCCGGGATCGCTTTTCAATTCCGGCAAGGCAATGGCCTACTCCGTCTTTGGCTGCGACCTTCATGGCAACCTGCAAAACAACGCGATTCTGCAAGATAATCTGTTAACCGCCCTGATGAGTGAGATGATAAGATAAAACGCCGACGCCGAGAATGAGGGCAGCTTTAAGCCGACGCTTCACCAATCGCTTCCTCTATGGCCAGTAATATCACGCCAAAACCAAGAGTATTTGTCAGCACATCCAGTGCCGGTGTTGAACTGGCCTACGCTCTGCAAGAGAATCTCGAAGATGATGCTGAGATCGTTCTGTGGATGGAAAGTTTCAGCCCCGGCACGGCTACTTACGAGAGTTTACTTGAAACTCTAAAGAGCTCAGATTTCGCCGTTATTGCTTTTTCGAAGGACGACCTCGTTCGTCGATCACCGAGGGCCAGCCAACCGGATGTCAACCTCATTTTTGAAATCGGTTTATTGGTCGCGACTTTGGGTGTCGACAGAACCTTCTTATTGGTGCCAAAGAAGCTGGAGAATCTCCTTCCCACGGATTTGAAGAATGTGAATCTACTCAAGTTCGAGCCGCAGTCTTCATACACTGATCTTCAATCCGCCTTGCAACTACCCTGCAGAAGAATTAGAAGGATAATTAACAGTCTTGGAGTCTATGAACGGGAGAGATCACTCGAACCCTCCCCGGCTACAAAGAAGACCGTGGGCCCTAAGGAAAGGACGTCCACCAAAGCCGTTGCTAAGAAGACTGAGCGACCTGTGGCTAACAAGCGTCATCAGGTCTTCATAAGCTACAGTCATAAAGACAAACGTTGGTTGGAAAAACTCAGAACGTTTTTGGCGCCGAGCACCCAGGATGAAACCTTGTTTCTCTGGGACGACACGATGATCAAGCCTGGTGAAGAGTGGAATGAAAAAATCGAATCTGCACTCGCCGCTGCCAAGATAGCGGTGTTACTGGTGAGTCGACACTTTCTCGCCTCACGGTTCATCTTGAAGCAAGAACTACCTCCTCTTTTGGAGGCCGCCAGGTCGGATGGTCTCAAGATCCTCTGGGTCTACTTAAGTGCAGCCGATTATAAAAGGACCGAGATTGCGAAATACCAGGCAGCCCACGACATAGCAAGACCACTAGAAGCTCGAGCCGGCCCTAAGCAAAACGAAGAACTCCTAAAAGTGTGTGATCGGATCAATGAAGCGGCTCAGGCAAAGTAGTCGCCGGTAAGTTCGAAGCGGACCACTGACAGCTTTGGTTCGTGTTGCTTCGTAAGATTTCGTGTGATTTCGTGGATCGGGTGCTTAGGATGCGGAGCCACACGATCCACGAAATCACACTAAACTGCACGAAAGAACACGAAATAGTGGTTTTCTGCCAAGCTATCGTCGACCCTTTCTTAACTAATCAATCTGGAAAGTGGCAACACTGGTAGGAGTCTCAAAGCAACGCACCTTGTAGATCTGCACTCGGTCGTCATTGATGCGAGACGAGACGCGTTCGAGGATGTATTTGGCCAGGTTCTCGGCGGAAGGCTGTAACTCAACGAAGGGCTGAAGCTCGTTGATATTGCGGTGGTCCAGGTAGCTCACCACTTCGTCGGCGGCGGATTTCAGCTCCACAAAATCCACCAGCAAGCCAATGTTGTCCAGCTCGCGGCCACGCGCGTAAATCTCAATCCGATAATTGTGCCCGTGCAGGTTTTCGCACTTGCCCTTATAGCCGCGCAACTGATGCGCGCTGGAAAAATTGCGCTCGATCATTACTTCAAAAGTGCCCGCCATAGTCCTCCCAAGCAGAAGCCCAACCGTCAGGGAGGGCTCAGCAGTTTATCCCCCACGTTAACCGCGCTGGCTTATGCTTTTGGCCGCTGCATTATCCGGCCATAGCCTCGTGCGCTTCAAATACTCGCCCGATTTCTTCAACCTTCGAAGTCGTTCGGCACGGCGGCAAGCTTTGCAAAAATGTCTGCCCGTACATCTTTGTGCGCAGGCGCGGATCCAGCACCGCCAGCACACCCGTGTCAGTCGTACTACGAATTAAACGGCCCAGTCCCTGCTTCAAAGTGATTATTGCCTGCGGCACACTGTACTCATAAAAACTCGAGCCGCCATTCTCTTCGATGTAGCGTTGCCGCGCGGCCACTACCGGATCAGTTGGGACAGCGAAAGGCAGCTTGTCGATGATGACGCAGGACAATTGCTCTCCACGCACATCAACTCCTTGCCAAAAACTTGAAGTCGCAAATAGAACTGCGTTTGGCGTCTCGCGAAACCTCTTCAGCAGCGCGCCCTTCGAAGAGCTGCCCTGAAGGAAGCAGGGATAGTCCAGCTCCGGCATGGCGCGCTCGTACAAAGCATTCATGCCCGCGAAGCTGGTGGCCAGCACAAAGGCGCGGCCCGCAGTCGCGTTGACGATCTTTACCACTTCCGCCGCCGCCGCTTCGGCCCATTGGGGCGAGCGCGGGTCGGGCATGTTCGGCGGCAGATAGAGCACAGCCTGGCTTTCGTAATCGAAGATCGATTCGGCTATCAAATCGAAGGCGTCCTGGAGCCCGAGCCGTTTGCGAATGAAATTAAAATTGCCGCCGCTGGAAAGCGTCGCGGAAGTAAGCACCACCGTAGGCACTGTCTCGAACAATTTGTCCTGTAGTAAGTTCGAAACATCGATCGGCGATGCCCGCAAAAAGACGCCGCGACCCCTGCGTTCCAGCCAGTACACAAACTTCTTGTCGGGGCTCGTAACGATGAAGGTCAGATCAAACCGCACCTGCCGAATGCGTCGAACGATGTTTTCAACTTCCGGGGGCTGTTCGCTCAGCGCATCAAGGGTAGTCTCCAGCCGTTCGAGGGCGCCGTCGAAGGCTAAATAAGCATCGCCCAGTCGGGTTGATGAGAAGCCGCCTTCGGTATTCCGCACGGCAAACGTATCCGGGGTCAGTGAGAAGCGCCCTTCCGCGCCACGACCATCCTGAAATCCCATCCAGAAGATGTCGGCGAAGCGCGAAACACGTGTTGCGATCTTCGTCAGTTCCCGGACGACTTCGGCTTTCTCAATGGGCAGATATCCAACATCGCGTAAAAGGTCGTCAATCTGGTAATTCGAAATCTGGGTGCCGAAGTATTCGGAGGCCACGTCCTCGATCATGTGGGCTTCGTCGAGTATCACAGCGGTGTAGTCTGGCAGGACCTGGCCGTACATACCGTTGCGCAACGCCAGGTCAGCAAAGAAGAGATGATGATTGACGACCACGATGTCTGCGTCGACTGCCCGCCGGCGCATGCGCGTGATAAAGCAGGGATCAAAGTCCGCGCACTTTTGACCAGTACATGTTTCCGCGCGCGCGTCGATGTGTCGCCAGAACCTTAGGTTCTCCGGCAAGGACGAGAGTTCGGCGCGATCGCCTGTTTCAGTGTGGCGCACCCAACGCGAAACCTCATCGAAGTGATCCATCTCGTCCAAACCGTCCAGGATCGGCGCGCCTTCCGCGCGCGCCAGTCGATCCAGGCAAGCGTAGTTGTTGCGACCTTTCATGCACGCGGCGCTGAATGGCTTTGGCAGCACACTCTGTAGGAATGGAATGTCCTTGTCCATCAGTTGTTCTTGCAGGTTCTTCGTGCCGGTGGAGATGATCACGCGACCGCCGCCGCCCAGCGCCGAGGCCACCGCGGGCACAAGATAAGCCAGCGTTTTGCCAGTGCCGGTGCCGGCCTCAACGATCAGATGATGCTTACCTTCAAACGCGCGCAGCACCGCCTCAGCCATTTCGATCTGGCCGGGACGATGTTCGTATTCAGGGTGGGCCTTGGCTATTAAGCCATCGCGGCCGAAGACTTGTTGCATGTGTCAATGATTCTAACCACCAAACTAGTCATCGGCGAAACGCTGACGTGGGTTGGCTTCCAGATGGGTGGCGATCTCCCCCATGAAATCCACGCCGAACTCTTGCAGCTTCCGTTCGCCGACGCCGTTGATGCGGCTGAACTGCGATCGGTTCGTAGGATAGTAATGGGCCATCTGGCGCAGGGCTACGTCGGAAAAGACGATGTAAGGGGGTACGGCCCGTTGGTCTGCCAGTTTCTTTCGCAGGCGGCGCAGCCTTTCGAACAAAGCTTCGTCACAAACGATTTCACCCGCGCGCCGCTTGCCTAATCTGGCAGGCCCAGACGGCTTGGGTTTGGCTATTGGTTTGGTCAGCTGTAATGACTGGCGTTGCCGAAGGGCGGCCTGACCTTTGTCTGTCAGCGCCAGCACATTGAACTTTTCCACCAGTTGGCGCAGGTAACCGAGCCGGATCAGTTCCCGCCCGATCATCTTCCATTCAGTCCGTTCACGATCCTTGCCAATGCCGTAGGTGGAAACGGTGTGGTGGTCCCACTTCATTACATTTTCGGTTTCCGCGCCGGTAAGCACTTCGACGATCTGGTTCATGCCGAAATCGAAGCCGCTCTTTTCCCGCACGCGGTAAACGCACGACAAGAACTTCTGCGCGTCCAGGGTGCCGTCGTAGGTCTCGCGCGGGGTCAGGCAGTTATCGCAACCAGCGCAGTTGGGCTCGGCAAAATTCTCGCCAAAGTAACCGAGCAGCACTGTGCGCCGGCAGACACCGCTTTCGGCGTAATGGACTATCTGCTGCAATTGGTCGCGGGCAATTTCCCGTTCGCGGGCGCTGACCTTTTCATCAATAAACTGCGAATACTTCACCGCGTCACCTGCGCTGAAGAGCAAAAGGCAATCGCTGGGTAATCCATCGCGGCCTGCTCGTCCCGTTTCCTGGTAGTAGCCTTCAATGTTCTTGGGCAGATCGTAGTGCACCACGAAGCGCACGTTCGGTTTGTTGATGCCCATGCCGAAGGCTATGGTCGCGCAGACCACCCGCACTTCGTCACGCAGGAAGAGTTCCTGGTTGTTAGTGCGCTCGTTGGCCGCGAGACCAGCGTGATATGGGGCGGTGGGAATGCCATTCTCGTTCAGGCGTTGCGCTACGCTTTCGACACTGCGGCGGCTCTGGCAATAGACAATGCCGCTGTCGTCGGGCCTGGCCTTTACGAATTCAAGTAGCTGGTTGAATGGCTTATTTTTGCCCAGCACGCGATAAGTAAGGTTCGGCCTATTGAAGCTGGCCACGTAACAGCTGGGCTCGTGCAAATGAAGTTGCTTGACGATGTCGCTGCGCACCCGTTCGGTGGCGGTGGCGGTGAGCGCCATCATCGGCGTGTCGGGGAGATGGTTGCGTAGTTCGGCGAGGCGACGATACTCCGGGCGGAAGTCGTGACCCCATTCACTGATGCAATGGGCTTCGTCGATGGCGAGTAAGTTCACGTGCCAGCCCTTTAGATCGGAAAGAAAGCCGGAAAGCATCAAGCGTTCGGGCGCGACATAAAGCAAACGATACTCGCCGTTATGGAGACCGCGCAGACGAGCTCGCGCGTCCGCGGCGCTTAGCGATGAGTTGAGAAATGTCGCAGCCACGCCCCCGGCTTGTAAAGCATCAACCTGGTCCTTCATTAATGAAATGAGAGGTGAAACGACTACCGTCAATCCTGGCCGCACCAGGGCAGGCAGCTGGAAACAAAGAGACTTGCCTCCGCCGGTCGGCAGAAGCGCCAGCACATCCCGGCCCGCCAGAGCATCACGGATGATCTCCGCCTGCAATGGCCGGAACTCGCTGAAGCCGAAAACCTGCTTGAGTAAGGTGAGAAGGGAAGGCGATTCAGCTTGCATAAAACGAGAACTAGTTGCGTTGCGGTCACTATCGATCCAGTAGACGAGCAAAGCCAGCCTGTTTGAAGTTATGATCGGTGGTCAGGGCCTGCCCGATTTCATTGCCCCTCATAAGGACGAAGCTAACCGCATCGCATAGTGTCCAGCGCTTGTCGCTGCGTTCAGCCAGCAATTCCATGGCTCGCTGGTGCAGGTCTGTATCAACCCACACAACCCGGATTTCATCGCTGTGCTGAATCGCGTCTATGAATTGCAGAGCACTTGGTAACGGGGCTCGCCGAGCGATCGCCAGAGCCACAAATTCAGCAAACACATAGTTGTGGGCTAGTCGCTGAGTGGCAGTGTCGTAATATTTTGTAGCCGGGGAGTGTCGAACGTCTCTCTGATCGAAGAGACACATCAACCCTGAAGTGTCGAGCAACATTATGAGTCGGCCTCGTGAGAGCTGGCGTGTTCGCGGGCAAGATCGGCATCGATTCGATCATTGTCCGCCGAGCGCGGGTCGCCGCTATCCCAAATGCCGAAGAATGAGCGCACTGACGGCGTTCCATTGCCGGTTGACGGGTCCTCGCGCCGATGAAGCAACCGCTCTATGAACTGCAATACTTCATCCTGTAATTCTTTAGGTAGCCGCTTTAGGAGGTCTTCCAATTTTTTGGAATTCACTGTCATACTCTTCACCGGTTAGAGCATACACCTTGGTGCAGCCAGTTCAATTTGCAGCAATTGAATCTGCTTCTGCCAGCCGGCGTTTCAATCGCTTCGGATACAAGGGAAACCTCGCACTGAGTTCGGTCACGCCTCGCAAGACTTTGCTACGCGCGTCTTCCGATTCCGGCTCCTGAACGATGGTGGCGATAAGGCGGCCGATCTCACGCATCTCTGGTTCTTTCATGCCGCGGGTTGTTACCGCGGGAGTGCCGAGGCGAATCCCGGAAGCGACAAAGGGCGAATTCTTGTCAAAGGGAATCGTGTTCTTGTTGACGGTGATGTTCGCCGCCTCGAGCGCTTTTTCCGCAACCTTGCCGGTAATTCCTTTCCCGTCGGCAAAGACGTCCACCAGCATAAGGTGATTGTCGGTGCCGCCGGAAACCAGGCGCAGACCTTGCTCCTGTAGTTCGCTAGCCAGAGCTTTTGCATTCTTCAGGATCTGCTGCTGATAGGCTTTGAAGTCATCGCGCAGCGCTTCGCCGAAGGCTACGGCTTTGGCGGCGATAATGTGGACCAACGGCCCGCCTTGCACGCCGGGAAAAAGTTTCCGGTCGATTTCCTTGGCGTGTTCTTCTTTGCAAAGTATCAGTCCACCGCGTGGCCCGCGCAGAGTTTTGTGTGTGGTCGTGGTCACATAGTTCGCATGTGGCACAGGGGAGGGGTGAAGCCCGGCAACAACCAGTCCGGCTATGTGCGCGATGTCTGCGAACATGCAGGCCTTTACGCCGGCGGCGATTTCGGCGATGCGTTGAAAATCGATAATGCGCGGGTAGGCGGACGCGCCGCAGATGATCATTCGGGGCATGCACTCTTCCGCGATTCTTTGCAGCTCGTCATAGTCGATCGTTTCGGTTTCAGCCGATACGCCATAGTCGCTGACTTTGTAACTGAAGCCGGAAAAGTTTAGCGGGTGTCCGTGGGTCAAATGTCCGCCGTGGGAGAGGTTCATTCCCAGGATGGGATCCCCATAATCAAGCGCGGCGAGATAGACGGCCATGTTGGCCTGCGAGCCGCTATGCGGTTGCACATTCGCATGATCAGCGCCGAATAGTTCTTTGGCGCGATCGATAGCAGTCTGCTCGACGACGTCGGTCCATTCACAGCCGCCGTAATAGCGCTTCCTGGGATAACCCTCGGCGTACTTGTTGGTGAAGACTGAGCCCATGGCTTCGAGCACCGCCTCGCTCACGAAATTCTCCGAGGCGATTAGTTCCAGACCGTTAGCCTGGCGGGCGACTTCGTTGTCGACGGCGTTGCTGATGAGCGGATCGACTTCGGCGAGCGGAGCATTTAGAAGGTTATTCACTGAAGGTTCCTCTCAATCCTCGGTGATCTCCGTGCCTCCGTGGTGCACAGAACTGGCTTAACCACGGAGACACGGAAAACACGGAGAAGGGCGATCAATGTCTGGCGTGTTCTGCGAGTTCTTCCTGCTCGATCTCTGTAATCTTTTCTACTCTGCGCGCGTGGCGGCCGCCATCAAACTTCGCTGCAAACCAGGCCCGGATGATTGTGGGAATATCGTCGAGCGACTGGGTACGCGCACCCACCGCAAGCACATTCGCGTCATTGTGCTGACGTGCCAGTCTGGCAGTTTCTTCGGACCAGGCAACGGCAGCGCGCACGCCGGGAACCTTGTTGGCCGCGATGGCCATACCGGTCCCTGAGCCGCACACCAACAAGCCCTGTTCCACCCGGCCGTGTGACACTTCTTCGGCAACCTTGCGAGCGTAGTCCGGGTAGTCGACAGATTCTTCTGATACTGATCCCAAATCTTCAAACTCGATTCCCATCTCTGTCAGCATGGGCTTCAGACGTTCTTTTTCTTCAAAGCCGGCGTGATCGCTGGCGATTGCGATTTTCATTTTGGTAGCTCGCTTTTTAGAGTGATTTCACGGCGATGGTACATCACGCATGTTACCGCCGCAACCATTGCGGTTTTCTCTGTGTTCTCGGTGTCTCCGTGGTGGGCGGAAGTATTTACCACGGAGACACAGAGAGCACGGAGCGTTGCGTTCACCGCAGGTGCTAAGAGAGAATGAAGCCTCGCATTAATCGATTCATCGAGGAGTTCTGTTTAACTTCAAAACAATATGCGCTGGTCACAATACTTTATCCCCACACTGCGCGAAGATCCGGCCGACGCCGAGGTCGTTTCGCACAAACTGCTGCTGCGCGCCGGAATCGTGCGCCAGCTAGCCGCCGGAATCTATTCTTACCTGCCCCTGGGCCAGCGAATTGCGCTGAAGGTGATGCAGATTTTGCGCGAAGAAATGAACCGCATCGGAGGCCAGGAGTTTTACCTGCCGGCGCTGCATCCGGCTGAGATCTGGCAGGAATCGGGGCGCTGGAGCGCTATCGGTGACGACATGTTTCGCCTGAAAGATCGCAAAGGGGCGGACATGTGTCTGGGCATGACGCATGAAGAAATCTTCACGACGGTTGCGCGTAACCAACTTCGATCTTACAAGCAGCTGCCACAGGTTTGGTATCAGATTCAGATCAAGTTTCGCGACGAACTGAGACCAAAATCGGGTTTTATGCGTCTGCGCACTTTCATCATGAAGGATGCCTACACCTTTGACGCGGATCGCGAGGGGTTGGACCGATCGTTTATCGATCAGCGCGAAGCTTACAAACGGATCTTTACGCGTTGCGGCATTGAGTTCTCCATTGTGGAAGCCTCGTCCGGATCGATGGGTGGTTCGGAGTCAAGCGAGTTTGTGGCCCGCACGGACGCGGGGGAAGACTTGATAGCCAACTGCAGCAACTGCGGGTACTCGGCAAATTTGGAAAAAGCGACCTCGCGTGTGCGCGCGATTCCCGATGAGCCCGGCCCGGATGCTCCGGAAGAATTCCCCACCCCGGGGGTTCGCACGATTGAGGATTTGACGACATTCCCGGGCGGCACCGCGAGTGATCATCAGATTAAGACGCTGGTTTACATTGCCACTATCGAAGACGAACCGCGGCCGGTGCTGGCCCTGCTGCGCGGTGATCATCAGTTGCACGAGACGAAATTGGCAGATTCGCTCGGCTCGACGGCGGTGCGACCAGCACACGCTGAAGAAATCAAAGAGCTCCTGGGGGCAAGTGCGGGCAGTTTAGGGGGAGTACAAGCGAAAGAGAAAGCTAAACAAAACTTCCATATCATTGCCGACGAGTCTTTGCGTGGCCGGCGCAATATGACGACCGGCGCAAACAAAGACGAGCACCACCTTCGCGGCGTGGATATCGACCGCGACATCAAACCGGATCAATGGGCCGACCTGCGTACAGTGGTCTCGGGCGAGCCCTGTCCCCGTTGCGAAACCGGCGTCCTCGACGTTTACAAGGCCATGGAAATAGGCCACATCTTCAAGCTGGGCACAAAGTATTCCGAGTCGATGGGCGCGACTTTCCTGACTCCTGATGGCAAGGAAGCCCCGCTTGTTATGGGCAGCTACGGCATCGGCGTGGAACGCATCATCACGGCCGCCGTTGAGCAGAGCCATGACGACGACGGCATTATCTGGCCGCGCTCGATCGCGCCTTTTGATGTGGTGGTCACAATCACCAACGTGAAGCAAGACCCCATACGAGAAGCAGGCGAGAAGCTTTACCAGGAGATGCAGGCGGCCGGGCTCGATGTGTTGCTCGATGATCGCGACGAGCGCGCTGGCGTAAAATTCAAAGATGCCGATCTGGTAGGTGTTCCTTTTCGCATTACGGTGGGCAAAAAAGTAGCCGATGGCCTGGTGGAACTATTTGATCGCAGTACAAAGCAAAGCGAAGACGTTAAGATCGATGAAGTCGTGGCCCGCCTCGCGGATCTTAAAGGCGCATAGTTTTAGTATTTCCATATCCATGAAATTCATCTGGCTTTCTTTGCTTCTTATCGTGCTGGTCGGGTCGGCTACTGTGGCGCAGGAACCGCTGCCTGATCTGGTGCGCAGAATTAAGCCGTCCGCGGTTGCGATCGAAACATTTAATGCGCGCGGCGAAAAGCTGGCACGCGGCAGCGGGTTCTTCATCGCGCTAAACCGGGTCGTAACAAATCGTCACGTGATTGATGGCGCCTACCGTGCGGAAATTCACTTGAGCAATGGCAACAGTTACCCGGTCAAAGGTGTGCTGGCGGTCGATGGCGAGGGCGACATTGCCTTGCTGCAGGTGGATGTTCCTTCGTCGCTGGTGAAGCCGCTATCCCTGGTGCGCACGTCGCCGCAGGAAGGCGAGAGCATTGTGGTTATTGGCAATCCTTTTGGCTTTGAAGGCAGCGTCTCCAACGGCATTGTGTCGGCCGTGCGTGAAATCTCAAACTATGGCCGCATCATTCAAATAACGGCGCCTATTTCACCCGGTTCCAGCGGCAGTCCGGTCGTTAACATGTCAGGCCAACTCGTGGGGGTGGCGACGTTACAGTTAACCGATGGGCAGAGTCTGAACTTTGCTGTGCCTTCTGAGCGCGTCGCCCAGCTCCAGGCCGGCACACTCACATCGTTCTCCGACCTGATGACTTCCTCCAGAAGGAACAAGCGTGCGGCTGCGGAACATTATTACGCTCAGGGTCTGGGTTTTCTCTCGCATGATGATTGGGCCAGGGCCCTCCCGCTCTTTGAAAAGGCCGTGGATACGGATTCCGACTACGCCGAGGCGTGGTACCAGACCAGTTACTGCAACGGCATGCTGGGCCGCCACACTGAGGCCCTGCGGGCCTCGCGTCAGGTGATTCGGCTGAGACCGGATTGGCCTGAGCCATACGTAAACATGGGCCATGCGTATTCCCGGCTGAGCCAGTATCAGGAAGCCATCAATGCCTATAAACAGGCGGCGCGGCTGGATCCCTACAACGCGGATGTCCAGTTCGCCATCGGTGTTACGTACGGCAAATGGAGCAAACCTGACGATGAGATCCTGGCTTATCGAAAGGCAATCGGTCTCAGGCCGGATCATGCCGGCGCGTACGAACGGCTGGGCCTGGTGTATTTCCGCCTAAATCGTTTCAAGGAGGCCGCCGCCGCTTTCGATCAGTTGCGCATGCTGAGGCCCGGAGAGGCAAAGGCCAGCAACTATTTGGGTGAGACGTATTTGAAATTGAACAGGGTGGAGGAGAGTATTGAAGCCTTTAAGCAGGCCACCCGCCTAAAGCCCGACTTCGGCGATGCATACTACAATCTGGCGGTGGGATATCTGGCCCTGGGGGACCGCGAAGCAGCCATGGTCCAATACAACATCCTGAAAGCGATCGATGCCGATCTGGCGGAGAAACTCTTCAGTCTGATTAACCCCTAAGCGCTGGCCCTACACCGAGACCAGTCCAGCCACGTCGATATTGTATTTTCTGATCTTGCTGTAAAGACGGGGGCGGTAGATGCCCAGGAGATTGGCCGCCGCTTGTTTGTTGCCGCCGGTCCGTTGCAGCGTCTTCTCGATAACAAGTTTCTCGATGTCCTCAAGCGTCATGTTGGGGGGAACGTCCCAGGCACTGGCGCCCGTCGTTCCTTCCGGAGCGGTGCCGTTGTCGAAAGGAAGATCGACCGGTTCGATCTTGTTTCCCTTGGCCAGCAGCACTGCTCGCTCCAGCACGTTCTGTAACTCGCGCACATTCCCCGGCCACGCATGACCGAATAGACGCTGATAGGCGGTCTGCGAAACGCCGGTGATGGGCCGATCGTATTTTTCCGCGTACATTTTCAGAAAGTGATCCGTCAGCAGTTGTATGTCATCGGTCCGTTCGCGCAGAGGCGGCACGTGAATGGTGATCGTCGAGATTCGGTAAAACAAGTCGTCTCGCAAGAGCCCGTCCCGGATGGCATCCGCCGGCATTCGATTGGTGGACGTAATCAGGCGGAAGTCCACCGCATAGGTCTTTTCCGAACCAATCTTGCGGTAGCTTCTCTCCTGCAAAACGCGTAGCAGCTTCGGTTGCAGTTCGACTGGCATTTCGGCGATTTCGTCGAGCATCAGGGAGCCGCCCGCTGCATGCTGCACCAGGCCTTCCTTGTCGGCGTGCGCCCCCGTGAATGCGCCTTTGGTGTGCCCGAACAACTCGGATTCAATCAGCTCTTTCGGCAAGGCGGCGCAGTTAACTTTGATAAAGGTCTTCTTCGATCGCAGGGAGTTGTAATGGATCGCGTTGGCGATAAGCTCCTTGCCGGTGCCGGACTCGCCGACAATCAGCACATTGGCATCTGATTTGGCAACCGATTCGATAGTCTCGTAGATCTGCTGCATCTGTTTGGAAGCACCGATGATGTTGAAGTATTCGGCGCGGGTGGACATCTGCCGCCGCATGTTGGCAGTTTCGGCCATTAACTCGCGGCGCTCGAGGGCCTTCTCCACCAGCGGCTGCATTTCTTCAAAGTCGAACGGCTTCTCCACAAAATAGAAGGCGCCTGCCTTGGTGGCTTCGACCGCCCTGGCCACTGTTCCATATCCCGTGACTACGATTACTTCTGTGGCCGGCCGCGCATCCTTCATGTGGCGCATAACATCAAGGCCGTCCATATCGGGAAGCTGTAGATCGCAGATCGCCAGATGGTGGCCGCCACGATCAAATAACTCGATCGCTTCCGTGCCGGTCGAGGACGTGTCAACGGTGTAGCCCTCCTCGGTCAAGTTCTGCTTGAGCGAGTCGGCCATCATCGGTTCGTCGTCAACCACAAGAATGCGAATGTCTTTGTTTCCCACTTATGTCTCCCTACGGACGCTGGAATGTTTGAACGGTGCCGGTACGGCTTCGAATTTCTCAACCTAGGGCCAGAGCGGCAATCGCACTCGCAGCCGATCGGTCTCCTGCTCGGTTGAGCCCTGATGGGCCTCGATTATTTTTGCTGCCAGCGCCAGGCGCAGGCCTGCGCTGCCATTTAGGGAATGAAAAGGATCGCTCCCGTCCAGGATCAGTATTCCCCGCCATTCGATAACGGCGATCGGTGATTCAGTCGAGCCATTCCGTGCCAGATTAATGGATAAGGGCGTGGTTTCCCTTTGCAGTTGCGCCAGACCCGCAGCGCCTTCGGTTACTGCCTTTAACGCTTCAGTCAGAATTTGTAGATCAAATTCGCCCTCCAGGACATCAACTTCGGAATCAAAAGTGAATCGCACCTCTTCCGAAAGGGCAGGAGTGGCATCCGTGATTGCGCTCATCAGTATTTTCGCGAGATCGGCCCGGGAACGGCGCAATTCAATGGGTCTGCCGAGCCGTACCAGCGTGGTCATATCGCTGGCGGCCCGGTCGAGACCGGAAATCAGCTTTAGTACCGTTTCGCGCTCGTCCAGAGGCCGCTCGCTTCGTTCCATACGTCGCCGCAGGAACGTGGCATAAAGTTTGAGGCCATTTATCTGATTCTTGAGGTCGTGGACGATTTGCAGGGAAGCCCGCCCCAGCTCCGCCAGCGTGGTTGTGTCCTGATTGTCCAATAACAGCGGCTTCATATTTAACCCTGGCTCGTGACTGTCGTTCATTTCGCCACACGCGCCAAGCCGAAGTCTGTCATCGCACGTGTACGAATTGAACTCAAAATGGTGAACTAACGGTGTCGGCTTTCGATGCGTTATCTTACCAGAACCTGAGAACGTACGCTAGGCATGCAGAGGGATGGAGTTAGGGTATGTCCGAAAACTTTGCGGCGGCAAAGGCACGACCGGGGGTCGGAGAGCTTAAATGGATACCGAAAAGACAAAGCGGACCGTAATGGTCGTCGAAGACTTTGAGGATAACCGCTTCATGATGCGGCGGTTGCTGGAAATGAGCGGCTACAACGTGATTGAGGCCATTAACGGTGAGGAAGCTATCGAAATAGCCTTACGGGAGCGGCCCGCCCTCATTCTCATGGACTTGAGTTTGCCCCGCGTCGATGGCTTGGCGGCCACACGCCAGATGCGCCAGCATCACGAGTTGAGCAAAACTCCTATCGTCGCGGTCTCAGCACACGACACCACGGATTTTCACGCCGAGGCATTGGCAGCTGGCTGCAACGATTACGTTACCAAGCCCATCGATTTTGATGAGTTGGAAGAACTCATGAAGGGTTTGTTGCCCGAGGGGGGAAGAACTAAACCAGGGGATGATTGAGAACTTCTCCAACTTAATGCGACAGCATGAGAGTGCGATCATATGTTCATGGGTCGACGAAATCTACTCAGAGCGGCGCACAACGCTGGCGAGCGCCCTCTCGTATGAACAGTTAGTCGGATTCTTGCCCGAATGCTTGGAGAGTATTTCCCAGTTGCTCGATTCGGCGGCGACGGACGCTGAGATCCTTGAGGTCGTAACCCGCCTGCGATCCTACGCCCAGGTGCGATTTCAACAGGGACTTCTGATCGACGAAGTCGTGCGAGAGTTTACTATCCTGCGGCGGGTCTTAAATGACTTTCTCTGGCAGGAGGGCGCGCGAACGCCCGAAGGTGATTGGCAATCGTTGCGTAGCGTGCTGCAAAGAGTAAATCAATTCGCCGATGAGTTAATTGCGCAAGCGCTGCTGGTGTATGCGGCAAGTCTGCGGCCCCCGGTCGAGACCCGTAGCTCGGTATGGCCTCCCCCTCGACGTCGAAAGGCCTTTCTGGGGGAACCCGAAGACTAATGAAAGCGGAAACCAAACCAGGTCTTCGGATTCAGGGCGTGCGTCCGCGCCTGTTGCTTCTGCTCGTCGCGCTGTCGCTGCCGCTGTTGATTATCAGTCTGCTGCAACTGAATTACTATCGCTCTGCTTTAAATGATAAGAGCGCAACCATCGCAAATATTGAAGCGAATACAGCAGCCTTAGAGCTCTCGTCATGGTTAGCCGCTCATCAAGCCTATAGAGACCAACCCGGCGGTCTCTCCCTTTCCCACACGCTCGATCTGATCCAGCGGTTGGATCAGCGCCTCACTTCTAATCCGAATATGGCCCTAATGTTGTTCGACGCTGAGGGTCGCGCGATTGGTAATCCGTCGAAGCCGGGAGCAGTGGTTGCTAACCCGGTGATGACGGGCGGAGCTCTGAAACGTCGATGGAGTGACGGTGTGCTCCGAATGACAAGCTTTAGGCGGTTACCATCAAGTGGTTGGGGCGTGGTGGTTGGCGTACCTCTCGATAATTCCATTGCGGGGTATTCGTTGGCAGCGCTCGCAGTCACCTGGGCGCTGGTCCTTCTATCCTCGATTCTTTTGGGAGTCTGGGCGGTAGGACGCTTTACGAAACCGCTACGGCACCTGGCAGCATCCGCATCCACACTGGGCATTGGCAAGCTTGACGAGCGCGCGGCTATTGAGACCGACGATGAAATCGGCTGGCTGGCAAGTGACTTTAACGCGATGGCATCCCAGTTAGAGTGTAAGTTCGGCGAGCTGCACGAGCAGAACAGATTCACAGAAGAAGTTCTGGATAGTCTGCCCCTGGGCGTAGTGGTGGTTGAATCGAACCTGATCGTGTGCAAAGTAAATCCCACGTTCAGCGCTTTTGTCGGGCGCGAGCCGGAAAAACTGAGAGGCCGCGGGCTGTATGAAGCGGCAGCGGGGCTGGCGAAACTAAGCGATGTAGTTGAAGACGTGCGTCGGACGCGAAAACCATTTGTCAGTTTCGGGTTGCCGCTGGAACTTAACGCGCGCGCCGAAGAGAAAGTCGCGGATACGGAGCGCACCAGGTTTTGGGACGTGACTATATGGCCCACCACCGTGAGTGGCGCGCGCCGGGGCGATTTGATACTGGTTCTCTCCGACGTCACCCAGCGGGTGCGGGCGGAAAAACTTTCGACCGCAGCCTTTGCCGCGGAAAAAACGCGCGCGGCCCAGCTCCAGGGCGTCATCAACCAGATGAATGAAGGGGTGGTGATTATCGACCGGCAGATGCAGTACAAGATTAATCCTGCGGCGGCTAAAATTATCGGTCGGCTAAGCAAGGATTTTCCTGACGGCGCGTCCGCCCTGTGTGAAGAAATGATGTTGCGCGATCTAAACGGGGACAAGCTCTCTGCCGAGGAGACTCCCTTCTGGCGTGCCCTTAAGCAACGAGAACAAATTGAAGGCGAGCAGTTCAAGATGGTGCATGCGGACGGCCAGACCCGCGTCGTGGCCATCAGCGCAACTCCTCTTAACGGCGAAGACGGCAAGCACGAGGGCGCAGTGGCGGTCTTCCGAGACATAACGAAGGAAGTACAGCATCGCGACGAACTGGTTGCCGCTTATGATCGTTTACGGGATCATGACCGCCTGAAGTCGGCTTTTGTCTCCAATGTCACTCACGAGCTACGAACACCCTTAAATGTGATCATCGGGCTTTGTCAGTTACTGGAGCGTGATCCGCAACTACCACTGGCGATGCTACAAAGGGACGCTGTTCAGCGAATGGATAGAAACGCCCGCGGCCTTTTGGAGATGGTGAACGAATTGTTGGAGTACTCGCGCCTGGAGGCGGGGCGCTCGGCTCTCCATTTGGCGTCCGTGAATGTGGCCGAGTTATTGAACGGAGTGATAGCGGAATACGCCGTCGAGGCCAGGAACAAAGGCCTCGAACTTAGAGCAGACGTTTCACCCGATCTCGATAAGGTATTGACCGACCGCGGAAAACTTTTGCAGGTGCTCACAAGCCTCATCGGGAACGCCGTTAAGTTCACGGCCACTGGAGCGGTGGTTGTTAAAGCCGAGCCCGGAGCCGGCGACCAGTGGATACTGGAGGTGCAGGATACCGGAATTGGCATGCCGGTTGATGCCCTGGATTACATCTTTGACGAGTTCCGGCAAATTGATGATCGGCTCACCCGCTCATACGGTGGGACGGGGTTAGGCCTTGCTATAACTCGCAAGCTGGTCGAACTCCTGGAGGGCGAGATTACCGTGGAGAGCAAACCCAGGGAGGGGAGTCGTTTCACCATCGTATGGCCGCGTCGAATTCGGCAGCACACCGGCACCGGTTCACTGGTGGACCTAAAGGCTAAAACCGCGGACGCGTCCTCTCACTTGCGCTTGCGCGCGCGTTAGTCGAAACTGGCGACACCCGCTAGTACGGAGCGTCTAAGAAATCCACCAAAGAACCCGTTTTGCGAGAGGAGGTGTCAACGTCGTTATGAACGAGACTTCTATGGAAACCGAAAAGGGCCGGTCTGAGCCGAACTCCTCAAGGACCACGATAATTGTAGTGGCGGTGATTGCGGCGCTGGCAATCGGCGGACTGTTTTATCTGTTGATGCGTCAGACCAGTTCCGTGAGCAGTCCGCAGCCGCGGCTGGCGGCAGCTCTCAGGCCTGGCATGCCTGAGTTTGATAAGTATCGCGCCCAAGTCGTCCTTGACGAGCCCGAGGCAGAGCAAGCCCATAGCATGCTCGGTGGTTTAACCATGACCCTGCAAACGACTGTGCGCAATTTTACTGGCCGAACAATCACCGGACTCGAGATGCGGGCTGCCGTGCTGGATCACCAGAGCCAGCCGGTAAAGGAACGCACCTTCGTTGTTATTCCCACCAGGCAGCCCGAGCTTGAGCCCAATAAGACCCTGGTGGTCCCCATCAAGCTGGAAGGCATGAAGGAAGAGGACGATCGCGCCAACATTAAGATGGAAGTTACGGGTCTTACCCTCAAATAAGAAGCATCTTCAAAAGGTGTGGGATTGTGCAGAGTGTTGGCGAGTGAGGTTGATAAGCTTTCTTCAATCGGCAAACAACTCTTCCAGCGACTGTCGTACCGGCTGCACTGAGACAAGTTTGCCATTAGCTTTCCTCAGGGCGGCCAGGACGATGTCCACATCTTTCTCCTCAGCTAATTCAATCCTCAATCCAGCGGCAGACGTCGAAATAGTGGCTCCCAGCTCGGCTGATAAATAACTGGAAACTGTGTTTGGATCGGCGCCAGAAGCAATGACCTCAATCCTACTCGATTCGCCCTGTCGCAGATCCTCAAGACGACCTACCTGAGCCAGTTTTCCGCCCTTAAGAATGGCTGCACGGTCACACAGTACCTCGATGTCTGAAAGAATGTGTGAACACATGAATACCGTTTTCCCCAAAGCGGGCAGGGAAGCAATCAGGTCGCGCACCTGGCGGCGGCCGACAGGATCGAGACCGCTCATAGGCTCATCGAGAAAAACTACCTCGGGATCGTTAACCAGTGCTTGCGCGAGGCCGACCCGCTGTAGCATGCCTTTAGAAAACTTGCGCAATTGTCGGTCCCAGCTTTTCGGGTCCAATCGCACTAATTCGAGAACCTCCTCGGTCCGGGTTTTACGCTTTGATTTGTCGTAACCGAAAAGCTCAGCGCAGTAGAACAGAAACTCGCGGGCCGTGAGGTAGTCGTAGAAATAAGGATTCTCGGGTAGATACCCTATGCGGGCATGCATGGCGACGTCATTGATGTCTGTCCCCAGGATGCATGCCTTTCCAGAAGTAGGATAGATAAGCCGCATCAGGAGTTTGAGCGTAGTGGTTTTGCCGGCGCCGTTGGCCCCGAGAAAGCCGAAGATTTGGCCACCGTCCACGGAGAGTGTGAGCCCGTCGAGCGCACGTACCTTCCGCTTGCGCCAAAATCCGACTTCGTAGTCCTTCGTCAGGTTCTCGATTTCAATGATGGCAGACATTATTTGTACGGAATCAGGGAACGCGGATTGAGATCCACATCGCAACCCTGTTTAGCTAAAACGTAGGGCGTTCCTGAAGGATCAACGGGCGCCAATGTGATGGCTTCCAGTCGCAACTGCAAAACCTGAAGCTGAGCAGTCACATCCCGCCACGATCCCGCGCAGCGCCTGTAGCGAGAGGCGTAGTCGGCGAGCGCGCGGCGAATTCGATCGCGTTCATCAAAGGAGTCAAGCTGCATCAGTCGTCTCTCGAACATTTGTTTCACTTGCTCATCTTTCGCTTCATCGAAAAGGTGCTGGTACATCTCTCGCGCGGCCCCGCGGGATCCCCCTTCAGCCGCCGTCCGTGCGCTCATTTCCGCCATCCATTTTGGTGCTCCTGGTAGCTTCGCACCGGCACCGTATGTCTCACTGGCCTTCGAGTATTCCCCATTCTGCCAATAGATGTATCCCAAATGTTGATACAGTCGCCAAGCGGTCGGATTCTGTTCAATTCCATACTGCAAAAGAGCGATCGCTTCGTTGTGATCAAACGTAGGAAGAATCATTGCGCCGTATTCATAAGGCGCCATGAATTGCGGATCGAGTGTCGTAGCAACACGCAGAAGCGATGGCAGCAGTCGCAAGTCGAGTGCGCCCAGATCATCCAGTTCAAATCGGCCCTCGTGCGTATCGCCGTAGCTGACAACCTTTCGGCCGACGTATTGAAGCGAGCGCATCCAGTACCAGTCCGCTGCTATTCCATTGAAAGCTAGGCTCATTCGTTTTGCAGTGGCCCCTTTTAAATACAGTTCTTCCTCCGAAGATTGGGAAGGTACTTGGCGAGGGTGGGAGTCCGTCCAATGGGCCAGGAAAACCACCGCCGCCAGCCCCGTCAGGATAAGGGTGGCTAGTACGAGGTCAGTTTTTCTGGGGGCTTTCATTTGAAGTTTCGCTGGCTGAAGATGAGCGTTGAGGCAGACAGCAGCACAGTTACGTAAACGGCCGCATACAACAACGCCAGGAGTAAGGCCCCGAAGCTGGGAACGTATCCATGGGCTGCGGCAGTAATAAAACTATAGTGCGAGAGATTGGGTAACAAATAGTATAAGCCGCTGAAAAACCACCGCGCAGTCGCGCCGCCTAATGAAGCCGCAAAAGATTTCAGATCAGCACTAAGATGTCCGATGATAAAAACCAAAAAAGTAAGAAGTGCCGACACAGCGGGCGTTGAAAACGACGAGAACAGGAGCGCTACCCCCGTGATGACAGTAAGCTCCAGATAAATCAAAACGAGCGCCGGCCAGATTTGTAGAACTATTGGTTTCCAACCGCGCTCTACGTATGCGAGCGCCAGCGAAACTCCTATGCCCATTATCAGAACGTTGACCAGCAGGGTCAGGCACAGCCCCAGGTATTTGCCGGCAAGGAATTGTCCGCGACCTACTGGTTTCGAGAGAATTGCATAAAGGGTGCGCCGCTCGATCTCTTTATAAACCAATCCCACGCCCACGAAGATTGCAATGAAGACCCCGAAGAGCAAGGTGGCACTGAGGCCCAGGTCAACAATGATCTTTGCTTCCTGCCCCCCTGACAACTCGCCCAAAAAAATAGCGCCGCCAATTAGCAGCAGCGCGAAGAGAACGAGGTTGTAGAGTACGCGGTCACGGACCGCTTCGCGGAAAGTATTGCGGGCGATTGTTCTAATGGGACCGAACACGGAACGAATATACACAACGTAAGATTGTGTGTCAGCACCTATCTTGAAAAAGTAAACGCGAGGCGAAGCCTTGCTTCACCCCGCGTGAAAGGTATGTCTAAGTCGGGCGCTTAGTTGCCTAGTGTAGCGCTGGCTTTCAGAGCGTCCTCATCGGCGTAAACGGTCAGGGTATTGTCCCCGTGCATGATACCGTCTTCGCTGATGCCGAAACGCCTGGTGCCCGTCTGCGAAATGCCCGATGTGATTACCGGCACCGCGGT
Organism: Pyrinomonadaceae bacterium; assembly: GCA_039933315.1. Taxonomy (GTDB): domain Bacteria; phylum Acidobacteriota; class Blastocatellia; order Pyrinomonadales; family Pyrinomonadaceae; genus DASXRU01. The sequence continues at coordinate 47,066 of JBDTOI010000008.1, forward strand.
CGCGTAGTACAGGGCTGGTCTGACGCCCGGAGCGCTCGGAGTAGCTGCGAAGCGGTAACCACTCTTGACGCCCGAAGCGAGAACACGATCAGTAAGGGTCATGTTTCCTAACGCGGTCAAATCACCATAATTGCCCATGCCAGTTGTCGCCTGGTACGTGAGTTCACAGGTGCTAATGGTGCGCAGCGAAGATTGGGCTGATCCCTCGTACGCAGCTCGGCGCGAGGCTAGTAGATTAGGGATAGCAATCGCGGCAACGATGCCCATAGTTGCCACCACAATCAGAAGCTCTATTAAAGAAAACCCTTCCTGAGCTCTTGCGCGTGACATAACTTTGTATCCTCGCTTCTCCGGAAGCATATTTCAAGCCAGACTGCGAATCCCCGCACAAGATTCACACCCTGTGTTGTTAAGGAAAGGGGGACGGAGCTTGAGCTCCGCCCCCGTGAGAGTGCCTGATTGAAGATGCTCAATCAGTTACCGAGCACGTTATTTATCGCCGCGAGTTCACCAGCGGTCAGAGGTACGCCAAGGGCATCCGTTTGGCCGTGCATCACACCGTCCTCGGTGGTACCGAACTTACGCGTACCACTCTGCGAAACACCAGCGATAATCGTCGGATTCGCGGTAGCGCTGAAGGTTGCCGCCGAAACGCCTGCCACAAAAGCAACAGGTGTAACTACGAAGTTGTAACCACTCTTCGTACCGCTGGCCAGAACTGCGTCAATCAAATTCTGGCCACCACCGGCCTGCGGTCCCATTTGGACCATAGTGCCAAAGTTGCCGGCCCCGGCGGTTGCCTGGTAAGTAGCCTGAGAACTGTGAAGGGTACGAAGCGACGACTGTGCTGAGCCTTCATTGGCGGCACGTCGCGAAGCAAGAAGATTGGGGATAGCAATCGCGGCGATAATGCCGATGATCGCCACAACGATTAGAAGTTCAATTAGAGAGAAGCCGTCCTGGCGTTTTTGGGTCTGCATTGTGTCTGTGCTCCTTAGAGAGAAAGTTAGTGAATTAGATTTGTTTCCTCGCGCCACGGCTCCGGTCACGTTGGGTAACTCGCAGTGCGCGATATGTCGTAAAGCTTGATAACAAGCACTGTGCCAGAGCCTTCAGAGAGCCTCGGGAAAAAGATCAGACCCCGTAAACATGGAATTATTTAGCTTATTGGCGATGTAGGAAGAGCGTGACTGACAGATTGTGTCAGGCGCCAGTGACGGTTTACGTGAGGAAAGGTTAAGGGTGCCTTTCGAGAGGGCGGTCTAGCTTTCGCTGGCTCCCGCGGCGCGTTCGGTAGTATCTTCTTCCCGGCGGCGCGGGTAGGGATCAGTAGCGCGCCGCCGTGGAGCTGCTTCCGGGCTACGGCGTTCATCGCGCATCTGGGCTGAGCGTCCACGGGCGTCGTGCTTATCAAGGAGATGACGCAACGAACGAACGGACATCTGTAATAGTTCGGCCGCGTTAGTTTGATTGCCTTCGGTTCTGCGGAGGGCTTCGAGCACGTAAGCCTTTTCCAGCTGGTCGAGGTGGGCCATCAGATTCATACCATCGTCGGGAAGGTCAAGAGCCCCTGAAACACGGGCCGAATTGTAATTGGTTATCTGTTCGGGCAATCGTTCCGGCTGAATCGTGTCGGTTGGTTCAAGCGCGACAGCGCGCTCGATTGTGTGTTCGAGCTCGCGAACATTTCCCGGCCAGGAATACGCTTCCAACAGGCGCATAGCCTTGCCGTTAATCGAAAGCTTGCGTCCAGCTTGCTGGCAAAATTTCTGTATGAAATGCTCGGTGAGTTCTGAAATGTCCGAGCCTCTCTCACGCAGCGGCGGCAGTTCCATGGGAATGACAGCGACGCGATAGTAGACGTCCTCGCGAAACACGCCTTCTTTGACAAGATTCGCCAGGTCGCGATTGGTGGCGGCGATTACCCGTGCGTCAACTTCGATTTCATCATGTGCTCCCACAGGTCGTACCTTGCGCTCCTGCAGAACGCGCAGTAGTTTTACTTGCATTGCCGGCGACATTTCGCCGATCTCATCAAGAAAAATGGTTCCGCGGTTTGCAGCCTCGAACAAACCCTTTCGGTTCGCCGTGGCTCCCGTGAAGGACCCTTTTATATAGCCGAAGAGTTCTGACTCCAATAACGTTTCGGTGAAGGCGCCGCAATTAATAGAGACGAATGGTTTCTGCGCCCGTGGACCCAGATCGTGGATAGCGCGCGCAACCAATTCCTTCCCAGTGCCTGACTCGCCGGTAACCAGGACTGTGGATTGAACCTGGGCGACCGTTTCGATCATTTGATAAACCGCCTGCATTTTCTCGGAGCGGCCAATAATATTGCTCAGCTCCCCGCGCGCACGTTGACCTTTTATTAATGCCTGATTCTCCTCCAGGAGCGCCTGTTTTTCCCTTACCAAGGAGATCTTGGCCAGCGCGCGCGAGACTATCTCCTTTACAAGATCGTTGTCGAAGGGCTTCTGGATAAAGTCGAAGGCGCCGAGCAGGAAAGCCTCACGAGCGGTATCCACGTTAGCGAATGCGGTCATCATGATGACCTCAATATTAGGGAGGAACTCGCGAGCGGCGCGTAATAGATCAATGCCGCCCATGTCAGGCATCTTCACATCTGTGATTATTAAGTCAGCCTCGGACTCGTGCAAAAGGGCCATCGCTTGTCGGCCATTTTCTGCCACGCACACCTGGTAACCTTCGCGCTCAAACAGATGCGTCAGAAATTGCCGCATGCTGAGTTCGTCATCTACAATGAGAATGCTGGACATAAAATAAACATTGAATCAAAAGCTAAACTGTAAAAGCACATACGGAGCGTCAGGTCCCGAGTTTAATATGCTGTTTAAGTCATTGCAGCTGCCCTCCGACCTCTCATTTCCGTGCCCGTGCCCCGAGAGTCCCGTTCAGCTGCGGGCAGTTCAACTGTTATCTTGGTCCCTTCTCCTTCGCGACTCCGAACATTGATTGTACCACCATGGTCCCGAATGATCTGATAAACAATGGAAAGGCCAAGACCCGTGCCGCCCGTGGTGGAAGAAAACGGTTCGAAGAGACGCTCGACTTGGTCGGGAGTCATTCCTCGCCCAGTATCAGTGAAAATCAGATGCACCCGGCTAACGGCTGGACGCCGCAAAGAAACATCCAGAGTGCCGCCACTGGGCATTGCTTGTAAAGCATTGCGCGAGAGATTCCAACATACTTGACGCAATTGTTCCGCATCTCCTTTCACCATCACTTCGGTGGCAGGCAAATCCTGCTCAAGAACGTGACCATTACCGAGTTCGGCGCTGTTTCGCAACAAACTAAAAGTCTCATCGAGCAATGCACGCAGGTCTACGCTGCTTAGGGACGCCGCCCGAGGCCTCGCATACGCTAGGTAATCGGTGATGATTCGGTTCAAACGGTCGGACTCTCTGAGAATAATTTCCATAAGATTCGCTTGCGAGGAGTTGTCCGCCACTTCTGCGCGCAACATTTGAATCGAACCTCGCATCGCGGCGAGTGGATTCCTGATCTCGTGGGCAATCGAGGCGGCCACTCGGCCTACCGCCGCCAGTCGATCCTGGCGGCGCGAGGTCTCCTCAAGAGCTCGCACTTCTGTCATGTCCTGGAAGGTAATTACCAGACCGCTCGTTTCACCAGATTGGGCAAACAACGGAGAAATGCTAAACCCCAAACGCAGTCGCAGACCATTGGAAGTCAGGCAGTCGGATTCGAAGCGGGGACTCGTCGTGCCTGCAGTCGCCGCGCGCATGGATTCGGCAACCTGCTGCGACATATCACCGAAAAAGATCGATGCTTCCTGCCCATAAACATCGGCGGCTTTGTACCCGGTCATTTCTTCGGCAGCCGCATTGAAGGTATAAATGCGTCCGAGCAGGTCAGTAGTAATTAACCCAGAGCGGATTGACTCTACGATCCGTTCATGCAGGGCGCGAAGCTTCGCAAGTGATTGCGTTGCCGCCAGCAGTTGCACGTCAGAACGCGATTGCCGTTGAGCGAGTCTGGCGGCTAGCAACCCAACCACAAGGAACGATATATCAAAGACGCCGATTGCTTGAGCAGTTTGTGCGATCGAGACCTCATTGAGCTGCCGTGAGGGCACCGGACCTATTCCGCTGATAGCCGTGAGACTGATAACTGTAAACGCGACGGCGCATCCCACGGAGGTGATCATTACATCCCGCGAGCCGAGGAAAAAACTGGCCGCCGAGATAATTACGATATAAAGAGCCGTGTCTGGCGAACGCACGTCGCCCGTTGTCCAAACAAGCCAGGTTACAAGCAAGACATCGACGAAAAACTGGACTCTTGCCTGAGCCAAAAAGTGATGGGAGAAATAACGGGTAACCGAATAGATCCCGTTAAGAACAATAATAATAGAAACGAAAGGAAGGGTGCCGCGGATCGTGCTATGAACGGTTGGACCAGACATCGAGGTCCATAGCTCGCCTAATAAGGTCAAGAGTAGAGCAGCAGCCAGCCGGGCGAGGATCAGCCACCACAGCCTTCGCCCCAGCGTCAGTTGATGAGCTAATTTGGCGCGATTGTCTGGCATCTTTCGGGGCAAGCGTAACACAAATCATTTTGTGATGTAGTCAAGCACGCAAAGGAAAAGGGAGATCCCTTTGGACCTCCCCTTTCTCATATTAGCGACAGGAAACGAATTAGTGACCTTGCGAGAGTTTTCCGATTAGCGAGAATAGGGGAAGGTACATCGCGATCACGATGGAGCCGATCGTCACTCCCAGGAACGCAATTAGCAAAGGCTCAATCATTGTTAAAAGGTTGGCAATTGCTGAGTCAACTTCCTGTTCATAAAAATCTGCAATCTTTCCCAGCATCGCGTCGAGTGCGCCTGTTTGTTCACCAATACCCACCATCTGTGAGACCATGTGCGGAAACACGTCCGTAGCCTTTAGGGGCTCGACGAAGCTCTCGCCGCGCTCAACCCCCTCCCGCACCTTGTGAATCGCATTCTCGATGACGATGTTACCTGCTGTTCGCGCGGTGATGTCCAGCGACTGCAAGATCGGTACACCAGAGGAAAGCAATGTGGAGAGTGTGCGTGAAAAACGCGCGACGGCGATCTTGCGAAAGATACCTCCTAGAACAGGAAACTTCAGCATGACCGTATCCATTATCTTCCGGCCACCGGGGGTGCGGTAGTAGAAGCGCAGGCCAACCACTGTCCCAATGATACCGACCAGGATCGCCAGTCCTCCCCACCCGGCGAGGAAGTTACTGAACCCGACCACAATACGTGTTGGCAGGGGTAGTAGCTCGCCCGGGCCCAGCAGTCCCAGAAAGATATTCTGAAACTGAGGAATGACAACTACCATGATTACCGCAACAGCTCCTACCGCCATCAAGATAACCGCTGAAGGGTAGATCAGTGCTGAGATAACATCGCGCTTTAGCTTGACGATCTTTTCGATGAAAGTGGAGAGACGCTGGAGAATCAGGTCCAAAATACCGCCAGTTTCGCCGGCCTCGACCATGTTGGAGTAGAGCTGGTCAAAGACTTTGGGGTGCCGCGCCATTGCCGCGGCCAGGGTGGAGCCCTCCTCGACGTCTTGCCTCACCTGGAGGAGAGTTTGCTGGAAGAATTTGTTGTCCTGCTGTTGCGCAAGTATCTCCAGGCACTGTACCAGCGGAAGACCGGCGTCGATCATTACAGAAAACTGCCGCGTGAAAATCGAAAGATCCTTTGCCTTAACTTTTTTCCGACCGCCGATTCTCGGGATTCCGATCTCGCGGCCTTTTTCTTTGACGGAAGTGAGAGTTACTTGCTCACGCCGTAGAGTCTGCCGCAGGACTTCGCGGTTGTCAGCAACTCGTTCGCCCACGATTATCTCGTTGAGGCGGTTGCGACCTTTAAACACGTAGGTTGGCATTTCTGTAGTCTCCGATTTCGATTTGCGACTTGTAATTTGCGGCTAGTAGGTTCGGGGGTAAAAGGCGGACCTTATCTGGCGTCTGGTCGTGATCCGATGGGGCGCCCCTGGGCATATGGGCTAGGATGCATGCCAGATTTGGACGATGCGCCTCCGTTGCCGGGGTTTATGCCGGAGCCGCGTTCAATCAATTCCTTCAGTTCTTCGGCATTGGATGATCTCTGCATGGCGACATCTAAAGAAATCTGTCGTTTGTGGTACAGACTGGCCAGCGCTTGATTAAACGTTTGCATGCCATACTTGTCCTGACCAGTCTGCATCATGGAATAGATTTGATGCACCTTGTCTTCGCGAATTAGATTCCTGATAGCTGTATTGGGCACCAGAATTTCGAGTGCCATTGCTCGGCCTGTACCGCTCGCTCGCGGTAACAGAGCTTGGCAAAGAATGCCTTCCAATACCAGGGATAGCTGAGCACGCACCTGAGACTGCTGCTCTGAGGGAAACACGTCGATAATTCGGTTAATTGTGGAGGCAGCAGAGTTAGTATGCAAAGTCGCGAAAGTGAGGTGACCGGTTTCGGCGATGCGCAGTGCCGACTCAATAGTCTCCAGATCTCGCATCTCACCGACCAAAACCACGTCAGGATCCTGGCGCAAAGCCGTTCTCAAAGCCTCTGCAAAGCCGTGGGTGTCAGCGTTAACTTCCCGCTGGTTGACGATACAATTCTTGTGGTTATGAAGAAACTCAATTGGATCTTCGATAGTGAGGATGTGCTCGTGCCGATCATTGTTTACTTTGTCGATCATTGAGGCCAGGGTCGTCGATTTTCCGGATCCGGTGGGACCGGTAACGAGTATCAAGCCACGAGGTTTTTCACAGAGTTGCTTGATGACGGTAGGCAAGCCAAGCGTCTCGAATGATTTAATCTCGTAGGGAATTGCGCGAAATACGGCGCCTACCGCCCCGCGTTGGTTGAAGATGTTCGCCCGAAAACGTGAGAGGCCTTTCACACCGAAGGAGAAGTCCAGCTCCAGGTTTTCTTCGAAGCGATGCTTTTGGGCGTCTGTCAAAACCGAGTAGGCGAGTTGCTTGGTATCGGATGAGGTGAGCGGCCGATACCCATCCAGTGGTCGGACGTGTCCGTCGACGCGCACCTGAGGTGGCGTGCCAGTCGTGACATGCAGGTCGGAACCACCAAGCTCGGACAGCTTCTTCAACAGGTCTGACAGTGAAATTTGCGGGGCAGCGTCAATCATTACTTGGTATCCTTCCCATTGTTGGAAAATCTGAATTACACCGGACCCAAAGGGATCGAGCCATCATAAGGCTCCTATCGAATCGAAATCCTCGGGCTGGCAGGGGCTGCCGGTTTGAGCGATGTAATAAACTTTTCTGCATCGATGGCAAGCCGGTCCGAAGATTGCCGCGAAGCATTGGTGGCGAGACTGTAAACGCGCCCATCAACCTCGGTGAAATAGAAGTTCCAAATCTGTTCCGGTGACCGACCGTCGTTCGTAGCAGGTGTTTGGGCCACGACAACAAATACTTTTCGTCCGTCCAGGTC
>JBDTOI010000009.1:0-52951 GCA_039933315.1 Pyrinomonadaceae bacterium
TCCTGATACGCCGGCCAGTTGATCTCAGCCGGCAATGATGCAGTCCTGGCGCGCGTATTCGCCACTGGCCCAACCGGCATCACCATAAAACACAGCATCGTACAAATTAGGATCTTCATAGAGGTGGATCTCCTGTTCCGGTCGCATCAAGTCCTTAATAATCTCATGGGACAGCGCGAATCTCCAGATCGGTCACTAAGGGCAAATGATCGGAGGCTTGAGTATTAACTATCCAGGCTCGGGTGGCGCGCATGGAATCATCTGGCCGGTAAAAAATGTAATCGATGCGCTTGGCGGGCTTGTCGGCCGGGTAACTAAGGCCCTCGCCGATCGCCTTGCTCTCAATCCAGGCATCGCGAAATTGGTTAGTCATTATCTTGTAGGCATCGGCTCCCGGCAGATCGTTGAAATCACCGGCTACGATCACGGGCCCTTTTATTCCGGCCAGCAACTTCAATAACTGTTCTGCCTCAAACACTCGACCATCTTGGTATTGATAATCAAGATGCGTAGTGACGAAATTGATGGTCTGGCCGTGGACTTCGATCTCCGCCCGGATCATACCGCGACGTTCTTTCTCACGAACGTTTGCGAACCGCCAATGATCTATAACTTTAATGGGAAAGCGCGAAAGGATCGCCACACCGTATTGTCCACCCTGAAACTGCAGGTTGTAAGCGAAGGCATATTCCATCTGCGTCAGCCGGGCGATCTCCGCAATTTCGTCGATCCGTTGGGTCCTTTGCACTCCTCGATCGACTTCCTGAAGACCGGCAAGATCGGGATGCTCGTGATTAATCACATCAGCGATGCGTTGCAGGTTCAGTTTCTTATCCATGCCGATGCCGACATGAATGTTGTACGTCATCACGCGCAGGGTCTTCTTTGCCAGGGCTGAAGGAAGAGGTCGCGATGCCCGCCCGGTCTGCGTCGCCCCGAGCAGGGCTATAGCTATCGCAACCAGCAGCACGGTGCGTAGCATTGTTGAAGGGGGATGCTTGATGTTTGCCGGCATGAAGCGGTGGGTTATTCGGCGCTGGCGGGATTCACAGCTGCCGCCGCCTGAAAACCGATTTTGCTATGCGTGCCGTCACAAAACGGCTTGTTCGAGGACGCGCCGCAACGACAGAGAGCGAGGCGCGGTTTGTCGCTCGTTATCTTGTTTCCTTCGGTGTCGAACAAATCGACTTCGCCCTCGACGATGAGCGGACCGTTGGGCAGCGGACGAATGGTTACATCAGCCATTACTTCCTCCCTGAAATTATTGCTGGTCTAACTAGTAAATGCATTCTAACATGCGGGTTCCAGTTTCGAGTTCCAGCATCATTAACAATCGAGTTGAGAATGGACGACTGCGTGAAAGGACGAAGCCGAAGCTTGTTTAACCCGAAACCCGAAACTCGAAACTGGAAACCCGCATAGCATGTCCCTACTCCACGTCGTCATCCTGTTCACCTGCGCTTTTGCTGCCGGCGCCATAAACTCAATTGCCGGAGGCGGCACGCTTATCACCTTTCCCGTATTGATCTGGCTAGGGCTGGATCCAAAGATCGCCAATGCCACCAGCACCGTGGCACTTTGGCCCGGACTCTTCGGCGGGCTATTCGGATATCGCAGAGAGCTCGAGAATAGTTCTGCCATTCTTTGGCGGTTGGGACTAATCAGCGTCATCGGCGGCGCAGTGGGAGCCTGGCTTTTGATCTGGACACCCTCGCCGACCTTCGCGCGGCTGGTCCCTTTTCTAATTCTCTTCGCCACGATCCTATTCATGTCTCAGGGAGCGATCACCCGCCGCCTGCGTTTGCAGCCGATTGTCGCCGAACCGAAGACGATGTGGTGGGTGGGGGCCATGATCTTTCAGTTCTTCTCGGCGATGTACGGTGGTTACTTCGGCGCGGGCAACGGCATCTTAATGCTGGCCGCGATGGGAATTCTGGGGCTGCGGGACATTAACCGGGCGAATGGCATCAAGAATTTCCTCGGCATCTGTATTAACAGTATCGCGGTGTTGAGCTTCTCGCTTTCTCATCTGGTGGTATGGCCGGACGCATTGTTGATGGCTGTAGGCGCATTGCTGGGCGGTTACTTTGGAGCCAGCATGGCCGTGCGCATCGACCAGCGCCTGGTGCGGCGAGCGATTATCGTTATTGGGTTCGTCATCACGTTTGTGATGCTGTGGCAGTTGTGGCATTAGCTTGTAAGGGCGGCACTCCGTGGCCGCCCCTTTGGCGGCGGAGAAGAGGGGCGGCCACGGAGTGCCGCCCCTACAAACCCTATGGCGCTCTCCAATCTCAAACTGCCGCGCGAGATCTACACCCGTGCCAATGTGTTGACCGTTGCTCGCGAACTGCTGGGGAAACTCCTGGTGGTGCCGGCGCGCAACGGTAAGCGCGTCTCAGGAATTATTGTCGAAGTCGAAGCCTACCGCGGCCCCCAGGACCGCGCGGCCCACTCCTTCGGCGGGCGGCGTACCAAGCGGACCGAACCGATGTACGGCATCGGCGGCACAGCTTACGTCTTCTTCGTTTATGGGATGTATTACCAGTTCAATGTCGTGACCAATGCCAGAGACATTCCGCACGCGATACTGGTTCGCGCCCTGGAGCCAGTCGAAGGAATTGAGATCATGCGCAAACGCCGTCATGGTCAACCCGATCACAACCTCACTAATGGACCGGGAAAGCTATGCATTGCCATGGGCATTGATCGAAGTCTGGACAACGCGGACCTGCTGGGAGACAAAGTGTGGCTGGAAGAAGGCAAGAAAATCTCCCGCTCACAAATCGCCATGGGCCCGCGCATTGGCATCGATTACGCTCAGGATTGGATTGAAAAGCCGTGGCGATTCTGGATTAAGGGAAATTCATGCGTCAGTAAACGCTAACAACTTAATCGCAGCGAGCTACCTCAAATTGACGTCCAGATCTCCTAATTGACCGATCAAATGGAGTGCAGCCTGCCCTGGACTCTACAATCCCATTCCGTTAGGTGGCATACCGCTTGCCGCTCAAACGCTTGCGCGCGCGTGCCTTACGCGAAGAAAACCGAAATTAAGGGCATCTCCCCGCCTGAACCGGACTACCTGATTCCATTTAAGCTAAGGAAGATCCTCCATGAGTTCTCTACTGATTGTCGATGATGATGCCTCCATTCGCGAAGTGCTTATTGACCTATTTTGCCAGGACTATTCCTGCTTTGAGACCGAAACGGCCGAGGCGGCGCTGCAGCTTTTGGAAAATGAACACATTGACGTCGTGCTTACTGATATTTCCATGCCCGGCATGAGTGGACTGGAACTCCTGGGACATACCCGGCAACGCTGGCCCGGTACTGAAGTAATCATGATGTCGGGTATACGCGATGACGAGTACGCCGGCGGACTGATGAGAATGGGTGCCTTTGATTACATGGCTAAGCCTTTTGACCTGGCAGATATCACCCAATCCGTAGCCCGCGCCACGGGAAAGTCACATCATTTGCCTCAAACAGAAACGATCCAGGTAAGCTCGAAGGCACATCAAGAGGTGCCTGAGGCGCAACCCATGGAAGTATTCTCATCGATTCTCGATAAAGCGTTTCCACTCCATGAACTGCTGGAGATGTGTCAGCGTAATCAAATGACCGGTTACATGAAATTGAGTTGGGACCACACAACTATCGAGAGGGCCCGCAGCATGGAAATGTTCATGGGGGCCGGCGGTGACTTTACTCTGGCCCTCGAGTCGCGAACGGCGTCGATTTACGTGCGCGATGGTCTGATGATTGATGCGGTCGTAGGCGAATCCGAGAAGAGCCTCTACTGGACCGATGCCGAGGAAGCTCTGACCATGCTCGTGCGCCTGGCCACCTTTGTAAGTGTCGGAGTATGCGCCACGGGTTATGTCGTATCGAGCACGAGACGCTTGCCCAGACTTTCGGTTAGCAACAACGCCGGCAAGTTCCTGAATATTGTGGCAAAGGACGAAGAAGAGCGCGACGCTGATGACGATGGGTTCGACTTCGAAAGGTCGCCTTCAGCTCCGGGTGAAATAACGAACGACATCTATTCCGAAGCCATGTTCACCAATAATCCTGACTTTGACGAATCGTTAATGCCCTTCCTGGTTTAAGCACAAACACCCCGACAAAATCCACCCGATAGCGAGCGTTGATCAAGCCTTGCAGGGCTTCGTGGGTATCCGGTGAAAAACATCCACAGATTTCACAGATTACACAGAACGAAGACCTGAAAAACAGTAGGCAGCAGCAGTAAGCACAGCTCATGTTACTACCGTTTTGTTCTAATCTGTGGAATCGGCGCAATCTGTGGACAGTCTTCTTTGGTTTGGGACATGCGATCGCGTGTCCACAAAAGGCTACACGGATCCCCGCAACCTACACTTTTGTGCTATCAGATTGTAGGGGTGGCACTCCGTGGCCACCCCTCTTTCTTCGCGAATGTTCCGAGAGTTGATTGAAGCGAGAAGAAGGGGGCGGCCACGGAGTGCCCACCCACCTTTCTTCGCGAATGCTTCCGATTAGTTGATTGAGGCGGGAAGAAGGGGGCGGCCACGGAGTGCCGCCCCTACAAATCAGTCGCTGCCGTAGTGAATCTCCATGTGCCGAATGCGGTAGCTGGCGATCACCAGCACCACCAGCGTTACCAGCAGCAGGCTCAAGATCGCAAGCCAGGCCGGCGTCGGTTCAGCCACCACTGCAAACGGTCCTTCAGAAAGAGGCACGGGCGCTAGTGAATTGAGATAGTGGATCACGCTGATCTTCTTGAGCAACGGCGGCAGCAGGAAGTTGAGCCACTCCCATCCGTACAGCACGAGGGCGGGGATGATCGGGTTGCGGAAGAACAGCCCCACCACCGTAAAGAACGCGCCATACCCGATGCACGCCAGCGTGGTAATGCCGACATACGTGAGCAGCTGACCCATCCCCGCGCCATCAAAAAAGAAGCGCATGCTTTCGGATGAGAAATGCGGAAAGTAAAGCAGCAGCATCGTTATGATAGTGGCGCCGCCAAAGAGAATGATGGAAGTAACCAGGCCCGAGAGATACTTCCCAACCACCAGGACTTCGCGCCGTACCGGACTCAGGAAGTAGAAGTGCAGACTCCGGTCAACGATCTCGCCGCGGAAGAGGTTCATAAAGATCCAGGCGCAGCCGAAGAACACTACGGTCCTGAGAATCAGGCCACCATAAAAGATGGCATAGATCATCTGGTATCGCATGAAGTCTTGCCATTCGCGACTGGGGGGTGTGAACAGCGCCAGGATCAGGAGCGGAAAGATGGGCACCAGCGCCAGCAGGTAAAGCAGGATCGAGCGTCTGCCAAAAAAGTTCTTCTCAATCTCGCGCCGCAATATTGCCCGGATCTGTCGGGCCCACAGCGCCCAGGGCAGCGGCTGCTGCTTCTCGACTTTGTCGGCGGCTGGAATATTTATGGTTGAGCTCATTGTCAGAACCGCCTGCGGTAGCGGGCGGGCCCTCCCCTTTCATTTCATGATCGCAATGACTAACACGCGCTGCGGTACGGGGCATCCTTCCGTTGTCATGACCCGTTTTGACCGGGCGGCCCGCCCGCTACCGCAGGCGGTTCTGACTACGCGCCGCTCTCGGACCCAATCAGGTACTGGTACACCGCGCTGAGGTCGTCATCCACCGGCGCGATTGATTCTATGTTGACCTCGCCGGCAGCGACGAAGCGATTCAACAGCAGATAGAAGCGATCGGCATTACGCGTCTTCACAAACAAACCGCCGCGGTCCTTATGCAGCCGCGCCTCTACCAGATGGTCCTGATCGAAAAGGTGGGCGGCCAGCTTTGCGGGCTGGTCGCAACGTATCAGAATGTGCATCGGGTGCTCTTCCATCTCGTCGCGCACGCCATGGATATTTCCCTCCGCCACCACATAGCCGTTGTTCAGCAGCACGACGCAATCAGACATCATGTCCACTTCGTGCAGAATATGGCTGGAGATGATTAAGTGAAGGCCTTCGGCGGCGAGTTTACGGAAGAGTGCGATTGTTTCCGCCCGCACCATGGGATCGAGTCCATTCAGCGGCTCATCCAGAATCATCACTGCCGGCTGGTGCGCTATCGACTGTGCCAGTCTGATTCGCTGGCGCATGCCCTTGCTGTAAGCGGCAACCTTGCGATCGGCGGCGTCGAGCAGGCCAACTCGCTCCAGGGCCGTCACCGTGTATGCGTCAGCTTTCTTCTTATCAAAGCCATGCACCAGCAGTATCGACTTGATAAATTCGCGCCCGGTAAGCCCGCGCGGAAATGAATCGAACTGGGTGCAGTAACCAACGAGGCGAAAAAGTTCTTCCGGCTGATCGGTGGGGATGCCCAGGATCGTAACCGTGCCGCGGGTGGGACGCAGCAAGCCGGTCATCAAGTTCATCAGGGTAGACTTGCCGGCGCCGTTCGGACCAACCAGGCTGGTGATGCCAGGGGCGATGGTCAGGTTGACGCGATTGACGCCAAGGATCTCTCCATAGAACTTCGAGACATCGTCGAATTGAATTTCGGATTCCGGATTTCGGATTGCGGAATCTCCGATTTCGGACTGCGGATTTCGGATTTCAGATTGCTCGCTCATATCGGTAGTCATCAAAATTGTTGAATCTGCCTTATCTTAAAATCCTCAATCCGAAATCCGATTCCGCAATCGGCAGGTCCGAATTCCGCATTCCGCAATCCGCAATCCTTCACCGCACTACTTCGTATGCTTTGACTCTGTTGGAAAGCAGCGCCAAACAGATGGCGGAAATAATGAAGAGGGCTGCCCAGCAGACCCACAGCGGCGGCTCATTCATAGCGATATCGCGTATGACCTCGCCATCCACGTCGGTGATTCGGCCCGTCGTGCGCACAAAGGTGCCAAACAATCCGGCCGTCACATTCCTGGTCAACGCTCCCAGGCTGATGAGATTTCCCCACCGGGTCATAAAGATCTGATTGATGACCTCGCCGAATACCGAAGGCACAAAAAAGATGCCCAGCAAAGCAGCGCTGGCGACTACCCGCCACTTCACCAGGGCGGATACGGCCTGCGAAAGTAGCGCCAGCAAGAGTATCCAGACGAAACTGCTGAGAAAAATAGCGCTGACCATCCAGATGTTGTCGACGAACCACCTCGCCCCTCCCAGATAGGACTGGAAAAAGAAAAGAAGTAGTTGCGGAATCCAGGTCATTGCCGAAAGCAGGATCAACAACACTGACATTTTCCCCAGCACATATTCAGTGCGGGAAAAAGGCCGGCACAGATAAAGCGGTAGGGCATTGTTTCGCAAATCACGTGATACGAGCGGCGGTCCCACCAGGAGGGCCACGAAGAAGGCAAATCCGCCTTGCAGATTAACAAAGGTCTGAAAGAAGAACGCGTCGATCGGTACCAGGTTGCCCACCTGGGTTTTCAATATCCCCAGGGCGTTAACATTGTGATGCAGGTAGATCAGGATGGCTTCCACCAGCAGCGGAATAAAACAGATCACGAAGAAGCCGGTGAACAGTTTTGACTTGAACACGTCACGAAAGGCATGACGGGGAATAATCAGAAAACGGCTCCACTCCGGGGTCAGCTGGCCCTGGTAGCGTTTGTAGGTGTGTTCATATACCGCCATGGCCGTTTTCCATCGCTTTCAGGAAAATATCTTCCAGAGAATCACGCTTGTAGCTCAACCGTCTGATCTGTAGCTGCTGCTCGGCGGCCACCCGGTAGAGATCACGAACCTCGATGCCGCCCTCCAGCACCACTTTTATGCGGTGGTCGCCGGTGATGGCGTATTCGCAGCCGAGCCCTTTCACGGCTTCCACGAACTTGTTCTGGTCGCCGCGCGTTTCCAGCATGAGGAACTTGCGATTCGATTTCCGCTCTTCTTCCAGGTTGCAGTAAACAACCAGGCGTCCTTCTTTGAGAATAAGAATCTCTTCGCAGCATTCTTCCACGTCGCGCAGCAGGTGCGACGACAAGACAATGCTGGCCTGCCCGCTGTCACGAATGTCACGAATGAGTTTGATCATGCGCGCGCGCGCCGGCGGATCCAGACCGTTAGTCGGCTCGTCCAGAAAGATCAGCTGCGGCCCGTGCACGATTGCCTGCGCCAACTTCGCCAGCTGCTTCATGCCCAGCGAATAGGTATCCAGCTTGCGATAACGAGCTTCACCCAGGCCGACATAAAAAAGCGCCTCATGAGCTCGTTCCAGGGCAGCATCGGGCGGCAGTCCGGAAAGTTCTCCCATCAACCGAACCAGATGAACGGCGCTCATCTTGGCAATGAACGAATCCCGTTCCGGCATGTAGCCGACCAGCGATTTGATTTCCTTCGCCTCGTTGGTGATATCGCGGCCGAAGATGCGGGCCGTGCCCGCCGAAGCCGGATGAAAGCCGAGCAGCGTATGAATGAGGGTTGTTTTGCCGGCGCCGTTGGGGCCTAAAAGGCCAATAGCCCGCCCGCGCATGTCGGCCTGCAGATTCTGCAGGATCGGCCGGCGGCCAAAAGATACACTGAGCCCGTCGAGATCGATGACTGGTTTGCCCTCGACCGCTGGATTCTCAATTGACTGTTGTTGCAGTGTCGCAGGTAGCGCCATGCTTCTCTTTATATCGCCCTGTTCTGATAATTCCAAACGAAACCGAGGCCGAACGCAGTTCCCATCAGTATGAAAGCACCAATGAATGCTAACGCTTCTGACGGGGCCAAAGTTCTGCCTATCGCAAGTAATCCGATTAGAAAAACAGGAAGATTGAGCACGAACGCGGAAGCAAGAGGAAACACGACGGCCGGCTTGCACCCTCCGAGGCGCTTGCGCAGCCAGAACAATGAAGGAGCGTAAGCGAGGGCGAAGAGCAAGGCGGCTACGACCAGTGACATGACGGTGGCGCCTTTGACATCAGCCGCGCTGAGGTTTGCGCCTTCGACAATTCGAAAGGTAACCAGGATTACGAAGAGGCCCAGGAGCCAGGAAACAATGGAGATGGCTACGAGTCTCACGAGTCTCCCCTGATTTGGAGTGCGGCGGCAAGCGTAGCGCGACGCCGCTTGGATTCTCTTTCTGCATTTGAGATCGGAAATTTGAGATCTCAAATAATCTCAAATAAGGAAATCCATCGCGTGTCAGGTAGCGAGTGCCGGGTAAGGGGCCGGGTATCGGCGAGCCCCACCGACACCCGATACCCGGCACCTATTCGTTTACTTCTTCCCGCGCATGCCTTGCTGAATGATGCTCTGCATCTCCAGAGCGTTGGGCATGCCCAATAGTGTGGCCGGACTCAAACCAAACGGTCCGCCTTCAGTATTTGCCGCGAAGGTAATGCTGTCGCCCTGCGCGTAAGCATAAGCCAGGGTCGGCGGCATGTCCGCGGCCATGGCCTTGAGCGCCTGTTGCGGTCCCTGCGGCAGACTGTTCGCCGTGCTGGCGAGACGACCAGCGAAGGGCTGCATTAGCGGAGCAAGGTTGTGATAGAAGACCGCGGAGAAGTTTGGATTGCCGTTGGCCGGCAAACCAGCGGTGAACTTCTCTGAGCGCGTCAGCCGGTAACCTGACTCGCGCAATGTTATTGAGCGTTCGACGAGCCCACGGCTCGGACCCACAATCATGTAGCCGTTGACGTAGGTGTAGTTCAGTTCTACCCCGAAGTCAGCCGAACGTAGCGTGTAGTAGGCGCGGCTGGAAATTTCACCTTTATCCCAGACGAGGCCTGCCTTGCCGAACTTTGCCGCTTCCTTGTTGATCTCGCCCACAATACGTTCCAGGGTCTGCTGCAAGTGCGCGGGGTCGTTTACTTGAAACACCATCTTCCATGAAGGGGTCGGCAGAATTGGGCCATCGATAGCGAAGGCAAATTCTCCACCCAGCGGTGTGGCAATGTCTTTGCGAATGTCCAGACCACGCTCGGCCTGTTGCTTGTCGAGGTTCTTGCGCACGTCCGGCGCCACCGTCTCAATGACACCCAGCAGGTCATCAACCAGGGCAACCGGGTTCTTAACCACGAAGCCGGCCACCACATTGGCATCGGGCGAGATGTACTCCAGTGATCCCATCGGTGCCGGCGCTGCCAGCCACGAAGGAATACCCTTCTGAGGGTCGTTGAAGGAAAGGGTGGCGTTTGTATGTGTCTTGCCCCCGCTCATGTTTTGATCGAGCACGAAATACTTGACGCTCAGGATGCCCAACTGCTTCAGGGCGTCTTCCTTCTTGTCCGCTTTAGGTGTCTTCGCTCTTTCAGATTGCGTTTGCTCGACAATCTTCTCCAGGTTGGCGGCTACTACCAGGCCGGCGCCCTGGCTATACACCTGTGCGATGCGTTCCCGGAAAGGCGTGGCCGTGAAAGTGCTGCTGCTGCCGTTCAGCCGCGCCAGATCCTGAAGCTGCGACAGTTTAGGACTGGCAGCGAACAGATCGTTTTGAATCCAAACGTACAGCGCTTCGTTCTTCTTGCCCGCCTCAGGTGTGGCGGCCGTAGCCGTCAGCGGATCCTCAACGAAGTTAATCGCCGGCCGGCCCTGGGCATTGCCGGCATACTTGGCTATCTGCTGCTCCAGAAACTGCCTGAATCCAGCAGAGTTCTTCAGTTCAGCAAGCACCAGTGGAGCTGTCGGCTCACCCTGGCCGTCCATAGAAACCGAAACCGCGATTTCTTCGCCCAGATATTCGCCAAACTCGCGGATGGTCCCGATCACCTGGTCCATGTTGGGGCCTTTGTTGCCGGAACGCTCTTTCGCCCACCACTCGCGCAGGGCGGCGTTTTCGCTGATGCGCTCCTGCATGATGCGATGCGATTCGGTAATCGTCGAAGTCAGATTCGGCAAAGCCGCATAGACAATCGTGTTCTCGGGCATCAGGTCAAGCAGATGAGTTGAGTTGCGCAAGCCGGCTTGCGGGACGTTACCCAACTCCTTGTTGAGGGCTCCGAGACTCGCCAGCGTTTGCGCATACTGCGCCGCTTTTTTACTCCAGGCGACTTCGTCCCTAACCGGGACCATTTCAATAGAGCGACTGGTCGTAGCCTGTTCGCCGGCATGCAGTACCCGCTCGGTGTTGGCATGATCGACGTGAACCTCGCCTTCGATCACAGACACGCGCGAACCCTTTGTGCCGCTGTTGACGGAAAAGACGGTGCCCGTAACCGAGACCAGTGAATCGCCGGTATCGACGAACAGGTGGCCACGGCCTTGTTTGGCAGCTTCCACCACGATGGCGCCGCGGTTTAAGTGAATCGTTGTACCCTGCGCATTCCTGGTGATGGAAAACTCCGATCGATCTTTCATCTCGATCAGCGAGCCGTCACTGAGGCGGACCACCGCGTGCGCATCTTTGGCGGTACGAATGTGTTCACCCTTCTGCAACCTCTGGCCGGAGCCAATGGGCGTGCTGCTGGTGTCGCCGATCTGATAGACCTGGCCCTCGGCCGCCTGAACCGTGGCTTCGAGCTCTCCGCCAAACGGCGAGTAGCGTTGAATGAACGGCAGGGCCAGCAAGCCAAAACCAATCACCAGCATCGCGGCAATGCCCCAGCGCAGAATTACCGGCTGAATAGTGAACCGGCGTGTGACTGCAGCCTTCTTCGCAGCTTTCATCCCCGGGGCCAGCGTGTGCGTGCGCGCTTCCTTCATTGCCTTGCGGCAGGGAATGCATTCATGTGTGTGATCGACTAACAGCAGCGAACGGGCGGCAGAAAGTTTGCCGTTTACGTGGGCCGGAATCAGCGACTGAAAGTCCGCGCAGTTCTCGATGCGCTCGGCAGCAACCGGCTGCGTATTGAGCTGGCCGGCGGTTTCGGTCGACACCCGCGCCCAAACTCGCTCCGCCGCGGCATTAACCACGGCCGGATCGATTTGCTCGTTCCGAATCGCGGCAGTCGTTTCATCGAGGATGGCGTCAAAATCATTATTGCTTTTCATGTTGTTCTCCCAGTGTCACAGACTTCAGTCTGTGTAGCTGCATTGTAAATCGGCCCCTTACTGACCGGCTTTCAAGTACGCTCCAATTTCTTTTCGTAACTTTGTGCGCGCGCGATGCAGAGTAACCCCGACGACCATTTGTGAGGTGCCCAGCATTTTGGCGATCTCCTGATTGTCGTGCCCCTCGTAGTAACGCAGCGCGAACATCTCACCGGCCGTCTTGCCCAAACGAGCAACCGCCTGACGCACCAGGGTCTGAAGTTCGCGATCGGCATGTTCGGCTTCGGGACTGCGAAACCGGCTGGCCAGCGAGTCGGAGTCAATATCATCCAGCCCTACCGACTTTGAACGGGTGCGGCTGCGCAACAGGTCGAGCGATGCGTTTATCGCGGCGCGCGACAGATATGCTTCCGGGTTGATGGACAGGTCGTAAGCTTCCTGGCCTTTGATTAGGCGAAGAAAAACTGTCTGCAGCACGTCCTCGGCATCAGCGGCACTGCCGGTAATCCGTTGGGCCGTGCGAAAGACTCGTCCGTGGTGGTTTTGGAAGAGAGTTTCCATCTCTCCCGGGGGTTCGGTGACTAATCGCAATGGTTTAAGGGCTGCCTGCACGGTGTTCTCCTTGAGGGTCTCCACCGTGTAAACGAGCCGCCGGAAGGTTTATTAACAGGGACTCAAGAAACTATTTCAGTCAACCTGAATTTTTCAGGCGCAACTGGGAAGACCCGCAGTCAGGAAGGTGGGCTTGCCCCCGCTTTTTCCCTGTAATCGGGCTCGTGGCTTTTGAGTCTGAACGCAGTAAGGAGTTCCTTTCCAACAGCTTCTCAGAGAAGCTTCCACCCCAACTCCTTCATTGCCTTTGTAAGCTTCTCATAGTCGTCTTCCCACCACCATTTCTTGTCAACTGGAAGCGGCCCCGGCTCTTCCCCGTGGAACGCTGAAAAACTTGACCACTTATAGTCTCCAGCGGAAGCAACAAGGCGCGCCTTGACCGGGTTGGCGTGAATATAATTTATTTTCTGCTTAATCATCCAGACGCTCCAAAGAGGCGTGGCTTTGAAACTATCCTGACATACCTGATGTATTGAGCCATCGGCATCAGGCACCGGTCTTAAGAAGGCGGAGCCTCCTGTGCCTTCGATTAAGCTTCTGGCCGCCAGGCTCTTGAGCACTGCCAGAAACTCTTTAACCCGCCCATCCTTTGGATTCACAATCATGTGAAAGTGGTCTGGCATCAGAACCCATGCAATGAGTTTACATGGCCACTCTCTTAGTAGGTCAGCAGACTTTTATGAAGGCTTCGCAACAATCTTCGTCTTTGAAAACGGACTTTCGATTGATGACATTTCCGGTGACAAAGTGCAGGGCTCCAGGAAGATTCAGATTGGACCATTTGCGAGCCATGCTCCAATGATCCACAACAGGAAGCAGCGGGGGCAAGCCCACCTTCCTGACTGCAAGTATTCAACGTTGCAAGTTTTTCTGTAAGACCTCAGCTTACCTAGAACAAAGACCCCGTATCCCCCGGCAGCATTGCTTTCCTTACCAGCGGAACCGGCGGGCCGCCATACTTCAAAAACTCGTCGTGGAAAGCTTGCCATGCCTGCTTGCCGCCGCGAGACGCCGTCCAGTCGTCCCGCAGTTTTCTAATCATCAGTTTGCCCATGGTGTAGTTGAGATAGGCAGGGTCAAAGGTGCCGCGCGCCGCCTGCTGCCGGGCGGTCCCCGCGTCCTGGTAGCCCTCCTCCAGAAACATCCGCTCGGAATCAGCCATGCTCATCCTTCCCGTATGCATGCCGATGGCCGACAGAAAACGCACGTTACGCAGCAGCGCGTTGAGCAGCTGGCCGATGTGGGCTTCCGGAGTGCCGTTGCCGAGGCCGGCTTCCCACATCATCTCTTCGGTGTAATGGGCCCAGCCTTCGGCGAAGGCATAGCCGACAAACGCCCGCCCGAATTTCGCAGGACTGCGGTTGGCATGTAGAAACTGTAGAAAGTGACCGGGCCAGACTTCATGCACAGAAGTGAAAAGCAGGTTGGCCTGGCCGGGAGTGTAGGCGTCCTTCTCCGCCTGGGTCCACGCCGGATCCGGCGGCGCAATGTAATACGTAGAAGGCAGGTTTTTCTCGTATGGCCCGGGAATGTTGATGTAGGCAAAGTTCCAACGCCGGTAAGCGGGGGCTTCGGCCACGAGTGCTTCTTCCGTTCCGGGAATGCTTACAATCTTTTTCTCGGCGATAAAGGACTTCAGATCGTTGAGTTGCTTGCGGGCCATTTCGACGGGCCCGCCAACCGGTTTGTTTGACTCAGCTTTGTCCACGCACTCGTTAAGGGTTTTGCCCGCGGCGTAGGTCGCACAGGCTTCTTTCAGCGCGGCCAGGTTACGATCCAAATCGCGCCGCCCAATCTCCTGCAATTTGTCCAGAGGGAAATCGACTCCCTCTGTTGCCTTCAGCATTTCGCTGAACTTTTCCGCGCCTAAAGCAAAATTGTCAGTGGCCGACGCTTCCTGAGACTTGAACCACTCATCAATTCCCTTCATCGCAGTGATGGCCGAGGTGTTAGCTTCGCGAAACTCTTTTTGTAGTTGCTCGTCTTTCACCGAGGCGAAAATAGCCGGCACGTCCTTTTCATAGAACGAGACCAGCCCGCCAAAACTGGTGCGGCCAATCTTCAGGTAACTCTTCGGTAAAGGCGTGCGCAGGTTCTTGTGCACCTGCGCAAGCGCGGTCGGGATTGATTTGGCGTAGGCAGTGTAGGCCCGCAGACGTTGATCAAGGGGAGCGTATTCACGCGACACATAAACGTCCGGGTCGATGCCGTCGGCGTAGAAATAAGGA
This sequence comes from Pyrinomonadaceae bacterium, assembly GCA_039933315.1. GTDB lineage: Bacteria > Acidobacteriota > Blastocatellia > Pyrinomonadales > Pyrinomonadaceae > DASXRU01. The sequence continues at coordinate 14,738 of JBDTOI010000009.1, forward strand.
TTGCGGAAGGGCCACTCAGCAGATTCGCGCCAAAAGAGCTCACCATCTACTACCGAGACAAGATAATCGCGTTCAAAGCGCTGGCGTTCGTCCAGGGCGCTATCCGCAAAGGCGCGAGCGCGATCTTTCATCCCATGCAGCCGCTTGTTCTCACTGGCAATACTTTCACTGCTCCAATCCGGCAGTTTGCCGTCGAACTCATGCCGACCAGCGTGGACGGCAAAATCCGGATGGGACACAAAATACGATTCGAGGAATTCGTTTACGAACGAATCCCATGACTGTGAGGATTCAGTGGTGGCCTTTTGATTGTTCGGTTGATTCATCTGCTGGCACGAAACCGATAACAAAGTGATCCCAATTAGGACAAGCGAAATTCTAAGCGAAAGTTTGCCTGACATGCATTTACCTTTCTCAGAGTGCTGGACAAGAGTCGATCGAACTCAGATTTGCTCGCCAGTGTAGGTGAGGCGTGAGAGCCAGGCAAGGAAAGTCACTGGGGGCTTGTGTCCTGACGTGGCAGTAGACCAGGCCGAAACAAGCGAGCCACGAAGCAACTCGAACCGGCACGAACGACCACGGCGCGGGCTTCAGCGAGAAAGTCAGCGCGCTCTTCCGGCTCTCGCTCCATCGCGGACTGAAATAGCTTATCGAGTTGTTGCCAGGCTTCAGACGTCATTGCTGACCCATGAAATTGGTGATGAGGATTACGTCTTTGTTCACGGTGCCGCGGGCCAGCGCGAGTTGTTTCCCATCCCGTGACCAGGCGAAAGAGAAAACCAGATCAGACTTGAAGTTCGTCAGCTGTTTTGACGGGCCGCCATCTATTATCTGGCTACTAATGTTTGACGATTTCGTTTGGTCAACGTAGGCGAGCGAGCGCCCATCGGGCGTCCACCGAAAATAGTTGTAACCCGAAAGATCCAGGATCCGGTGCGACTCTCCTCCCTCAATTGGGTAGATCGCAATCTTAACGCTGGTTGGTTGAAAGTAACCAGAGGCAATCCACTTACCATCGGGAGAAAGGGCCACCCCCGTTGAAGTCTTATCGATTATCGGAACGGTTTCGCCACCCTCAATCGGCACCTTCCACAGGTTAGACTTGCCGGAGGATGACTGATAAACCACGGTGCCAGTGGGCGAGCATTGTGGGTTCAATTCCCCGCCACCGTCAGTTAATTGCCTGGCATTGCTGCCATCTAAATCAATCCGCCAAACATGATTCGTTCCGGAGCGGTCAGAAACAAAAACAATGTAGCGACCGTCGGCTGAAACCGATGGTTGACTGTTGTTGCCGGCATCGGCCGTGAGTTGTTTTTGTCCTGTTCCATCCGCCCCTGTCATCCAGAGATCCAAATTGCCGCCCGCCCCCGAGACATAGACGATCTTACCGTCCGGCGTCCATGAAATACCGTCTATCCCGTCAAACTTGCTGTAGGTGATCTGGCTGGCACGGCCAGCATCGTCGTTGGGAGCAATCCAAATATTCGAAACCTGCTCAGACTTAACAGTGACCAGGGTGGCAGAATCTGCAGCCAAACTCATGCTGAGATAGTCGTTCAAATCGTTGGTAATCCGGTGCGCCTCGCCGCCCGGGTAAGAGAGATACCAGATCTGAGATGGACTCGGGACGCCCTCGCTCGCAATAAACATCAGTCCGCTGCCATCCCGCAGCCACGTTACGTTCTCAACCTGGTGCCACCGCTGTGAGCCGATCGGTTTTACTGCCCCATCCGCAACCTGCACTTCAAAAAGAGTCTTGCCATTTGCGTCGGTGCTTGGCGCCGGATAGGCAATGACCTTTCCATTGGGTGACCACGCCGGGTCACCCAAAGCGAGAGCATCTATTCCGTGCGTCGCCACCCTCCGCTCCGCCGTGCCATCGGCGTTAGCTACCAGCACCGCGATTTCACCTCGCGATGGATACCCGCGCAAAAAGGCAAACTGCTTACCGTCAGGTGAAAACGTCACGACGCTGTCAATGTCCGTAACCAGCTTTCTCGAAGCACCTCCAAGCACGGGCATTTGATAGAGGGTAATAGGGGTCTTGTGGTCCCAGGCAGTGTAGTAGAGGTAATCACCAGCGGGTGAGAATGTCAGCCCCTGATAGGAAACATTGGCGGGCGGATTAATTTGCACGTTGCTTGAGGTCGAAACCTGTCTCATCCAGAGGCTTTGTTGCTGGCCGTCATCCACCACGTGAACCACGTATTTGCCATCGGGCGAGATGGCTGCATCGGTCGCTTTGCCGGTGCTGGTGAGTCTCGCGATTTTCATCCTCTGTAAGGAAACCTCGGGCTTAGGCTGGCTTTTACTAGTCTGGCTCAGATTCTGGCCGATGAGTTTGTATAACCCAAACGTGATGCCTGCGGCGGCAATGATTAACGCAGCCAGGACGACGATAGCATCCCAGCCAAGACGTTTGATCTTGCCGGCGATGTACTCGGCGCTCGACGTTGCGTGAGCGAATGCTTCTCTGGTCGGCGCCGCCGGCTCCCGAACGGCGGCGGTTCTCGTCTGGCCAGCGAGTTCTACGTCGGGTGTCAGTGGAACAGGGCCTCCTACGCTCGCTTCAGTCTCTTGCATTTCCCCTTGCAGGTCGCGCAAATCGGAGAACAGTTCCCGCGCGGTTTGATAGCGATCCCCCGATTCTTTGCGCAACGCCTTCTTCAGCACCCATTTCAGATTGTCCGGAAGCTCTTTTGGGAGTGGTGGCAGGTCATCTCTCAAAATCGAGGCTATGACATCCTGGGATGTCCCGCCCACAAACGGCTGTTTGCCGGTGAGCATTTCATAGAGCACTACTCCCAAACTCCAGATGTCTGAGCGCGCATCCACGCTTTCTCCGCGCGCTTGCTCTGGCGACATATACGCCGCCGTCCCAATCGCTCTACCTTCCCCTGTATTCACCAACAGGCGGGTCGTAGCTTCTGCCTTCATCGCCGCAGCCGGAAGGTCGGCCAGCTTGGCAATCCCAAAGTCCAAAACCTTTACGTGGTTTTGCCGGCCAAGGTGCCTGCCTTCGTCCACCATGATGTTCTCGGGCTTAACGTCGCGATGCACGATTCCTTTGGCATGAGCTGCGGCCAGCGCGCTGGCCACTTGCATGGCAATCTCCAGCACTTCATTCAATGCCGGCCCTTTACTGCCCAGGTATTTACTCAGGGTCACACCCTCTACAAACTCCTGGGCAATGAAGTGGAACTGGCCATCGTGTCCGATCTCATGAATGGTGATGATGTTGGGGTGATTCAAGGCAGAAGCTGCGCGCGCTTCTTGCTCGAAACGGCGCAGCCGTTCGCTGTCTTTAGTGAAGAAGGCGTGGAGGAGTTTGAGGGCCACCCTGCGACCCAGAACATTGTCATGCGCCAGGTAAACCTCGCCCATACCGCCTGAGCCGAGCGGCGCGATAAGCCGGTAGTGCCCGATTGTTTTCCCCACCATTGACTCGGCTTCAGCATCGCCTTGTTCGCCGGCGAGTGACCTCGCTTCCACCTCCAGCGCCGGCTTTTCGATGAAGCTGCCCGCCCGTTCATTAGCCGCGATCAGCGCCTCGACTTCTTTCCTTAACTCCTCATCGCCGGCGCACGCTTCAGCAAGAAACGCAGCACGTTCGGTAGGCGTTCGCCCCCGGGCCGCGTGAAACAGCTTATCGAGTTGTTGCCAGCGTTCAGGTTTCATTGCTTAGTGAGTTGTAGAGCCAGGCCTTTGCCATGCTCCATTCCCGCATAACGGTGACCGAGGAGATCTGCAGCGCCTCTGCTGTCTCATCAACACTCAAGCCACCAAAGAAACGGAGCTCGACAATCTTGCCCTTGCGCGGGTCTATGGCGGCCAGTCTGTCCAGCGCCTCATCCAGCGCGATCAAGTCTCCCCCGCGTTTAGGCGAGACCAACATGGCGTCGTCCAGTGAGACCTTGTGCGCGCCTCCCCCCCGCTTTGCGTACTGCCTTCTGCGGGCATGATCCACCAGTATGCGTCGCATTAATTGCGCCGCCAGGGCAAAAAAGTGGGCCCGGTTCTTCCAGTGAACATTTTTTTGGTCGATCAGCTTTAGATAAGCTTCGTTGACCAGAGCAGTGGTCTGTAACGTGTGACCAGGATTCTCGCGTCGCATGTAGTGGTGCGCCAAACGGTGCAGCTCGCGATCAACCAGGGGCAGCAGCCGATCAAGTGCGGCCTGGTCGCCGCTACTCCAATCCAACAACAGTTGGGTTACTTCATGTGGCGAGTCCGCAGTCATCTCAAGCTGATCGGAAACAGGGACGTTACGCAATGTAAATGTTCGGCTACCGCTGGCCGCGCGGATTATACCCCAACAAAACTCACCTTCCCGACAACTCCGCCCTAATCGACTGAAATCACTTGATAGCTTTTTGCGTCTTTTCTCGCGGTATGGGTCAGAACAACTTCTACCGAAACGTAGGTTCGCTCTCCCCGGAGCTCTTGCTCCACTGGATGAACCTTGATGGAAAGGTGCGAGATGAGACTTCGACGCCAACTGATAGCGATAGCTCTGCTCCTGGGAACATCGATTACGGGACTCAGCCGTGTTCCCTTCGAACCCAAACAACGCGAGCGCCTGCGAATACTGCGCGCAGGAGCATTCGAGCAAACCAGCCTGACAGCGCTGGATCGGGCCTACCTGGACGCGCTGATCGTTTTGAACGAACAAAACACCTGCAGCGCTTTCTTCGGCGGCAGCGCGTCAGTCGATGTCCTTGGCGAGTTAGTTATCAAACTCCGTACGGCATCGTGCAACGACACCAGGATGGGGATGCGCATGTCCGGGCCGTTCACCCTGGTGAAGTCAGAAAACGGTATTTCGTATCGGCTATTCAAAGAGGCCGAGCTGAACACTGCCGGCCCCTTCTATAAATCAAAAACTTTTCCCTCCGAGCCATTCGTGCCGAAGGTCGGCAGCTTTCGACCAAACACGAGAGAGGCAAGGGTGCTGATTCTGCTGCATGAGTTGGCCCATCTGGTCAAAGGCGCCAACGGAACATGGCTCATTCCTGACGACGGCGGCAATCCGCAGTTGAGCCGGCAAAACACACTGACCGTTGAGTCTCGCTGCGGACAACAGATACGAGCATTGCAATAACTGTGGGCGAAGCAGTTGATCGACATCAGTTCCACTAAATTCAGACCGGGCCCACGAAGCTTCGAACGTGGCCCCCAACAACGACCGAAGGAGAGTCATATATGAGAAATCAAGTTTTTAGAACTGTGACGATGATTGGGGTCTTGATCATCCTGTCTGCTGTGTCGGCCCGGGCCCAGGGAGGCGCCGGCTTCAGGGTAACCGTGCCCTTCGACTTTATTGTCTCCGCAAAAACATTTCCGGCAGGTGAATACATCGTGACGCGAAGCACACGGGGATCTGCTGAAGGTCTGAGGATTCAAGCCAGGGACGGCAAGAACGGTGCGTATGTCATGACAATGCCGGTGGCGGCCAGGGATATCCAGAGTCAAACTAAAGCGGTCTTCAGACGTTACGACAACCAGTACTTTCTTTCCCAGGTCTGGATCTCAGGCAGGGCTACCGGCCGCGAAATGGTCAAGCCTGACCGGCAACGAAGTCTCGAGCATGAGTTGGCCAGGCGTAGCAAGGCCGAAACCATTGCGCTGGTTGGCAGGCCGAATTAGTGGTCGTTCAACCTCTGGGAGTTACAATCTGACTAAGAGCAAAGACGACCCGGGTTCCCAGTGGACTCGGGTCGTTTCAGTTCTGTCTCAATTCAACGGGCCTTGCTTCTCTCCATCGATCATCATCCAGAACCTTTGATGAGGAGTTGGTAAATTTGCCATTGATAATGGCGCAATGCCAGATTTTTATACCGCGAAGCGGTTATGACCTCCAGCCCCAACGTTGCCGCTACGGCTACGTTGGGTACGGGAGTCGCTTCGCGGTATTTGATGGGACCCTCAAGTAATGGTCTCCATCACCCGCTCCATTCTTCTATCTGTTAGTTATCTCAGCCATCGCGTCGAGTCGCACCTTTGCCTCGGCGGCTTCGGGGCTGCGGGGGTAGCGGCGCAGCAGCTCGCGCCAGGCGGCGCCGTCGTAGTGGAATCGTTTGGTCGAGCGATCGAAGGTAAACCTGATGGCCTGGCGGTTATAGCGGTCGAGGCCGCTGTAGTTCAGAAAGTAACTGAACTCGGGCGCGCCCCCGGCCGCCATCTCATTCTCATTCAGGCGGCGCGCGGCCTCGCGCGAAAGTTTCTCCGCCGCTGCTTCCGCCGCGTCACCAAACAGCAGTAATGCCTGGGGACGCAGAGGGGATCGGGGAAACGCATCCAGAAAGAGCCGGCCTCTGGCAATGCGATCAAAGTCTTCGGAGCTGCGCACCAGGCGCAGAGACCGATCGTCGTCTGCGGCGCGCCACGGCGCCAGCAAAGCTTCGGCCTGGACCCAGCCAAGTGTTCTCCTGGTTACCGCGACGTGAAAAAAGATAACGCCATCCCGGCTGCGGCTGGCATTACGAATAGCCACCAGACGCCCGCGGCTCAGCCTGCTGACCAGCCTGCCTGAAAGATCGGGCGCGCTTCTCAGAGCCGCCAGACGCTCGTCGATGACCACGGCTAAACGGCCTCCGGAGGGAACCCGCCGCTTTTGTGCTGCGACCTGCACAGATGTCAGAGGGAGGAGAATAACGACGAGAAGAATCTTCGCGGAGTTGAAGGAAACCATCGCTGTCTCCTTTGCAAAGTGAGGTTGCCAGGGGCAACTGTTGCGCGCCGCGATGAGTGCGCGGCCGGCTTAACGAATCGCCCTGCGGCGAGTCGCAGCCACCAACGAGGAACTGAGTTTCACGCCTGCTTCAGCGGCGAGAATCCTCTGGGCCACACCGGCGTGATGGAAGTGGCAGATAGCGACGGCGAGGGCATCGGCCGCGTCATGCGGTTCAGGGATCGTGGCCAGCGAGAGCAGCACCCGAACCATTTCCTGGACCTGATGCTTTTCGGCGTTGCCGTAGCCGACTATCGTTTGTTTGACTGTGCGAGGTGAATACTCGTGAATCTCAATCGCAGCACGCTCCGCGGCCAGGAGAGCTACGCCGCGCACCTGGCCAAGCTTCATCGTGACCTTAACGTTGGTGGCGTAGAAACCATCTTCCAGAGCGCAAGCGTCCGGCTGTAGTCGATCAATAATCTCCGTAATGCCGTCACTAATTTTCAATAGTCGTGAAGGAAATGTTTCGCGCGGCTGCGCCTTCAGCGTGCCATACTCCACCACGTGATAGCGCCGCCGATCGCCTTCGATGATCCCCCAGCCTGTGGTGGCACTTCCCGGATCGATTCCCAGAATACGCATTTTTGAATCGAGTGAATCAGGACTCAGTTCATTAAATTCACGAACGGCGCGAAGTATACTACATACCAAACGGCCGACATGAAACTTTCCTCCTTGAGGGTGTTGGCACAGTTCTTACCAGAGTTCTTGCATTGGTATATTAACGACGTGCGGGTAGTCTTGATCGTGCCAGCGCATAGGGCTGGGCGTTCAAGGTTGAGGTTTCACGCAAAGGCGCCAGGAAAAGAAATACTTAAGGCGCAAAGAAGACTACAACTCTCTTTGCGCCTTCTGGTTTTCCTTTCTTAGCGCCTTTGCGTGAAACACCAAGTTAGCCGGGCGACCCGTTTACACAAAATAGAGCGCCAAACTCAGGCGATGTTGTTCTGAACTTTTGAAGTGCGCCGTAGGGAGAACCCTAAAACCGATCCATTAGACGGGGGTGTGAGATTACTTTGACGAACAATTCAGATTCTATTCTTGATGTCGTTATCGTAGGTGCAGGACCTGCGGGTCTAAGTGCTGCACTGATTTTGGGTCGCTGCCGCCGGCGCGTGCTGATCATTGACGCCGGCCGGCCGCGCAACGCAGCATCACATGCCCTCCATGGTTACCTTACACGTGACGGCATCGAGCCTGCCGAACTGCTGCGCATCGGTCGCGAACAGTTGCAGCCCTATACCTCCGTTGAACTTCGAGCAGGCGAAGTAATCGCGGCGTCCTCGGTTAGCGGTAGATTCGAGATAATGCTTAAGAATGAAAAGCCACTGCGCTCCAAAAAACTTCTGCTGGCCACCGGTGTTGTCGATCACCTTCCGGATATCGAAGGCTTGTCAGAGTTCTATGGGCGCAGCGTCTTTCATTGTCCTTACTGCGACGGATGGGAGATGCGCGACCAGCCGCTGGCGGTTTATGGTCGCGAAGATCGCGGGGCCGGGTTGGCGTTGGAACTTACCGCCTGGAGCAAAGATCTCGTGGTCTGCTCCGACGGACCGGCTAAGTTGAAACCGGCAGAACGGGAACAACTGGCCTCACTCAACATCGCCGTGCGCGAGGAGCGAATATCCAGACTTGAGGGAACCGATGGCCGGCTGGAACGAATCGTTTTTGCCAGTAACCAGGTGCTCGAGCGTCGCGGAATGTTTTTCAATACGGGACAGGATCAGGGATGTGATCTGGCAGCTAAACTCGGTTGCGAGTTTACTGAACGCGGGGCGGTGCGTACCGGCGATTTTGAAATGACGAACGTGCCCGGGCTGTTTGTCGCGGGCGACGCTTCGCGGGCGGTGCAGCTCTCAATCGTAGCTGCAGCCGAAGGAGCGGAAGCTGCCTTTGCCATCAACAAAGCCCTAATTCAGGAAGACCTCGCAAAGCAGAGCCAGGTACGGTCGTCCATAAAGTCATGAACAGCGCTCACGCAACCTGCATCGCCTCAAACCGTGAGGCCTAAATCAATCAATTAGTATTTTACAAGTCCGCGAAACGGCGGAATGAAAAAGCGGATCACTGAGAAGCAGACTGTAGAGGGTCGGGTGTTTTGTTAAGTGGTCGCTCAGGCGGCAGCCATGTCGGCTTCGCTGATGTCGAAGTTGGCGGACACTTTTTGCACGTCGTCGTGGTCTTCCAGGGCTTCCATCAGTTTGAGCATCTGTTTGGCCTCAGCTCCCTCCAGCTTCTTATATTCCTTGGGAACCATTTCGACTTCAGCTACCTGTGGCTCGACGCCGGATTTCTTGACCGCCTCGAGCACGCGGTCGAAGTCGGCCGGGGTCGTGATAATCTCGAAGTTGTCTTCGTCATCTCGCAAGTCTTCCGCGCCGGCATCAGTAACAATCTCAAACAATTCATCTTCAGACTTGGCGGCCTTAGGGACGACGATATAACCCTTTTTCTCAAACATCCACGCTACTGCGCCGGCCGCAGCGAGGTTGCCACCATTCTTGGAAAACGCGTGACGAATTTCTGCCACTGTCCGATTGCGATTGTCGGTCACCGATTCAATCAACAGAGCGACGCCGCCCGGGCCGTATCCTTCGTAGGTAATCTCCTCATAGCTGACGCCTTCTTCTTCGCCAGTGCCGCGGCGGACGGCGCGCTCGATAGTGTCGTTCGGCATGTTTCCGGCTTTGGCGTCCGAGATCGCTTTACGCAACCGCGCATTGCCCTCTACGTCGCCACCGCCGGAGCGCGCAGCTACGGTGATCTCTTTTATAAATTTCGTGAAGAGCTTGCCGCGCTTGGCGTCCAGCGCGCCCTTCTTATGTTTGATCGAATGCCACTTGGAGTGTCCGGACATTTAGAGCGATTCCTCAATTTAAGGTATGGGTTGTTGGGCAACGCAATATATCACAAGACCCTTCCGCGAAACACAGGCACCCGGACTGACATCGAACCGGACGGGCCGGACTCTTAATCTATAAGGGATTCAAGATCGGCAGGCTGCGCGCGTACTCGTAGGCGCTTGAGTCTCGAGGTTTCTCCGGCCACGATCTCGACCGCGCTGCGAGGAACGCCCAACCGGCGCGCGATCAACCGCTTCACTTCCTCGTTCGCGGCGCCATCGACCGGGGGCGCGGTCACGCGTACACGCAAAGCGCCATCGTGCTCGCCGGCAATTTCACTGCGCGATGCCCGCGGCACGACGCGAACTTGAAAGGTAACGGAGCCGTCCTGTTTGGTGTATTTCAGCAAAGCTTTACCTCAAAAGTCATCCGAAGAATCCGATCTTAGTGGGTTTGGTAGTTGGGGGTTCACGCAAAGGCGCCAAGAAAGGAAAGACATAAGGCGCAAAGTCACCACTCAACCCTTTGCGCCTTCTTCGCTAATGAATCAGCATTTCAGCCACCGCGCTCTGCAACAGCTGCAGTAGTAGAATTACCAGGATGGGCGAGATATCAAACATCCCGAGGGTGGGGATCATGCGCCGCGCCGGACCAAGCACCGGTTCGGTGACGCGAATCAGAAACCTCATCAGGCGGCTGCCATAGTCAAGACCCCAGGAAAAGATTACCCGCATCGCGATTAACAACGAGTAGATCGCCAGAATTCCAAACAGGATATAGCCGGTAAGCTTTACCGGAGCGCCGGTGACGGTGCTGATGATAATGCCGTTCACGGTGAATAGCACCGCGCCCACCAGCTTCCAGAGAAACCATCCCAGCAGAATAGCGATCAGAATCGTCACCAGCGGCGCCAGTCTCTGATCCAGACCCCAGCGCAAAAGGCCGCGCCGCACTGGATTCACCAGGGGGTCGCTGTAACGCCGGACAGTAATCTTGGTCCATGAAAACGGATTGAGATCCGCCACGTCAACTATGAACCGCAGCAGCACCAGAATAGTGATGCCCACGACAATTGCCGTGATGACGTAATAGATGCCGAGGGCGAGGAGGTTGATAGATGTCATAGCTCTTAAGAGTTATTCAACGCCCGACGTTCGCCGAAGATGGCCGTTCCGATACGGACAATCGTCGCGCCTTCCTCGATGGCCACGGGAAAATCGTTGGTCATGCCCATCGAGAGTTCTCCATTACCAGAGGGAAAAACCTTCTGTGAATTCAATTCATCCCGCAGCTCACGCAGCAAGCGAAACACAGGTCTGACTCGCTCCGGATCATCATAAAACGGCGGCACCGTCATTAAACCGGTTAGACGCAAGTGTGTACAACGCTTTACAGTTTCGACAAGTTCGGGCAGCTCGTGCTGATCGATTCCGGGCTTGCTCGCCTCCCCGGCCAGATTCATTTGAATCAAAACCGGCAGCTGGTCCCGTTCCTCCTCAACACACATGCGATCCAGTCGTTGCGCCAGCTCCACCGAGTCCAGTGAGTGAATAAAATCAAATAGCGTCACCGCCCGCCGCGCTTTGTTTGATTGCAGATGGCCTATCAAATGCCAGCGAGCTGCCCGGCGGCCCACCGTCATGATCTTGTCTTCAGCTTCCTGCACGCGATTCTCGCCCAGATCCATAACCCCGGCTTCAATTGCGCTCTTAATAACATCAGCTGGATGAGACTTGCTGACCACGAGGAGCTTGACCTCGCCGGGCACTCGTTTGCTGCGGAGCGCTGCAGCGTCAATGCGAGACTGCACTTCCGCAAAACGTCGGCGCAGATCATTTGAAGTTTCGGGGGTGGCTGTCATTGAGTTAAGAGATCGTGACTATAGCAATGGCGCTTGAACACTCGCAACCGGTCCTACTCTTGAGATCTGAGATCTTAAATTTGAGATCTCAAATAGGAACAAGCCGAAGCCGCGTCTCAGAACAAGCCAGGGCGCCCTCCCCGCCACGCGCTGTCGGCCTGCTGCTATCCCTTGTATTTCCTATTCGATACGGTTGAATTGTCCCGATATGGTGCGAAACCTTTATGGGAGTGGGGGAAATCAAAGCTATTCTCCAATGATCTGGCCTGGCCCACTGCTGGCACAGTGATTGACTTCCTAAAAGCTTGCCCCGAGAGGAAGGCCTCAAACAATTAAACCGATATTAATCAAAGATGAGCGCCGCAGGCGTTTTTCTTCTACGCTTGGAGGGAAAGATATGAATAAGGCAGGAACCAAAATCAGTATTCTGACGGCGATGCTATTTGCGCTGATCATAGCGATAGCCGCGCCGGCTACGGCATCGGCCCAGGGAAACAAGCACGCGCGGGGACGTGGAAACCAGGGATCGGATCACAACAACCGACGATCGAACTACGACAAAAAGTGCGCGAAGTTCGTCAATTGCCATGATGCGAGCGATGGCCGCAGGGACGGACGCGGGCCAACCCGTCAGGCCGGCTTCTGGCGCAATGGCGTGTTCGTGCCGCGCGGCACCCGGGTGTTCAATCGCAACACCAGCAATCGCCGGACCAACTGGACCCTTGCGCAACGGCGCGCATGGCTTCGTCGCAACCGCTAGAGCTGAATAGGGTCTTACGTAAGTCGCGTAAATTTAATCAGGCGTTTGGAAGTGTTAAGGAAGGATGAACTCTCCTTTCTTGACACCTTCCAAGCGCCTTTCCTATAGTGACACTTCCATTACGGGGATGTGGCGGAACTGGCAGACGCGCAGGTCTCAGAAGCCTGTGATGGCGACATCGTGGAGGTTCAAGTCCTCTCATCCCCACCAGACACTTAGATCAGAAGCAATGCGGGCCGGCAGAATCAACTGCCGGCCCGCTCGCTTTTCTTGCTAACGTGATTCTAGTTAATTGATTCTGAGACGTTGTCCGCGTTGGCTGAAGCTTGATCGGCGACAACCAGGGTTTGCTCGTCAAACAGGTTTGAGTCGATGAGGGTCTGAACCAGGTAGTGGCCGGCCGCCGGGAAAGTTACATTCACAAAGAAACTGATGTTGTCGGCAAAGCCGCCGGAAGCGATTTCAAAACGCGTGGGCTGCGAGACGACTACCGGATGCTGCCGATCAGGAGTAAGGATGCGCACCTCGGAAAGATGCACCCCTTCGCCGCGCCAATGGTTGACCACGGCAAACTTAATGAGTGACACCGGCAATTGCTGCACCATGATGTTCTGAAAGACACCCATTAGCGAAAGCTTGTTGCCTACTTCAAGTCGCACATCGTCGCAAAAGAGCGTATAGAGCAGCTCCAGCCTGGGTTGTTGTTCTGTTGTATTTGTAGAATGTTCAGACATGTTAGTTCAATAATCCGATTTATTCTGCCGTCATAAAACTCTTATTTCGTGTTCTTTCGTGCAGTTAGTGTATTTCGTGGATCGTGCGGCTCCGAATCATTAGCAAACGATCCACGAAATCACACAAAATCTCACGAACCCACACGAACCAATGCTGATCCTGGACGTTCTCAATGTTCGGCGACTTTCTTGTGCAAGCCGTTATGCATTTGAGTGATCAGCCAAGCAGTTCCCGCAATCCCTTCTCGTCGAGGACATTCAAACCCAGCGCCAGCGCTTTGTCCAGCTTCGAGCCGGCATCTTCACCGGCCACAACGTAGTCAGTTTTTTTGCTAACGGTCGATGTAACACGGCCGCCCCGCGATTCGATCAAAGCGCGCGCTTCGTCGCGCGACAGACTCTCGAGTTTTCCCGTCAACACAAACTGCTGGCCGGAGAATTTGTCATCGACCGTGGCCGCGCCCGTGTGTTCAAGCTCGGTGCGCACGCCGGCGGCGCCCAGACGTTCACACAGTTGCAGGTTGCCCGCGTCGTCGAACCAGTCGCGCACGCTTTGGGCTACCGTCATCCCAATCTCGTGAATGCCATCCAGCTCCTCGATGCTGGCTTCGCTCAGACCTTGAAGCGAGCCGAAGTGCCGCGCCAGAATTCCCGCGGTTCGTTCTCCCACATGCCGAATCGCCAGGGCATAGATCAGGTTGGAAAGATCGCGCGTTTTGCTCGCTTCGATTTGCGCCAGCAGGTTCGAAGCGGATTTTTTCGCCATCCGTTCGAGGGATGCCAGCTGATCCAGCGTTAAGCTGTACAGGTCGCCGGCATCGCGCACTAGTTTCTTCTCGACTAGTTGATCGGCGAGCGATTCGCCCAGCCCCTCGATGCGCATGGCCCGGCGTGCAGAGAAATGCAGCAAGCGCCCCATAAGTTGGGCGGCGCAGTCAGCGGCAATGCAGCGCGCAACCACTTCGCCTTCCACTCGGGAAATGACGCCGCCGCAGACGGGGCATTTGCCAGGCATGCGAAACCGTTTTTCATTCCCCGTGCGGCGAGACTCTATGACCTTTAGGACTTTGGGAATGACGTCGCCGCCTTTTTCGATTAAGACCCAATCGCCCACGCGCAGGCCCAGCCGGCGAATCTCGTCTTCATTGTGCAGCGTCGCGCGCGAGACAGTGCTGCCCGCCAGCAGGACTGGCTCAAGGTTGGCCACCGGCGTCAACGCGCCCGTCCGCCCCACCTGCACCGTGATCTTGTGAACCTGCGTCGTCGCCTGCCTGGCCGCGTATTTGTACGCGATCGCCCAGCGAGGCGCCTTGGAAGTAGCGCCAAACTCATCCTGGAGCGCCGAGGAGTTTACCTTTACTACCACCCCATCAATCTCGTATTCCAGGTCGTCGCGCCTCGGTTCCATCGCATTGCAAAAGTCGATGACTTCCTCAATGGAAGGACATAACTTGCGATGAGGGTTGACGTGGAAGCCCGCGGCCTCGACCCACTGCAGCGATTCCCAGTGAGTTGCGAAAGCCTTGCGCTCGCCGCTGATCACGTCGTAGGGAAAGAGGTCCAATCTGCGTTTGGCAACCATTGCCGAATCGAGCTGGCGAATGGCGCCGGCGGCGGCGTTCCGCGGATTGGCAAAGCGCGGTTCGTCTGCCTCCTCGCGTTCGGCATTGATCTTTTCGAATATTTTGCGGGGCAGGTACGCTTCACCACGCACTTCGATCGTTGCTCCGATTTTGGCGGAAAGAGTTTTTAGTTTTAAGGGAACACTGCGGATGGTGCGCACATTCTGGGTTACGTCCTCGCCGCGCCGGCCATCGCCGCGGGTGACGCCGCGCACCAGTACGTCGTTTTCGTAGTGCAGCGCCAGCGAAAGCCCGTCGATCTTTAGCTCCGCTACATAATCGACTGGACGCCCGTCCGCCAGCTTCTGGCAGCGCTGATCAAAAGCGCGCAGCTCGTCGATGCTGTAACTGTTATCCAAAGAGAGCATCGGGCGGCGATGCAGGTATTCGTCAAAGCCCTCCGCGGGACGGCCGCCCACGCGCTGAGTAGGACTGTCGGGAGTCAGAAACTCGGGGTATTGCTGCTCCAGCTCGCGCAGCCGTTCGAGCAGAGTGTCATATTCCTTGTCGGAAATCTCCTGATCGTCCTTAACGTAATAGAGCTCTTCGTGGCGGCGAATCTCTTCGCGCAGCTCTGAGATGGTGCGTTGGATGGTCTTGCTGGTAGGCAACTTGAATGTGGCACAGACTTCAGTCTGTGATGCTTCTCCCGTCTTTAGATTCCAGCGACCAAATCACAGACTGAAGTCTGTGCCACTAGCTGCGTATAGAGCGCGCGCCACTGTTGGTCTTTGTAATGCCGCTGTTGCTCTTCGTGATGCCGCTGGTGGTAGTTTTCCCTGACGATTTTCCCCCGCCACCAAGGTGGTGAATTATCCGGCCAAAGTATTTTATGCTCTGCAGAAAATCGTCCAGGCGTATGTTCTCGTCCGGTCCATGCGGATTGGACGCCGCGTAGCTGGTGCCGAAGGAAACGACCGGGGTGGGCGGATCGCCGACACCGCAAACTGCGCCGACCGGCCCGCTCGCCGGATCCATCGGATAAACGATCGGGGCCGCGCCATAGATCTCTCCCGCCGACTCGATTGCGGCCCGCGCCACAGATGATTGTGGAGAGGACTTGGCCAGCGGTGCGCTGCCTAACTCGATGATCTCAATGTCTGTGAAGCCGCGAGTGTCGAGGTGTTCGCGTAAAAGCTGGGCCACCACGACTGGGGTAAGATCGGGCACCAGACGAAAATCCAGGCGGGCCATCGCCGTGCTGGGCAGGACAGTCTTCGCTCCAGCGTCGGTGTGCCCGGTTTGAATGCCGCAGATCGTGCAGGTGGGACCAAAGATGTGTTCCTTCACCACGGCAAAACCTTTCATCCCGCGCAACCATCCGCCGATGCGAAACTCCCTTTTCAAACCAGCCTCGTCCAGGTCGATCGACTTCATCGCTTCGAGGTCTTCGCGCGTGATCGCGGCGAGGTGGGATGAAAAACCGTCGATGGTAATTACGCCTTTCGGCGAGGTCAGCGTGGAAAGGGCCTGAACCAGGCGCCACGCGGGGTTGGAAACGATGGCGCCCCACTTTGAATGCAACTCGCTGCGCGCGCCGTGCACCCGCAGCTCGATAAACGTAATCCCTTTGAAACCCAAACTAATAATCGGTCGCCCGGTGCTGTCTTTGTAGCCTTCGTCCCAGAAACAACCTTCGGCGGCCAACATCTCCCGCTGCTCGGAGGCAAAGCGGTAAAGACTGGGGCTGCCCAAACCATCTTCACCCTCTACTACGAATCGCAAACAGACAGGCAGCTTGCCATAGGTCTTTTGATAAGCCTCGACGGCGGCCAGTCGGGCCACCAGATCACCTTTGCTGTTGGCGGCGCCGCGGGCAAAGAGTTTGCCGTCAGCGATGCTGGCGGCGAATGGGCCGAAAGACCAATCCGTGAGATGGCCCACCGGCTGAACATCGTAATGACCATAAACGAGAAAGCCACGGGGCCCGCCGCCGAATTCGCCGTAGATAATGGGATAGCCGTTGCCGATCTTAAAACTGCGCGTGCCGGCACCGGCTCGTTGCATGATCTGCTCGACCGCTTCTGCTGTGGCGCGCATGCCGGTGCCCCGCGCCGCTACCGAAGGCATCCGACAGAGTGTCTGGAGCCGCTCGGTGAACGCCCGCGCGTGCCGGTCCACGTAACGATCGAAGCGAGTCATGGGCATGGTGTTTAGTTTTTAGCTTTAGTTTTTGGCTTTAGTTTTTAGTTATGGTTCTTAGTTTTGTTTTTGGTTTCAGATCTGAGATCTCAAATTTGAAATTCAATTAGGAGCCTACTCACCGTACAGCAAATACCCCGGCCGCTCAGCGTCCCGATTGAACACACGACAAACCAGACCCGCCGCAAATGCCTGTAAGAACTCCTCCCGCACGCGTAAAAGCTCAGCCCGGGCCAGCTTCGCATCCGACTTGATCAGTGCGGGCCAATCGCGCGGGATCTCGATCACCTGGTCGGGTCTCGGCAGGTGGTGTCCCCGTCCGGCAGCTAATGCCTCGACGCGCGCCGATCGTAATTCCCAACTGGCAAACATGCGATCGCTGTCCAGACCCGGTCGCTCGCTCGCATCCAGCGTTGGATCGGTGGAATAGTCCGTGCCATAAAAATTGACCGCATAAGACCGAACCACTACTCCCAACCGGTTGAGATTAAAGTGAGCGTTGCGTGCTCGCAATGGCTCCCAGGTCCAGCGGATCAATTCGCGGCCTTCATTCAAAGCCCGCGCCCGTTGGGCCCACTTGAGCTGCGCGCCGACACCACGATTCTGGTACGGGGCCGCGACCGCCATCATGTGCGAGTAGCCAATAATCTCTTTGCCATCGCGGACCGCAGCAATCTGATGGACAAAGCCAACCAGCTCGTCGTTCGCAAACGCCCCCAGAGTCCACCCTCCGGCTTCGCGCGAGACAATCAGGTGACGTCGCGGTGAAATTTCGAGATCGGGAAGACCAAAGACCTCGCGCTGCAGGCGAATGCAGGCATCGAGCTCCGCTATGCTGGTGCACTCGCGCACTTTTATTTCTAAAACGCGCGCCTGATCCTCTACTTGCTCCAGGGACGACATTATTGGTTACAAGTCCTTGTGATTCCGTTTTTCGCATCATATCACGATGGTTATTGAGGGACGATCAGGAGGGATCTTGACGATCTGCGGCGGACAGTTGCCTGTCAGTGTACGCGGACGGTTTAACGGACTGCGGTCGGACCAGGCTCCGCGTCAAGCAAGGACAACTCCTTTAGCACTAGTCTCTCATCAACCGTTAACCGGACACGGCGCCCAAGGCGATCTCGCGCTTCACATTCGGGAGTCGATTCTGAAGCGAACATCTCGAGATCAGTCTCAAGTGATTCGACTGCATCAAAAGTTTCCTCGCTACCGTCTTCCCACTTGATAACGATTGGAAGTAACCTCAAATCAACCATAACTATTCTCCCGGGAGGCTTTGTGTTTGTTTTGGGAGCAGCAGCAATATCGTCAACCCCTGCGGCTCCCGATTCTGCAGAGTGACCCTGCCTCCCAGAGCATTGAGGAGTCGCTGAGAAATATCGAACCCCAGCTCGCGCAGGTTTAGGTCCTCAACAGTCGAGTCCGGGGAGTGGAGTTCAAAGGCCGCGGAAACATCAACCGCTGCGCCTTGATCATCTATTTGCAAAAGCAGATCGCCGTTAGGGGTGGTTGAGGTCTGAATCGTCACTTCTCCGCCGGCGGGACTGCGGGCGATCGCATACGCCAGAAAGTTGTAAAGCGACTGGCGCAGTTTGCCCTCATCCGAAAAGACAGACCCAGGATTGTCAGCGATGTTCGCCGACAAGGAGACGCCTTTCTTTTCGGCCTGGCGGGAAACTGCGTTGCATGACTCGCGCAGGACGTCGCCGGGCGAGAACTGGCGCACGCTCAGTTCAGTTTCATCGAAGTCGAGCCGGATCAGATCGGAAAGAACGTTGATGGTGCTCTGTAGTTGCCGGCCGGAGTTTTGAATGCGTTGACAGAGCTGCGTTTGCGGTTCAGTAAGTTTTTCAAAGGCCAGCATAATCTCCGCGAATCCCAGAATGGCGCTCAGCGGGGTGCGTAAATCGTGCGTCATATTGCCTAACATCAGCGAACGATAGGCAGCCAGGCGCTGCCGCAGCTCAAGGTTCGCATCCTCGATCACCCCGGCCTCACCCTCATTGCCGGAAGACCTTGACGGTCCGTTCTCGCCCTGCAATGCCACCACCGTTCCTCCTCATCAAAAGTATCTCCCTCTCCGCTTCGCAGAAGAGGGCGTACCGGTAATGCATCCACGTCACCCCGCCCGTAACCCTGCCCACGAAAGTGAGAAGGGAAATTGGAGATCACGAGACCAACTCCAACTTTCGGAATTCAGCTGTTGAATGTTGCAGAAATACTATTCACCGAACTACAAGGTGTCAAACCAGTCCCGTGAGAACTCTATTGATATCGCGGGTGGAGCTTTTGGACCCTTTCTGACGGTCGGGCTTCTGCCTTTTGCGGGGCGTGCGCTATAGTCCCTTGAAGCTGGATGAGGGCCAGCGCACGTCATGAATGGTCATTTGAGCGAGCATCCGCTTGCCGAGCTAATTCAAGAAATAGCCAACGCAAGTCTGACCGGGGCCCTGCGCCTCGAGCGCGAGCGCGTTAAGGTGGTGGTGTATTTCGAGGAGGGCAAGCTCGTTTACGCCACCTCAAACTTGCGGGCACATCGTCTGTTCGAAGTTATTAAACGGAGTGGTTTACTCACTGAAGCACAGTTGAACGTGATAGGCGGGCAAAACGATGCCGAACTGGCCGCTGCGCTTTTGGGCCAGGGCATCTTACAGCCTTCGGCTCTGGGAAAACTCAGGATCCAACAAGTTTCCGATGTGCTTAGGCCCGCGCTGTTATGGATTGATGGCCAGTGGAGCTACGATCCGCGCGTGCGGTTGGCGGAGGGGATGCGGATCGAGTTCGAACCCAAACCATTACTGATGGAAGGCGCTCGCCGCCTGCCGCGTGAATTCATCGGCGCCAGATTCAGGGGTGCGGACGATGCCTTTTCACCGCTCAACGTCGCTTATAACGGCACCACGCTGCTTCCTGCTGAAGCCTCTCTCTTATCGCGCATTCCCGAACCACTGTCGATCAGTCAACTGAAGGTGCTCACCAGTCCCAAACCGACTGAGGCGTTGTGTATCGCCTACACGCTGGCCCTGGGAGGCTTTTTGCAACGGAGCAATTGGCCTACTCCTCTAGCGACCTACTACAAAACAGCGCCAGTGAAAACGACGAGCACAATTAAAGTTGCGACCACCTCGCCGGCAAAGCCGGTTGAAGATAAGGAGAAGGCCGCCAGAGCTAATGAAGAGCGCCAGGTGTCGGCCATGCTGAGCCGGTTGAGCCAGGCTGAGAACCATTACGAGGTACTGGATGTGGGGCGCGAAGCCACTTCAGCAGAAATCAAGCGCGCTTATCACGGTGTGGCCCGGAGTTTTCACCCGGACAAGTTTCACAAAAGCGTCTCCCGGGAGAAACATGCCGAAGTGGAAGCGGCCTTCGCGCGCTTTGCCCAGGCATATGAGACGCTGGGGAATCCGTCACTGCGATCAGCTTATGACGTTAAGCTTGGAGGCGGGCAAGCAGCAGTGAGCAGTGCACAAAGTTCCAGCGGTGCTCGGACTCCGGTAGCCACAACTCAGCCGGAGGGCCATTCCGGGCCACGGGATCCGTCTTACGCCGAAACGAGATTCCAGCAGGGACTGGCCGCCTTGAAGCAGGAAAACTTTATGCTGGCTGTGCGCTGTTTTGCTGAAGCCGCGAATCTGGCGCCCGACGAAGCGAAATATCGCGGATACTACGGCACGGCGTTGGCGAGCCAACCGCAGGCCCGGCGTCAGGCAGAGGCCGAATTGATGGTCGCAGTTGCATTAGATCCCGCGAATGCCTCATATCACGTGATGCTGGCCCGTTTGTACCGCGACCTGGGGTTTTCCCGGCGGGCGCAGACAGAGTTGGAGCGCGCCCTGGCACTTGAGCCGGGCAACGAGGCGACGCAACAACTGCTGAGCACGCTGAAAAAGGGTTAGGCGGGCGGAAGTCACGAGCGTTGGTGAACTGGTAGTAGAAAGAATTCTTTTTGTTGAATTGACATCTCAAACCGGCTCTCAGCATCGTAAGATCTGGTTTCCGATCTGAGATCTGAAATCTGAGATCTGAAATCTGAGATCTGAGATCTGAGATCTGAGATCTGAGATCTGAAATTACAGTAGGCCATGTCATCTATTCAGATTTTTGCGAATAACGAAGGGAACGCTATCGAAACGTTTGCTCCCATAAGCGCGGCTACGGATGAATTCGAGGAATATCGCCATCCGCACGCCAAACGAATTTCCGTCGTGGCTGATGAGATCGCGAAGCACTTTCATTTAGGACGGCAGGATCGACTGTCGTTGCGAGTGGCGGCCTATGCTCACGACCTCGGTGAGTTGGTGATGGAGCGAGACTACATACGACGGGCTGGCCCGTTGTCGGCGGAGGAGCGTCTGGATCTCGCGCGCCATCCTGTGATTGGCGAACAGGAAGCCGCGCGCGCCGGGGCGGACCGGGGAGCTCAACTTATTATCAGGTGGCACCAGGAATGGTGGAATGGGACGGGTTATCCTGACAGCCTGGCTTTTGAAACTATTCCTCTGGCGGCGCGCATTTTGCGCGTAGCTGATGCTTACTGCTCGTTGACCGACGCCCGCCCTTTTCGTGAAGCCTATTCGGAAGAGGCGGCGCGTTCGCATCTGATCGACTGGGCCGGCCTGGAGTTTGATCCGCATGTGGTGCAGGCATTTCTTTCGCTTGATCCGCTGAATGAGATTAGATCGTATGCGGCGGAGAACGCGCTTGAGCAGGAGATTTATGCCAAATCTTAACGGCACCGGCCCCAACTTAAACGGCTGGCTCGGCTTTGAGCTCAGCGTCCTGCGACGCCTGAGGTTTCATTCCATTGCTCTCCCCTTCGCCGGCGAGCCCAGCCTCGGTTTGTACCTCAAGCACTGGGATGTCCGCGTGGCCGCGAACGATCGCGCCCAGTGGGCCTGGACGAAATCCACCGCCTTGATCGAAAACAATTCTGAAACACTGTCAGCCGACGACATCGAAACTGTTCTCGATGATGCCTATGTCCCCCGCGCGGCCCTAAAGAACCCTTCCCTCATCAACTGGTTCAATGAAACTGATTCCTGTTGGTTCGATAACGTGCGCCAAAACGCTGAGCTGCTCGATACGCCCATCAAACGCTCCTGCGCGCTCCTGTTGGGAATGATGGTGGGGGATTACGTGCTTTCTTTTGACGCCAGCACGCTGGCCCTGCGCCACCCGTTATCCCTTTCCGCGATTTTTCGCCGGCTGCACAGTTCGTTACCGGCGCCGGTGGATAACTCTCAGCGCAACCGGAGTACGAACCAGGAACCGAAGGACTTTTTGGCCGAACGGCACCACACAGATTTGCTTTTCCTGCGGCTGCCAACAGCCGGGCATAGACACACCAAGGCGCAGACGCCCCGGCTGCAATGGCGCGAAGAATGGCTGCGCTGCGACAGTGGATTCTGGGGGGAGCTGGATCGAAACAGCGCCGGCAAGTTGGGGGGCCGAGTGGAAACCCGTCAACAGTATTTGGACTTATTAGAGGACTTGCTTCACACGGCGGCGCATATGCGTTTGTGGGCCATTGAAAATGTCCCCGACGGTTTCATTTCCAATGACGAGCTTGCCGACGCCATCGGGCGCGTGCGCCGGGTCGAGGCGATCTACTCGAAGGACTTCTCTGAACTAACCGGAGCGCGCGCGTCGATCATCACGGCGATAAGTTAGCCGCGCCTCTTCACTATTTCACTGCTCGGCTATTGAGATCGACTTTAACCAGGGCCTGGGCTTCATCGAGCAGATCCGAGGCTTCCTTGTGCTGGCCTTTCTTCTCCAGCAGCACAGCCATTTCGGCCATTGCGCGAGGACGTCGCCAGCTAACTATTCATTGATGTTGTCGAATGCCGAGAACTTCCAGCCGCTCCGGGTGAGCGTAAAGATATAGAGGAGCGGCCGCTCCTCTCCCCCATCAGGGAAACCACACGAAACTAAAAATTCCTTTGGCCGGGCGCGTTCAAATTCGGGGCGGGCTTTAGCAAAGCACTTAGCAGCGTCGGTTTCCTGATTGAACACTACGCGGTAACGCTTGATGAGATCGGCCTGCGTCCTGACAGCTTTCACACCGTAGGGCATTTCAATCGGGAAGTGCGACAGCCTGGCAACCGCCGCTTTGTCCCTCTTAATCACCGCAGTCTTGAATTTTTGCCAGAAGATTTCTACTGAGGGGTCAGCTCGGGGATGGGTCGCGCGCGTCCGGGCGGTGGCACCTCCCATTGCCACTAAGAACAAGATCAGGATTACGACCTTCTTCATCGTTCCTTCCGTAGGCAGACCAGGGCAACCTCAATTACTCACCCGTGAACTTCGGTGGCCGCTTCTCCAGAAAGGCCGCCACACCTTCCCTGAAATCCTTCGTTTGCCCTGACTCAATCTGAGTCGCGCGTTCCAACTCGAGTTGCGCTGTCAAATCATTGGTTGCGCTCTGTTCAAGTAATCGCTTGATGCGTGCCAGTGCAGCCGTGGGTGCTGCCGCTAAACGGTCCGCGAGTTTAAGGGCCTCCGGCATCAAATCAGCATCCGCTACCACGCCATTGATCATTCCCAGTTCCCGGGCGCGCGCGGCAGTCACGACGTCGCCGGTCATCATCAGTTCGGCGGCGATCTTCCATCCGGTAAGGCGCGGCAATATGAAAGTGCCGCCGCAGTCGGGCGTGAGGCCTATGCGAATAAAAGCCTCGTTGAATTTTGCACTCTCGCCGGCAATCACGAGGTCGCAGGCCAGCGCCAGGTTACAGCCGGCGCCTGACGCTGCACCGTTTACGGCGGCAATGACCGGCAGAGGCGTTTGCCTGATGAGCAGGACGCAGTCGTGCAAGAACTGCAAAGGCTCGTCAAAGAAAGCTTCCAAGCGCCCTTCATTTTTGGCGATCTTCTGCATCTCGCGCAGATCGCCTCCGGCGCAGAAGGCCCGGCCGGCGCCAGTCAGGACAATGGCCCGGGCGCCGCGCTGGTGCGCTTCGGCAAACGCGCTCGTGAAATCGATGGCCACCTGGGTAGTTAAGGCGTTCAACGCATCGGGGCGGTTAAGAGTCACTACCGCCACCGTCTCGCGCATTTCAAACTGCAAAGTTTCGTAGCTCATGAGTTGCACAAAAAAGCTGACTTCAGCCACAGGCCGCGAAGCGAATCAGAATCGCTGGCTTTCGATCAATTAGACAGGATTTACAAGATTCAAAGGATAGATTTGAGCATGGCCGAAGTAACCAAAACTCTTTTCTTGTGAATCTTGTTAATCCGGTCGAGTCTCTCTGCGCGTCGCCTGGCACAGCAAGCCTTAACCTCCTCGATTCTCATCGTGAGGCTCCCCAAGTTTAAAGGCACGTTCTGTTTTAGTTTTGCGCGCGGCTGGCGCTGAAGCATTCACCGCAGAGAACTGGCCTTCCGGTCGAGGGCTTGAAAGGCACGGTGTCTGTCTTGCCGCACTGGTCGCAGGTAATTTCAAATCGCTGGCGCTCACCGCCACCGCCACCGCCACCACCGCCCCGCGCTCCGCCAAAATTCTGACGCCGCGCGTCACGACAGGTTTTGCAGCGTTTCGGCTGGCTCAGGTTGCGCTCCTGGTAGTACTCCTGTTCGCGCTCGGTAAAAGGAAACGTCTCGTTACATTCGGCACAAGTGATGTCCACGTCTGGCATGACTGGTTTCTCCCGTCAAAGCACAGCGCCTCGCGCCGCTTCGACCTCTGTGACCGCGAGCCGCTCGCTCGCTTTCCGCTAAAACTAATATCGATCCTATAGATCCTATAGGTCCTATATTTATTTTCAGGGCAGAGTTTACTCCAGCAAATTGACCGTGTACAGACTTTTAGCCGGCCCGCGCCAGCTCCCTGACGTGAGACAGCACAGTGCCGCCAAGCGTTTGCAGGTTATAGCCGCCTTCCATGCAAGCAATGACCCGGCCGGAGCACACCGTGTCAGCCCATTCCCTGGCGATGCGGGTCATCCAAACAAAGTCGTCGTCCTCTAACCGCAATTGGCCCAGCGGGTCTTCCAGATGAGCGTCGAAGCCGGCGGAAATGATCACCAGGTCCGGTTTGAAGCGAGCGTCGATCTCCTGGATGGCGGATTCGAAGACACGTCGCTGTTCCGGCGCCGGCGTGCGGGCCCGCAACGGGACATTTACAGTCGAGCCCCGGCCACGGCCCACTCCCGTTTCACCGCGGGCGCCGGTGCCCGGATACCAGGGATACTGGTGCATGGAAAAGAAGAATACCGACGGGTCATCGTAGAAAATTCCCTGCGTGCCGTTGCCGTGGTGAACATCCCAATCAATCACCGCCACGCGATCTATCTCGGGGTAATGAGACTGAGCGTAACGCGCGGCTATGGCCACATTGTTAAAGAGGCAGAAGCCCATGGCGCGTTCAGTCGTGGCGTGATGGCCCGGCGGGCGTACCGGCACAAATGCGTTGTTCGCTTCCCCCTTCATGACCGCATCCACTGCGCGACAGGCGCCTCCGGCAGCGCGCAGGGCAGCCTCCAGCGAGTGCAGGGAAACGACCGTATCGGAATCGAGGTAAGCAGTTCCTTCCCTGACTACCCGTTCGACATTCTTAAAGTGCTGGGGTGCGTGACAAGCCTGTACATCTCCCCTGGGTGCTTCTCTCGCCTCCACTTCCAGCAGACGAGACCATAGCTCAGTGTCGCCGCGCAAGGCCTTCATCACGACTTCGTAGCGAGCGGGAGATTCGGGATGACCGGGGCCGGTATCATGCTGCGCAAAAACCGGGTGGTGAATTATTGCCGTAGGCATGCCTCGGATTATGCGAGAGCACGGCGGGGCGGTCAACGACGCCAAGCAGAAGCCCGACCGGCAGGGAGGGCCTAAGAGCAAAAGTCAGAGGTCAGAGATCGGAGGTCAGAAAAAGGCTCATACAGGCCGACGCTTCTGACTTCTGACCTCTGATCTCTGACCTCTGACCTCTCGTCTTTGAGCCCTCCCTGACGTCGGGCTTCTGCTTGGCGCCTCCTGAGCATCAAATGCGTACGCCTGACTTCAAAAATATTGCGTTTTGAATCAGGCTGACCCGATGATATCCCTGTATTTCCCACTGATTTTCGGCAACTCCCCCTACGGCCAAGAGCGGAATACTGTTTGCTCCTGCTCATCGATAGTTTGAACAGTTTGCCCGACGGGGAGAGTGGGTTCAGCGATCGGCCACCGAAAAGGCGCGGTCATTGGCGCGGCAGCAGGCGCCGGCAGTTCCTATATTTACACACGACGAGCACGCTCTTATCGCCGTCACCGCCGTTAATTCAGACGGCCCGATCTTAAACTGATATTTTTTGAGCTCAGGGAGAATAAAGCCATGTCGTACGATGATGAACAGACAAAGAAAAGCCGCGTGGTGGTAGAGACTCCGACTGCGCGTCGTGAGGTAGTGCGCACTGAAACTGCGCGGGTGCCGGATCGGCGAGGCATGTCCAGCGGTGTGGTCGCCGCCCTGGTGATTGGTGCGGTCGCCCTGGTAACGATACTCTTTCTGTTTTTGATGAACCGGCAGACTGAGGACACTACCAACGCCAACGTGACACTGGCCTCGCAACCAACGCCACTGCCGCAGACCACGATTATCGAGCAGGCACCGCCCCAGCAGCAACCGCCCATAATCATTCAACAGCCGGCACCGGCGGCGCAGTCCGCTCCGATCATTGTGACTCAGCCGGCGCCCAACAGTGGCGAGAGCAGACCGAGCGGGCCTGATGATTCGACTATTCAGTCAAACATTCAGAAGAGATTTTCCGACGATCAGACCCTTAATTCGCTTGGCCTGACTGCCATGGTGATTGACGGAAAAGTGACTCTCACGGGCACTGTCAAGACTGAGGCCCTGAAACGTCAGATTGAGAAGTTGGTGCGGGAAGTGCGAGGTGTGCGAGGCATCGACAACCAGATCTTAGTAATGGGTTAACCGCCCACTTGGTATTCACCCTCGCAACGAAGAAAGCATCGCGTCCGGTTAGGCCGTGCGCGATGCTTTTTTATTCCAACGAGTACTATTACTGGCGGCGGCCCGAGCGGGCATTGTCGATCAGCGTGGCAAGCTGCGCCTTGACCCCTTCCGTCATCGTGGTAAAGCTGACCCCGAAACCGATCTGCGGATGAACATAAACCACCACGCCGCTGAGTGGAAGCCATTTGCCCAGGGCCATCTCGATCTTGAAGTGAACCCTCTCGCCCACAACTATCTGGCCCAGCGACTCGACGTAACAACCGCTCATACTGATGTCGCTAATCCTCGATGAATAATTGCCGGAGTCGCTCTCCCACGCTACTTCCAGCGGCAAGGGCACGCGCTCTTCGCTTCTGCGATCTGGCGGAGGGTTTTCCCCTGGTTCCATTGCCTCGTTTTCCATCCCAGGTCAATCCGGGGCAAAACTGATTCGATTAGGCGAACGCGCTGCTGGCAGCAGGCGAATCTCTCTGGCAATAATCGCCCGAATCCTAGCTTTATAAACCCTTGCACGCAACAAATTTCTGAAACCATCGCTGCGCTTGTCGCGAGCTGCAGATTGTAGGGGCGGCACTCCGTGGCCGCCCCTTATTGGTATTCAACGGTTGCGGAAAGAGGGGCGGCCACGGAGTGCCGCCCCTACAACTGTTTCTCTGGGGCCTCGCGATAATTCAAAAGAGTCTTAGCCGCGAACATCGCGATGCCGACTGCGACCAGACAGCCGAGGCCGCCAAACACTACCGAGAGTTGCGCGCCCACCAACGCGGCCAGCGCCCCCGCTTCCAGTTCGCCCAATTGTGGTCCGCCCATGAAGAACATCATGTTGATTGAAGTCATGCGTCCGCGCAGGTAATCAGGCGTGGCCAGCTGCCGGATAGTCTGCCTCAGGATTGTGCTGACCGTGTCCGCCGCTCCGATTGTGCCCAGCATCAACAACGAGAACCAGAAAATGTGCGACAGACCGAAGGCGACCGTAGCGACCCCGAAAACCGCTATTGAACTCAGCAGGATCGCACCCTGGTGGCGCAGAGTTCCCAGACGCGCCATAAATATACCCGCAACAATCGCTCCTATGGCCGGCGCCGAGGCCAGCATCCCCAGTCCCTTCGCGCCAACGTGAAGGACCTCATCCGCAAAGATCGGTAACAGCGCCGTCGCGGAGGCGAAGAAGGTAGCAACAAAATCCAGGGTCATGGTCTGGACAATAATCGGCGTCCGCCAAACAAATCTCAGACCTTCCTTAAGCGCAGCAAAGCTGACCGGTCTGGTCACGCTGTCTTCAACGCGTGGCACCTGTCCACTGGTTCGCATCAACAACAGCGCCACTATTACCGCCAAATAGGAAACTGCGTTTGCGCTGTAAATCATTGCGGGGCTGTAAACGGCCAGCAGCAATCCAGCCAGCGCCGGCCCGACCACCATTCCAATCTGGAACATCAACATGCTGAGACTGACCGCGTTGGGAAAGTCCTTTGCGGGAACTAGTCGCGGCATGAGGGCCTGGCGCGCCGGTATATCAAATGCTGTCGCGGCGGCCGCGGCGCCAGTCAGCAAATAGATGGGCCAAACGTTCGATACACCGGCAACGGTGATCAGGGCCAGCAACCCGGCGCTTATCATCATCAAGCTCTGTGTTGCCAGCATGAGACGTTTTCGGTTGACCGCGTCGGCGACGACGCCCCCCAGAAGCGAGCACACGATGATGGGAGCCCCGCGAAACAATCCTACTAAACCCAATGCGAAAGCCGATTTGGTTAAGAGATAGACGTGCCAGTTGATCGCCACCAGCTGCATCTGCGACCCGGTGACAGAGACAATCTGTCCCAGCCACAGCAGGCGGAAATCTCTATGACGGAGGGCGGGAAAAGACGAGCGCCGATTCTTGGAAGCTACCGGCTCCGGCGGAGGCTCAGGTTCGAATGCGGACATCGGGAGAATACGTTAGCGGTTTACGCGGCAGGACTCAAACCCGAATATGCGTGGTGCGGTTACTGCGCGACTTGCATGTCTTTGATTTTGGCAAACTCGCTGGCGACGGTATCGACGGCAAAGCGAATCTGTTCTTCGGTGTGGGTGCAGTTGATGAAGAAGCGCAGACGAGCTGCATGGTCCTCGACCGCGGGATAAATGATGGGCTGGACGTTAATGCCGCGATCAAGCAGGTTCTTTGACAGGAGTATGCACTGGAAAGAATCGCCCACAATCACCGGTACGACCGGTGAATCCACGCAGGTGCCGTTATTGAGCCCGCGCTCGTGCGCCAAACGGAGGAAAAGTTTGGCGCGGTCGTGCAATTGAGCCACGCGTTCCGGTTCGGCCTTAAGCACGCGCAGAGCGGCCAGGGCGGCGGCGGCGTTTGGCGGCGAAATGCCGACACTGTAAACGAAGCCGGAGGCAAAGTACTTGAGATACTCCACCACTGCGCGGCCGCCGGCGATGTAACCGCCACAGCTGGCAAAGGACTTGCTGAGCGTTCCCATCCAAAGATCCACGTCTGCCGGATTCACCTTGAAATACTCGCCCAGGCCCCGTCCATGTTCGCCCAGGACACCGATGGAGTGGGCTTCATCAATCATCAAAAGGGCTTTGTGGCGCTGCTTCACTTCGATGAAACGCGGCAGGTCGGGAATGTCCCCGTCCATGCTGTACACGCCTTCGATGACGATCAGCACTCGTTTGAAGCGGCGGCGTTGTTCGGTGAGCAAGTCATCCAGCGCCTGCCAATCGTTGTGCGGAAAAGGAAGGCTGCGCGCGCCGGACAAAGTGCATCCCTGGTGCACGCTGTCATGACTGAACGCGTCGTAGAGAATCAGATCGTTAGCACCACACAGAGTGCCAATCGTAGTCACGTTGGCAGTATGCCCGCCAATGTAAACAATGCAGTCTTCCGTGCCAATCAATTCAGCCAGGCCAATCTCCAGTTCGCGATGGAAAGGTCGTTCGCCCGAAGCAATGCGGCTGGCCGACACTGACGTGCCATAGTTATCAATCGCTTCCTTGGCGGCTTTCGAAACTTCCGGGTCGCCGGACATGCCCAGGTAGTTATAGGCGGAAAAGTTTATACACTCCTGCCCGGCGATGGTGGTCGTATTGGGCGTGATGCGTTCGTTAACTTTGAAATAAGGATTGCCGCCGCCAAGTTCGACCGCGCCCATCAACTGCTTCAGGTTCAGGTATTCCGGAAACAACTCAAAGTTGTAGAGCTCGGGCGGGATCTCTTCAAAGTTCTCAGTGGCATCCGGCCCTTTCGCTAAATGTTCGGAAAGGCTGGCAATCGTCGGATGGTCCCAAAGCAGGTTGGGCGAAAGACGCCGTCCCAGCCAATCCTCCATTTCACTGGAGAGACTCACCGCGGCTACTGAATCCAGACCGTAACTGGCGAATGGTTCGTCGGTGCGCAGATCCCTGGGCTCGACTTTAAGACGTTCAGCCAGGTTTGCGATCAACCATGCCTCAATGGTCTCCGCGTTCGGGTAATCCCGTTGCGGAGTTGGAGGTGGCGTTGTAGCAGCCTTTTTGCCGCCGGCGCCGTTCTGATGAATTTCGCCGTCCGCCGATTTCTCGCTCCAGGCGCCGACGACCGCCAGGCCGCCGTTCAGAAAACTGGTGCGACAGGCATGACGCTGAATCTTGCCGCTGGAAGTCTTTGGCATACCGCCGGTTTTAATCAGCGTCACCGCGTGCACGCGCAGGTCGTAATGCTCGGCGATAGCTTGCCGGATGGCGCCGATCACGGCCCCCGAATCAAGATTTCGCAGATGCTGGCGTTCGACCTCCTGCGCAACAATCAAATGTTCCGCTCCATTTACGTCGACGGAAAAAGCGGCGCCGCCCCCGGGGCGCAGGGATGGATGGCTCTGTTCGACCGTTAACTCGATATCGTGCGGATAATAATTCCGACCCCGGATAATTATCAGGTCCTTCATGCGCCCGGTGACGAATAACTCACCGTCCTGCATAAAACCGACATCGCCTGTGCGCAAAAACGGCCCTTCGCCAGACCCGGCCAGGTAGGCCCGAAAAGTGTGCGCCGTCTCCTCGGGACGGTTCCAGTAACCCACGCCCACGCTGGGTCCGGTCACCCAGATTTCGCCAATGTTGCCGTTCTGGCATCTGGCGTTGGTATTGGGATCAACGACGGCGATTTGTTGTCCCGTAATATCCCCGCCGCATCCCACCAGTGTTCGCGCTGTCTCGTCGTGGTCCTGGGAGGGAACGACCTTGTTTTGTTCCAGGGGCTCTCGTTCGAAGGTGCGAACCACGGGCGCCTTTTGTTTCAAGCCCCCTGAGACGATCAGGGTTCCTTCAGCCAGTCCATAACACGGATAGAAAGCCTCGCGCCGGAACCCACAGGGGCCAAACTTTGCTACGAAACGTTCCAGGGTGGCGTTGCGTACCGGTTCCGCGCCATTGAAGGCCAGGTCCCAGCTACTCAAATCCAGGCCCTGCAACTGATCGTCGCTAATCCGGCGCACGCAGAGATCGTAAGCGAAGTTCGGACCGCCGCTGCTGGTGGCCTTCGTGCGCGTAATGGTTTGCAACCATCGTAGCGGGCGCTGCAGAAAGGCATAGGGCGACATCAAGGTCACATGAAAGCCTGAATAAAGCGGCTGCAACACACCGCCGATCAAACCCATGTCGTGATAGGGCGGCAGCCAGACCATACCGCGGCTATCGGGCGTATGTTGGAAGCACTCGCGAATCAGCGACAGGTTGTGCAGCACATTCGCGTGGCTGAGCATCACGCCTTTGGGCGCCATCGTCGAGCCCGACGTGTATTGAATAAATGCCAGGGTCTCGTCTTTCAGACCCGGGTCCTGCCATGAGTCTGCGATGCCATTGGTAATGTCGTCGGTAGTTAGCCAACGCAAAGCTTCCAGATCGGGAAATTGATCCAGTTGTCGCCGCACGCTGGTGAGCACGGAAGTGGCCGTAAGTATTAATGTCGCCTGGGCATCCGCCACAATTGCCTGCAGCCGCCGCAGCGACTGGTTGGGCCGGGGCGGATAGGCCGGCACTGCGATCACCCCGGCGTAAAGGCAGCCAAAGAATGCGGCCACATAGTCGAGCCCCGGTTGGTATATGAGCAGTGCGCGTTCGCCGGGCTTTGCCAGCGATTGCAGGGTGGCGCCGATGGTGCGGGCTTTGTGATCGAGTTCGCTGTAATTGAAATGGGAAACGTCTTCTTCGCCGTCAATCAGGAAGCTGTAGGCAGGCCGGTCCGGCTGCTCCACGGCGCGGGCACGAAGCAGACTAACCAGTGTGCGTGATTGGGCCGAACCGGTTGAAAAACTCACGAAATGCAAACCCTCCGGATAAATAAGGTCAATTCACCCACGCAAAAAGATATGCAGTCAGCCAATCGACCAGCTCTTACAATCTTCCCTGGAAGTTTTCTCTTCTGAACGAGGTGTAGATGAAGCTATCTCGGGCTCAACCAAAACGATTCCTCGGCTTCAGGGGCTATGAGGAAATCACTTTTGACTCAAAGTGTCGTAGAACCCCACGAATCTCTAAAAAGGCGTCAGCACAGTATTACTCAAGCGCCAATTATGTCAAATGGAAACTGCCCCGGAGCAATACCCCCGATCCCCCCAGATTTGACATTCCCAGCGTCTCCAGATTAGTCTACGCCGCACGTATTTTTAAGGACGAGACCTCATCTCCGCTTGATGATTACTGAGTCTCGAAGGTAAGAACTGTATCTCGAAGCGTGAATTCCCTAAACAAGTCGGGGCCTTGCTAACCAGGCGCACGTAAGAGGAAACCTGGGGTAGTTTTGCGATCACAAAAGCCAAACCGAATCGATAAGGAAACTTAAATGCCACTAAACCTAACGGGCATCGCCATAGATAAGGAAGCGGCCGATTGGAAGCGCCTGGCGAATAAGCTGGCGACTGAAGTGCTGGCGCCAACAGCAGCGGAAACTGATAAGACAGGCACATTCCCTGAGAACAACATCAAGGTTCTCGGCGAAAACCGTTTGATGGGGTTGATGGTCCCACCGGAGAAAGGGGGGCCCGGCGGCAACATTAAGACTACCTGTCTGGTGATCGAGGAGCTGGCTCAGGGCTGCGCTTCCACCGCTATGGTCTACACCATGCACATGAGCACGGTGCCCATGATTGCCGCGCTCGCCCAGGACGGACAGGTTGACGAAATTCTGAAGCCAATAGTGGAAGGCAAGCGACTGAACGCCCTGGCTATGAGCGAACCCGGATCGGGGAATCGGCTTTGGCACATGGACAGCTTCGCGCAAAAAGACGGCGACGACCACTACATCATCGATTCTTTCAAATCGTTTTCCACCAGCACCGGCCACTGTGATTTTTACGTTGTTCCCCTCCGCGCTAATGGGGAAGTTGGTCCCAACGATCTGAGCCTCTTTGTCATCGACGGCAAGGATCCCCAGGTCAAAGGAATCGGTACCTGGGACGGAATGGGAATGCGCGGGAATTCCAGCACGCCCGTTCATTTCGACAAAGTGCGCGTCCCGGCCTCACGACGTCTGGGTAGCGAAACGTGCGGGTTTTCGATGTTGTTCTCCTACTCGCTGCCTATGTACCAGGTGGGTCTGGCTACGGTTTATCTGGGTATTGCGCAGGCGGCTTATGACACGGCGGTGGCGCACGTGAAGAAGCGAATCCATTCGGATACCGGCGCCTCCCTGGCCAAAGTGGAAACGGTGCAGCGGTACGTCGCCGAGATGAAAGTGCGTCTCGATCAGACTCGCTATATGATCTATCGGGTGGCGCAAATGTCGGATAACGCGCTGGTGCTGTTCGATGAGCTGAACGAAGCCGATCTGCTGGATGAAGTAGTGCGCGCCAATCCGGACGATCCTTTCTTCATTGATATCGCAATGATCAAGGTCTCGGCCTGCGAAATGGCCATCGACGTCACCAGCAAAGCCCTGCAGGTCTGCGGCGGCACGGCATACAAGCGCGGCCATCCCTGCGAACGTCATTACCGAGATGCGCGCGCCGGGTCGGTGATGGCGCCCAGCGATGACGCCTTGAAGTTAATTATGGGCCGCCAGATACTGGGGATCGAACAGCCCTGGGAGTGATCCGATTTCGGATTTCGGATTTCGGAATTTAGGAGGAACCCCCGGTTACGTAGGGCGAATCTCTTTCGAAAACCAGCTACTGGAGCGACCGAAATCCGCAATCCGAATTCCGCAATCCGAAATACTTAGCCGAAAGAAAAGTTGGAATACCATATGACACCAGCACAACACACCACTCTCGCCGCTTGTCTGAATGCATTCCAGAAAACGTTCAATGACAACGCCCGCGTGAAGAAGCTGATTAAGAATTGGAAACGTTCCATTATCGTTGATGCCACTGACACCGGCGCAGTGATGACCATGGTGATCGACGAACTGTTGATGAACGACGTCAAGGAAGGCGCGCACCCTGACGAAGACTACCCGATTCATCTTCAGGGTTCGCAGGAGACGCTAATCAAGATCTTTTCCGGCGACTACAACCCCGCCCACGCCTTGATTGATGGCGCCCTGGCGGTCTTTTCCAACGAAAAAGACAAGGTGAAGCTGGAGGCCATCACCATGGTCATCTGGGGAATGTAACTCGGCAGCCCAAGCGGTCCACAGATTACCCGGATTACACAGATAGGGTTAAGCATCTGCAGAATCTGTGTAATCTGCGGACTTTTTCATTAATCGGCAATCCCCTTACCGCATGAAAAAATACATCGAGCTGCTCTTTTATGTTTCGTTCGGCGCGGGCATGGCGTTTGGCACCAGCTCATTCACCATGATGTCCGGCCTTTTCGAGATCACGACCACCGTTTGGGTCGTAATAGCAATTTGCCTCTCCGGTCTGCTCTGCATCCTGATCTCAACTTCGGTGGCCGAGATGGCCAGCATGTACCCGTCCTCGCCCGGTATTCGCACTTATCTCAAAGTCGCGTTTGGTAATCGCGTGTCGCTGCTGCTGGTGTACCTCTATTTGATTTTCATGGTCCTGATCGCGGGCGTTGAGAGCTATATGTTCTCCCTGGTGGCCACGGCGATTTTCCCCAACGTCTCTTCAATCGCCGTGGTGTTGGGATTGCTGGCTTTTACCATCACGATTAACCTTTTGGGTTGGGAGCTGCCCCGGGGGATGCAGATCATCGCGACGTTCCTTCTGATTGTTGGCATTCTCGCGTTGGGGATTATGGCACTAGTTCACGTGCCGGTCGGGACGGTCAGGCTGGTGCAGGACTCAGGAAACACCTGGCAGCAACTCGCGCTCCTCCCCGCGGCGGTTATAATGGCGGTGTTTCTTTTCACGGGTTTTGAATGGGTGACGTTGTTGGGATTCAGCCCAAAGTCCTACGAACGGCGCATTCCTCTTTCAATGCCGCTGGCAATTCTGACCAACGTGCTGGCCTACTCAATTTTTGTGGTGGCCATGTCTTTCCAACTACCGCGGGAAATTCTTGCCGGCGAACCGCACGCCCCCCAAATCCCGTTCTTTCGGCACATGCTGGGAAACTATGGAGTCTATGTAGCCGGCGGATTTTCCCTGCTGGCCGTGATTTCAACTTTCAATGCCGGCATCATGGGTGGCTCGCGTTTGATCTACGTCTTAACCCGCGAAGGCAATCTTCCCAAGTGGTGCGCCACGATGTCGCTTCGCACCGGCGCGCCCATTGGGGGCATCATCGTGCTCGGCAGCATGGCCACAGTCTCGTCGCTGTTGGTCGTCACCTACCATGTTGAGATTCTGGCGGCTGTCATTGGCTCGACTATCGTGTCCTTTGTGTATGCAGCCTTCATGTGGGCCAGGCTCCGTTTGCTTAAGACCCAACCAAACGCCAAGCGAAGTTTCCGCACGCCGGTGCCGGCATGGATGCAGTGGGCGATCATAGTTATCATGCCGATAATGGGTATCCTTTCGTTATTCTCGCAGGTGGGGAGCATGATTCTGCCGGTGGCGGGTCTGCTGCTTTTCAGTGGGATGGCAGCTATTCTCGCCCGCTGGTCCTGGACGCGGACCGCCAATCAGGAATTAACCCGGCAGGCTCGCGAAAACGCTTAGATGGACGATTACGGTCATTACTGCCGCCCCGGGCTGGTGCGCATGCTACACGCGCTTAGCCTGGACGCCGTGTACGAGCGTGGCGAAGGCGACCGGCTCTGGCGCAGGCAGGGCGACGATCTAATCGAGGTGCTGGATCTGGTGGGCGGATTCGGCGCCAACCTGTTCGGTCATAATCATCCTGACCTGGTAGCGGAAGAACGTCGCCTGCTGGATGAAAAGGTCCCGATGCTGGCGCAAGGTTCTTGTCGCAGTGGAGCAGCGCGCCTGGCAAAAGCTTTGTGCGAACGCCTGGGCGATTACATCGTCATCTGTACTAATTCCGGAGCGGAAACTGTCGAGGCTGCGATCAAACACAGTTACCTGGAACGGCGCCGTCCCATCTACTGGGCCCAGGAAAACGCATTTCATGGCAAGACGCTCGGCGCTATTCAGTTAACCTCTTCTTACCGCGAACCCTATTCAATTTTCGGACCCGAGGTTCGCCTGCTGGATCCGGACGATCCTGCAACCTGGGCGGCGGCCGAAGCCGATGCCGATCAAGTCTCTGCTGCCTATATCGAACCCATCCAGGGCGAGGGCGGCATCAATCCTCTGCCCCAGCCCTTCATTGAATGGCTATCGAAAACCTGTCGCAAGCATGGCATTCCCCTCGTAGTTGACGAGATTCAAACGGGAATGGGCCGCACGGGAACGTTCCTCGCTTCGCAGGCGATGGGCATTTCGCCCGACTACCTTTGCCTCTCAAAATCCCTGGGTGGCGGTTTGATGAAGATCGGCGCGCTGCTGATCAAGCGGCAACGTTTCGTTTCCGACTTCTCAGTGAAACATACGTCAACTTTCGCCGAAGATGATCGCAGCTGTCTGATGGCTGTAAAGGCGCTGGAGATTCTCGATCGGGACAATCTGCCGGCCCGTTGCGCCGCGCGGGGCGAGTACCTGCTGCAAAAACTGCGCGAGCTGCATAAACGATACCCCGATCAGATAAAGGACGTGCGCGGCAAGGGACTGATGGTGGGGCTCGAGCTACAGGATCTCTCAGACTCGCCCTCAAACTCGTTCCGCATGCTTTCACAGCAGGACTACCTCGGTTATTTGACGACGGCATATCTGCTGAATGTGCATCGGATTCGCGTAGCCCCGGCGCTCAGCAATCCTTCAACGATCCGGGTTGAGCCTTCGGCATACATTTCGGAGGCAGACCTGGATCGGTTTGTTGACGCGATGGCGATGTTTTGCCGGGCCGTGCAGGCACTCGATGTAACTCACTTGACTGCGTACCAGGTAGGCCGGGCCTCTGATCCGGTTGTTGATTACAGCGAATCGCGCACCGTGAACCGGGAAGCGCCCCGGTCTTCACATCGGGTCGGCTTTCTCGGTCATCTGATCATGCCCGAGCACGCACCGCTTTGGGATCCTTCGCTGAAGGCGCTGCAAACTTCGGAAATGGAAGCATACATGGCCCGGCCTTCGCGCATTCTCGGGCCCACTGTCTTTGAACAGCTGAACGTCCGATCGAAGACCGGAGAAGAAGTCCACTTTAGCTACATTGCGCTCGATTTGACTCCGCGCCAGGTACTCTCCGCGATGCAGGAGCGCGACGCCCGCTGGATTATGGAAAAGATCGAAGACTCGGTGGTGATGGCCAAGGATGAGGGGTGCAGCGTGCTGGGCCTCGGCGCGTATACGTCAATCCTCTCCGGCAATTGCCAGCGCGTGAAGACCAACGGGATTGCGCTTACCTCCGGAAACTCTTTGACGGTGGGTATGGGTATCCTGGCCCTGCAAAGAACTGCTGAGCGCATGGGCATCGACTTGTCGCAGGCCAAGCTGGGCGTCCTGGGGGCCACGGGAAACATTGCCACCACGTATGCAGTAATGATGGCGCCGCATGTGGCGGAGCTGGTCTTGATCGTGCGCGACCCTAACTCACCGCGCTTGCAATCCGTGGTGGATCAAATTAAGGCTGCGGTGCCCGGGATAAAAGTAACGGTCGCCGTACACGTCGCGGCACTGCGCGAGTGTTCCCTGATTGTTACCGCCTCGAACGCGTCTGAGCCGTTGATACACGCTCAACACTTAGGATCAGGCTCTGTGATAATTTGCGACATCTCAGTGCCCTCCGACGTCGCTCCCGACGTGACTCGGGACCGTCCCGACGTCGAGATAATCCATGGCGGCGTGGTTCGGCTGCCAAATAACCCCGATTTTGTAATTGCCGGTCTGCCTTTAGAAAAAGGACACGTTTACGCCTGCATGGCTGAGACATTGTTGATGGGTCTCGAGGGAATCAACTCCCACGGGTCGTACGGCCCGGTCAAGCCGGAAGGCGTGCGCCAGGCCATGGCCATGGCCGAGAAGCATGGTTTTGAGCTGGGCGAAAACCCCAGTGGCTGGACTTATTGATGTTGCGGTTGCTCATCTTGCCTACTGCCTCCCGTCCAAGACATTATTCAAGAGTGAAAATTCGCAGGTCGGGAAGGGCGGTTTACCCCCGCTCAAGTT
>JBDTOI010000010.1:0-49599 GCA_039933315.1 Pyrinomonadaceae bacterium
AGAACAGCTATGCGTGGTCTGCTCGTTGACTGCGCCGCAACGCTTGCGGCTGACCAAAAGAGGGCCAGGACGATTATGGTAAAACGGGGGTGATGCATGAGGGTAGAACCGAAACAGCTTTGTCAGCCGGGATTTGCTGTGCCAACACTATTTCTTCCAGAAGCCTTGGGACGGGACACGCAAGGCCCGATTGAATTTGCTGGAGGCATTCTCCCAGGCAATGATGGCGGTAAGTTCGACCAGCGCATCATCATCATACAAACGCCTTAGCTGGGAAAACATTTCGTCGCTGACTTCACGCCCGGTAATGGTCATACAGTCAGCATACTCGAGTGCCAACCGCTCTTCTGCGGTGAACAATGGGCTGGGTGGCGTACTCTGCCAGCGCTTCAATTTTCCCCCTTGGCACTCCCAACTCGCTGCCCACGGCAGCGTTGACGTCCTGTCAGAACTCGCACCTGTTCAATGAAGCCACTCGGCGATTGAGCAGCGTTTGCAATTTCGCATCGATCAGCCCTGAGGCTTCCAGGCCTGTCCACATACCGCGCGCGCCGCGAAAGATCGTCGGCCGTCGCGCGTAGAGCAGATGATTAAGCAGAGGCTCTCCCCACTTTAATTCCTGAGCCTCAATAACTTTCCTCATCGATGTCTCCAGTTCATTTATATTTACCTGCTCGATGCGTGCCATTGATCTCCTCCTTCTCAGTGGCTTTAGCTGGCAGTGATAACACCAGCAGGGGCCACGCTGTGATACAACCGGTACACCTCATCCTTGACCTCCGGTGGAAAGCACACACGATGAAGTTGATAGCCTCTTTGCAGGCCTCGTACGGCTTCACTTACTTCACTGATTTCACGAATACGGGGTTGCGCATAGCCATCTTCCACATAGATGCGCGTCTTGGGCTCGACCCCCTGTCCCGTATAGTAATTGTAGTAAGGCACGTCACCGGCATGGTCTTCGATGAAATAATAGTCGGGAGCATAGCCCGCTTGAGCGACCAGGCGGCGGGCTGAGGCAATGAATTCAGCGCGCTCGGATTGCGGCATATCCAGGTCGATCGCTTTGAAAAGCCGGCGACCGACAAAACGCAGACTGAGATCGCTCAACACTGGATCAGGCGCGCGCTGCCATTGCTTCAAGTGGAAAATAACGTCCGAATCATCTATCTCCAGATGTTCCATCAGCGTCAGCGGATTGCCTCTGAGTACCTTTTCAAACGCCGTACCCGGCGCATACCAAATCTCTTCACCGGCCTGGAGGAGTTCCAGCGCGCGACGCAGTGCCGAACGGAGGACCGCCTCGGCTGAGCGCAATGTGCGATGAAAATAGACCTGACGAAACATGTAGTAGCGTGCCTGCAAATACTCTTCAACCGCGAAAACTCCGCGCGCCGCCACGTAGATGCGGTCGCCTTCTTCGTCGATCTGCAACGCGTTAACGATCCATTCCAGGTCATATAGCCCGTACTTCGCCCCCGTCATCAGCGAGTCGCGCAACAGGTAGTCCATTCGGTCAACATCAAGTTGAGAAGAGACCAGCTGGGCCAAAGCCGCCGGTTTAAATGTGCCTTCAACAATCGCCGCCACGCGGCCAGGCAGCTCTACAGAATAGGAACGAAGAACTTGCCCGATTTCCGTTTGATCGCTGGACACTGCCTGGGACGTCAGCCTTTCATGATGAAAGCCGAGTACGCTTTCCATTACGTGCGAAAAGGATCCATGGCCCACGTCATGTAGAAGCGCGGCCGCGCGAGCCGCCGCCCGGTCGTCTTCAGCGATGCTGTAAGTCTCGCCCAG
The DNA here is from genome assembly GCA_039933315.1 of Pyrinomonadaceae bacterium. Lineage (GTDB taxonomy): Bacteria > Acidobacteriota > Blastocatellia > Pyrinomonadales > Pyrinomonadaceae > DASXRU01. The sequence continues at coordinate 1,801 of JBDTOI010000010.1, forward strand.
GCGATCGAGCACGCGCGTCATTAAATGTAGCGCGCCCAGGGAGTGTGTGAAGCGCGAGTGCTCAGCCCCTTGATAGGTATAGAGTCCCAAACCGAGTTGCTTGATGCGCCTCAGCCTCTGGAACTCAGCCGTGTCGATCAAGCGCACCATCAACTGTCCTTCGTCGGTATCCGTGCGAAGGCGAATTATGTTGTGAACCGGATCGCGATAGATTCGTTCGGACATATTCTTCGGTCGGGACCAGGGTAACAGGCAATGGAACTGCCGGCATTCTAAACATCTTCACATTCAGATGCTATGCATGAAGAGACTTTCCCGAGGCTGAATTGTATCCTCAGCGTTCGTGAGTGCCATTCGTGCCTCGAGTCTTATGAAAAGAGAGGCGAGCCGATACGTGCGGCAGAATAACTAGAAGAGTAGTTGCGGATGAACGCTAGTGCGAAAGATACCGAAGGAATCCGCGCGCCTGAAAGGCGCGGTTAACCCTCCGAGCGGCCAGATTTAGTTCGGTTCTGATTTATGGATTGTGACCATTTTTTCGGATTTTCGGGGCCTAATTCGGACTGGCCCAAACGCCTAAACCCCTGAACCGCAACTGATTGTCCTGCGTGGAGCAACGGGGCATAGAAGTTGCACAATTCCACAAATGGAATTATGGAATTCGATTCAGGAAATACTCAACACATGCTGTGCGCGCCGTTAAATCGGCAGAGTGCCAAGAGGAATATCCACCTGGCACTTTATTTGTGCGGCATGTTCGGCAATAGGAACTAATTGAAAAGAAAGGAAACACTAAGCATGAAAATCAGCATGCGATTAATTACCTCGTTGGTATTTACGTTGTGCCTTGGGTTGTTCGCAGTGAGCGCAACGGCACAATCAGTATCGACAGGTTCCATTGCGGGTACGGTTCTTGACACGGCCGGAGCGGCGGTGCCAGGGGCCACGGTGAGGGTGACGAGCCCGAACTTGATCTCTCCGCAGACAGCTACAACGGACGACAGCGGCCGTTACTCAATTTTGAACTTACCACCAGGACGTTACAACGTTACCATCGAGGCCGGTACGAAAGGCTTCGACAAATATGAGAAGGCAAATGTAGACGTCAACCTTTCCAGGACATCTTCGGTTGACGCCACATTGAACCCCCAGAGCGTGGGCGGAGTTGTGAACGTTACGGATACTTCTGGAGCTGCGGTTGACGTAACCGCCAACACCAGCGGTTCGAACATTTCAACCGAACAGTTCTCGAACTTCCCCACTCAGCGTACGGTTCAATCGCTTTACTCGATTGCCCCGACAGTTTCTCGTTCCGGTCTGCGCGATGCGTCTGGCCGCGACCGCGATCCTTCAGTGGGCGGATCATCGGGTCCTGAAAACAACTACATTCTCGACGGCGTGAACACGACCGACCCGGCTTTTGGCGGATCGGGTGCGAACCTTCCGTTCGAGTTTGTGCAGGAAGTAGAAATCAAGACGGGCGCCTATGGTGCTGAATATGGCAAGGCTACCGGCGGTATCTTCAACGTCATCACCAAGAGCGGTGGCAACGAGTTCCGCGGTGATGCTTATGCTTACTTTACGACCAAGGGGCTGGTTCGGGAGACGAAGAATTTCCCGTTCGTCGGCTCGGCTCCAAACGGCTTTTCGGAGATTGACGCTGGATTCGATCTCGGCGGTCCTATCAAGAAGGACAAGCTGTGGTTCTTCGGAGCTTTCAATCCGCAACAGCGTAAGAACTCCTACTTGACGCAGACCTTCCACGCGCCGGTGGAAAACAAGATTACGACGCCGTTCTATTCCGGCAAGATAACGTGGGGAATTAATACCAACAACACGTTGACTATGTCGACGTTCGGTGACTTTACCAAGCAGGAAGGCTTCCTTGGCGGTAACGGTTTCGGTACAAGCCCTGACAGCTTCCTCGGAGAGATTCAGACCGGCGGTCATAATTATACGGCCCGTTTGAACTCGACGATTACCCCTAACTGGATTGGTGAGTTTGCTTTTGGCCTCCACTTCCAGCGGGCTAATACCCTGCCTCTGGCGAGCGTTTCGGGTCTGCCGGGGACCACCGACAGCTTCGCGATTTTAAGGCCCGGTGGGACGATCGGTGCAGTTACGCAGACCAGCGTGGTAAACGGAAACTCTGCCTTGGGAAATCCCGGATTTGTGGATTTTATCGCCTCCGGAGGCACGCTGCAGCGTAATTTCGTTCGCGAAGGCTTCGGTCTTTTTGGCACCCAGGCACGTGACCGCCATGAATTTTCAGCGCGGTTACAGAACATCTGGGGTCGCCATACGTTCAAGTATGGGTTCGAGTGGAACGACAATATTTACAACCTCAACACTGATTCGACCGGGCCGAGCAGAACGTACGCGGATCCCCTGGGCCTGACAGGTACTTCCGGAATCAATGCGGTGAGCGGTTTCCGTGTCGCCAATAGCTGGGCCGTCTGCACGCAGCGTGGTGCACAGCTCGTATGTCCGGCGGCCTCATCTACTAACATTCTGTCTACGGCAGTAGCGGCCGCGCAGGTTCCTGGCGTGACGTCAGTTATCACCGGCGCGATCACTACGGACGAATTCCTTAATCGTCCTTTTCTGGTGCGCACCGCAACAACGGTACGTGACTTTTCGTTGGTCGCTGAAACGAACAGCAGAGTCCAGGGCTTCTATATTCAGGATGACTACAAGCTGGCCAGGAACGTGCAGTTCAACTTCGGCCTGCGCTGGGACTATCAACAGGCTTACGGAGCTGATGGTGGTACTTACTTGAAGCTTAACCACTTCAAGGACAATATGCAGCCGCGCGTTGGCTTGATCTGGGATTTCACGGGCAAGGGTAAAGGCAAGTTGTTTGTCAACTATGCTCGCTTCCTGGAGACTCCTTTGCCGCTCGACGTAAACGTTCGCGCCGGTGGTGGCGGTAGTCAGACCGACAAGCAGTTCCGCGTCAACCGCGTCAATGCTCCAAGCACGGCCACGCTTACCCAGTCAATCGGTAATCTTGGTGCGGATCCAACGCCGATTGATTTTGACCTCAAGCCGCAGACAGTTAATGAAGTGACTGCCGGTTTTGAGTACGAAGTCGCCAGGGACATGGCCATCGGCGCTCGCGGTATCTATCGCGCCCAGGGTTCGGTTATCGAAGACGGCTCGTTTGACGATGGTGACCATTACTTCCTGTTCAATCCCGGCGAGAGTGAAACCGAACGCCTGGCTTGTGCAGACCCGAACATCGGGTGTTTCGGTCGCGCTCGTCGTTACTATCGCGCGCTTGAGTTCACCGCTACGAAACGATTCACTAACAATTGGCAGTTTATCGGTTCGTATGTTTACTCCAGCCTGATCGGTAACTACGAAGGCTTGTTCCGTAACGACAATGGCCAGTCTGACCCGAACATCACTTCGTTGTTCGATCTGGTCAGCCTTCTGGGCGGAGCTTACGGACGTTTGCCGAATGATCGGCCACATCAGCTCAAGTTTGACGGCAGCTATCGCACGCCGTTCAAGCTTCTGATCGGCGCTTCATTCCGCGCCCAGAGCGGTATTCCCTTCAACGCCCTGATCCCGCACCCTGTTTACGGCAACAACGAAGGTTTCTGCCAGAACGTCACGGGTTTCGGTTTTGTCTGTAACCCGCGCGGAACGGCCACCGTGCCGAACAATACGGCGACCCAAGCTGGCTTCCCGAATGTGGTTGACAGCATTGGTACCAACCGCACGCCTACGACGTTCAATCTCGACATGAACGCTTACTACCCGATTCAGTTTGGTGAAAATCGGCAGTTGCGCTTCCAGGTCGATTGGTTCAACGTCCTCAACAGCCAGCGGGCAATTCGTCTGGATGAGACATTCCTGATCAACAGCGGTGTAACTGGCGTGGCGCCGGTTTCAAATCCGTTCTTCGGAAAAGGATCGATCTTCCAGTTCCCGTCGTCGCTGCGTTTGGGTGTGAAGTTCCAGTTCTAAACTGGACCGCTTCTTCTGTCTGCGATATTTAACGCAGGCTACATAGAGGCCTTAGACAGGGAGGAGCGCCCAAAAGCGCTCCTCCCTCTTTTTTGGTGGTATGCTATGCGCTCTGCCTGAAAGGAGTTGACGATGTTTTTCTATCTCGGTTGGATCGCCGCCCAGGGTCGCCGTTCTCCTTTTCTGCACCTTAGTTGTGCGGCACTACTCCTTTTTGTTCCCGTTATGCTGGCTCGCGCGCAGGGTGGCATTGACACTACGGGCACCGGTGGCAAGCACAGAATCCAGGGGCGCATCTATTTTCCGTCAGGGCGTCGCTCCGACGCGGGTGCCGTGCGGGTCGTCCTCGAGAGCAGCAGCTCTGAAAAGCTTTCTGTAATTGCAGATCTCAACGGTAGCTTCACTTTCACTTCCATCGCACCCGGCTCATACAACGTCACCGTTGATGCAGGTGAGGACTATGAGATTGGCAGAGACTCGGTTTATGTCGAAGGCGCTCCCAGAAGTCGCACTATTGAGCTTGCCCGCGCTGACGTCCCGCGCGTCTTTAACGTCATAGTCCATCTCAAACTCAAACAGACCGCTGTAGGGAACCGGCCGGCGGTGCTTAATGCGGCATTGGCCGGCGTGCCAAAGCCTGCCGTAGAACTCTATGACAAGGCGATAGAGGCGGTACGGACAGGCGACACCAAAAATGCGATCGTGCAATTACAAGCAGCCATCAGCTACTACCCGGAGTTTACTATCGCCCTCAACGAGTTGGCCCTCCAATACTTGAAGACTGGCCAGCCGGACAAGGCTACCGAAACGCTTCGCAGAGCTTTGCGAATCAGGCCTGACGAATTTACTTTGCTGCTCAACTACGGTATTGCGCTGCTGGAGAAAAATGAAAATACCGAAGCCGAAGCGCAGTTGCGGCAGGCGGTAAAGAAGAATGACTCCGCCTGGCAGGCTCACATGTATCTCGGCGTTGCGCTCATCAGCTTGCGCAACTACATTGAAGCGGAACGAGAATTATTGCGCACCCTGGTTCTGGGCGGCGACGATCTGAGTTTGCCTCATTATTATCTGGGCGGACTTTACTGGGGAAAACGAGATTACAGACGTGCGGCCGACGAATTGGAAAAATACCTGAAGCTGGCGCCCAAGGCTCCTGATGCCGAGCGGACCCGCGCTTCGATCAAGGAGTTGCGCAGCAAACAGTCATAGGTTGCCGTGAAGGCAACAACGCTTTACGATGCGCAATGGTTCCTTCACACGGAATGTTCGTTTCTGAGTTTTGCTCGGTTTTGAAAAAGAGGTGTGAAAATGTCGATTGCTTCCATTTGGGTTCTCCTTCCGCGCCTAACATCGCTAACTCTCTTCGCGTTTTCACTTCTTCTGTGCTCGTCTGGAATCGCGTCTGCGCAGGGAGGCGTAGGAAGCACCCGCGGTCTGCCCGGTTCAACCGGTGGAATACATGCGATTCAGGGCCGTGTCTTTTTTCCAGCGGGCCACGCTGCGACGCAACTTAGAGTGAGACTCGAAAGCAATATCGCCGGCTCAAACACTACCTCCACTAGCATAGATGGCGCCTTCGGCTTTCAATCGTTAGTAGCAGGTACGTATACAGTTGTTATTGATGCGGGCCCGGATTATGAACCTGTCAGGGATACGGTTACGATTTACGGGGCCGGTGGATTTGAAGGCCGGGTTAGTCCTCAGACGATCTCCGTTCCAGTGAACCTGCGGCTGAAAGGAAGTAGGAGCAGCAGGGCTGGGACCCTTGACGCTTCGCTGGCTAAAGTCCCCGGGCCGGCGCGTGAACTCTATGAAAAAGGTCTGGAATCATCGGCGAAGGGCGACAGCAAGAAGGCAGCCGAACAACTCAGCAGCGCCGTCGCCCTTTATCCGGATTTTCCGCAAGCCCTGGGTGAGTTAGGAGTGCAATACTTAAAACTAAGCCAGCCGGACAAAGCAGCTGAGTCTTTGAAGAAAGCCGTCGTGCTGGCTCCCAAAGATTTTGTGATGCGCCTCAATTACGGCATAGCGCTCTCCGGGAAAAGAAACTATGCGGAAGCAGAAACCCAGCTGCGAGAGGCATTAAAACTAAACAACGCTGCCCCTACAGGTCACATGTATCTGGGCATCACCCTGTTAAGCCTCAGCCGCGATGAAAAGACAAAGGAATTTCATGCGGACAAATATGCTGAAGCGCAGAAGGAGTTGGAAACGGCCATAAGCTCCGGCAAAGACGAGGTGGCCCAAGCCCATCGCTACCTGGGGGGTATCTATTGGGGTAATAAAGATTATAAGCGCGCGGCTGACGAGTTTGAGTTGTATCTGAAGCTCTCGCCTAAAGCTGAAGATGCCGAGCGAATTCGCGCTGCTGTGAAAGAACTACGCGGCAAGCAATGATCGTTGTTAGCGTGAACTAAGAGGCCGCGATTCAGAGCGAATTGCTACCTCTTGTTTATGGGCCTTGGGGGTTTAGGGTCCAGCGAAAGGGAACTGAAGAGTTAAAGATTAAATTCGAGCAAATGTCCCAGTTTGTCTTTTTTCGTGTGAAGGTACCTCGCAGCGGTTTCGTGCGATTTCACTTCGATGGAAACGCGCTCAACAATCTCCAGCCCAGCCTCTTCCAATGCGCGAAGCTTCAAAGGGTTGTTTGACAATACACGTACTTTGCAGAGTCCCAGATCGAAAAGTACTTCCGCGCATTGCTTGTACTCGCGCAAGTCAACAGCCAGGCCCAACTGCTCGTTGGCCTCTACCGTGTCTGCCCCTTCATCCTGCAACGCATACGCACGAATCTTATTGAGAATCCCAATGCCTCTGCCTTCCTGCTGTTGGTAAACAACGGCGCCACAGCCTTCTTCCTGAATAAGTTGCATTGTGTGATGAAGTTGCGGGCCGCAATCACATTTCGTGGAACCGAAGACATCACCTGTCAAACATTGCGAGTGAATTCTTACAAGGGTGGGAGTCTCGCGTTGCATCTCTCCCTTGAATAGGACCACGAATTCTTCGTCAGAGATAAGCGAACGATAACCGGCGATCTTAAAGGCACCCCATTCAGTAGGCAGATTTGCCACTGCTACCTTTTCAATGGACAAGGGTTGCGTGGCCCAGGGGCACGCTTCTGGCGCTTCTTTGATCAAAACCGATAGACTCCTTCGGATCGTGTCCCAACTCTGGATGGGTCGCCTGCACTATAGCCTGGCCCCAGTTAAGGGTTCTGAACACCGCTGATAACCTTTGACGGCTTCATTATAGGAGCAAGCTCGCGGCAGCCACAAGGTGGGGACATTAACCTTGTTGAGAAGTACCCATGAATCAACGTTGCTGAGCAACCATGTGCGCGCTAAGATTAACCTGGCATCCCCTTAAGCGAATCCTCCCTGTATTCTGAAAGCGCGGTTTGGTTGGCAAGAATAAAATGTCGCGTGAAGCAAACGAAGAATCACTGGACAAAACCAAGCTAATGCGCGAGACGGCGGATCTGCCGGAGGCGGGTCGTGATCGCCGGCCGGCCCTGGTTTTCCTGCGCGGCGAACTGCTTGCAGTCCCTATACCGTTGGAGCGGGATGAGGTGATCCTCGGACGGGCACTAGAAGCGGACGTGCGGGTCAACGATGCGCGTGCCTCTCGCCTTCACGCTCGGATCAATACAGAGCTGGATAAGGAGACCGGTGAAATTCGCTACCGCGTAACCGACCTCGGTTCCACTAATGGCACATTACTAAACGGACGGGCAATTACTGATGCATTCCTGCAAGATGGTGACAAACTGGTGATCGGCGAGCATATGCTTAGGTTCGAGATGCTCGACGAGATCGATCGCGAGTTCCAGCAACAGATTCACCGGCTGCTTGTGCATGATGAGCTGACTGGACTGCTGACGAGTAAATCCTTCTTTTCGGAACTGCGGCGCGAGGCGGCGCGCGCTGAATTGGAAACGCTGCCATTTTGCGTGCTAATGATGGACATAGATCACTTCAAGGAGGTCAACGATACCTACGGTCATCTTGCTGGTAGTCAAACTCTTGAGGACATAGGGGTCGTCATCAAGCGCGCTTTGCGTGCGGGCGATGTGGCAGCGCGATTCGGGGGAGAGGAGTTTGCGGCCTTCTTACTGGAAGCGGATTATGCCCAGGGCCTGGTGGCAGCTGAGCGAGTGCGGGCGGCCATTGAGCGCCACGCGTTTCCCGCATCTCGTCGCGGAACTGGTGATATCGAGCGTACTCATCAGATCACCATTAGCGTCGGCGTGGCGTCCTATCCGGATGACGCGCGCGATCCAATTCAATTGGTCGAACTGGCCGATTCCGCCCTCTATCGCGCCAAGCGGAGTGGCCGGAATAGAGTTTGTGCTTATCGCCTGTCGCTCGCAGTTACCGAAAAGACTGAGAAGTTCCCCGGGCAGGAGCAATAGCCCTAGCGCCCTCCAGCCGCCTTTTTGCAACTGTAATAGCCATTAGGGCGTTTAAAGGAGGTGAACCAGCGACGCTCTGATGTTGCGTCGCTTTACAGTGGGCGGTATCCTTTCAATTGACCTAAGTTTCCGCGTGTTTCCTAATATAAGCTGTGAGCGCAAGACTAAATCTGGCAAGTGAACCCTTCGGCAATCGTGCCTTGCCGTGGACTCTAATCGTCGTTATCACGCTCTCGTCGTTGATTGCGCTGGCCTTTATCCTGCGGGCGGCAAGCCAGACGAGTCGGCATGTTGATATCGCCCAACGCGATGTAATTAGCCTGCGTCAGCAGATGGATACGCTGAAACAAAAATCCGACCAGGTCAAGGTTGCCCTCAGTCCAGAACAGTTGCAGACACTCCAGGCGGCGCACACGCTCGTAGATCGCAAGCGGTTCTCATGGTCTCGGCTTTTCTCGGATTTGGAATTGGCACTTCCCGGCACCGTTCGCGTCACGAGAATCAGCGTAAAAAACGTACTAGTGCGGGGCGATCAAACAGTGGCCGATTTGCAATTGACCGTTATTAGTAAGAATGCCGCGACGATAACGCAAATGATTTCGGATATGGACGCGGCTGGCACATTCCACGCAGAACTCGTTTCACAGAACCTGCAAAAGGGCCGAGGCGAGATTGGCACCGAATACGTTATGAACGCGCACTACGAGCCTCGCAACGGTGTACCAAGTGGCTCCCTAAGCGGCGCGAACCTCGCAGCCATGGAATCGTCGACTGTAGCGACGAATGGAGGTCGGCGATGAGTTCTGAACAGCCCTCCGACACCCATACTCCATCACGTCGCGCGCAAATCAAGGTTCGCCTCGACCGGCTGAAGAAATCCCGACAGCGAAAAACTCTGGGTGTAGCCGAGATTGCAGGGTTGGCCGGGGCCGCCTTCCTGCTGTTGCTAGCCCTCATCTCTTATTTCTACTTCCTGTCCCCTTCCTATCGGGAGCTCGAATCTCTGCAGCGCGAACGCTCGAGGCTGCAAACCCAACTCCGCAACGCGCAGGAAGGCTACCAGCATTACGCGGACACGAAAACGACGGTGGCCACCATCAACGCCAGTTTGGAAAATTTTGAGAACGGTCATCTTGCTGCCCGCGGCACAGGGCGCATGGCTCTTTATACCGAGCTGAATCAGTTGATTAAGCGCAACGGCCTTCGGAATACCGCCGGGCCCACCTACAGCATGCTGGCGCCGCTCGGACCGAAAGCCCAGCAGCAATCCACGGGTAGCACGGAGCGCCAGGGAAATGCCAAGTGGCAAAGCGTCTTCCCAGGCATTGGCGTTAGTGTCACGGTAGAGGGTGGGTACCAGAACCTGCGTCACTTTCTGCGCGACATCGAGACCAGCCGGCAGTTTCTGATAATCAACGCTGTGGAGCTCGAGAGCGGAACTGAAACGAATGTTGCACTGGACGGCGATGGTTCCGGATCCACTTCAGGCCAGCGTGGAGCGCCGATTAGTTTACGTTTGGAAATGGCAACTTACTTCCAACGCGGCGTAACGGACTCAACCACATCTCCTGACGGGCCGGCAAACTAAAGGAATTCATGGCTCTTATTCAAACGAATTTTCCAGCTGACCGTAAGAAGCTGATTGCGGCAATTGGGTTAGGCGTGGTAGCCCTAGCGGTCCTCTCCTACGCCCTGTTTGGTTCATCCAGCACTTCAAACGTGCCCGCCGGAGGGCGTAAACCCAATCAGCCGCGTCAGGCTTCGGATGTGAAGCTACCCACCTTGCCCCAGGAAGACCTCGCGCCAGTTCAACCGATCCCTGCTAACTTCACCATTGCCGCTGGTTCCGAAGCGAGACGTAACATTTTTGCTTTTTACGTGCCGCCCCCGACCCCGTTACCGACAGTGCAGGTGCCGCTTCCCTCTCCCACTCCTACTCCGCCACTTTTGCTGGCATCGCTTTCGCCGGCCAGCGTATATGCCCGCACGGCCGATTTCACCATGGAGATTTCGGGAGACAAGTTTACACCGGCTGTCCGCGTCGCAATTGATGGCAGGGCGTTGCCTACTCGTTTCATAGGTCCGCAACAGCTCGCAGCCACAGTTTCAGCGACGCTAATCGCAAACCCGGGAACACGTCAGGTGAGCGTGCTAACATCCGACGGCAAGTTATACTCCAACGAAGCGACCTTGAATGTCGCTACACCACCCACGCCGAATTACAGCTTTGTTGGGATCATTGGGAAGCCTCACTTCGACGATTGGGCAATTCTCCAGGACAAGAACAGCAAAGAGATTTTGAACGTGCAGCGCGGCGACGTAATAGGTGGCCGGTTCCGCGTAACCAGCATTTCCGAGCGAGAGCTCGTGGTAACAGACACTAATCTTAAGATTAAGCATCCGATACCTTTTACTCGCGACTCCTCGCTGGGAAATCAGATGAGACCCCCGCCGCGGGCCGATACTGACGAGGAACCCTAACTTAATCAGAGTTCAACTATGAACCTCCGGTTCCTACACTTCTTAGTGCGTAAACTGCCTATGCGTTTGGTGTCATATCATCAATCCGAAAGAGGCTACACCCTCGTCGCCTTGATAGGACTGATGACAATCATGGCCTTGTTTGCGTTAGCTGCGGCGCCTAGCCTGCACCAGCAGGCGCAACGGGAACGCGAAAAGGATGCGATCTTTCGCGGTGAGCAGGTCGCTGATGCTATTCGTCTGTACTACAAATATCGAGCATCACAGAATGCGCGCGGAATACCAGGACTTCCGACTTCAATGGATCAACTACTCGAAGGGGTTCAGCGGGGCACAAAGAAGCTGCAAATCCTGCGAATATCGGCCGCAAAAGACCCGCTTTCAACAGATGGCGACTGGAGGTTGGTCGGCCCTAACACGCAGCAACTAATAGACTTCGAGCGTAGTGTGATCATTTATTCTGGCAATAATTTACCGGTTACCACCGATCCCGATCTGAAAGGGCAGCAAGACGCGTTCGCGCCTCCCCTCGGTGGCGTCATCAATTTTGGGTCGACGCAAACGTCTTCTGGTGGCGATGATAGCTTCGCTAGCTCGAGCGGACCTTTCGTGGGCGTTGCTAGTAGAAGTCGACGCAACTCGATCATCAACTACTACGGAATTGGTCGCCACGATCAATGGATCTTTACTCCTCTGTTTCGTTAGCACTCGATTCAACATCTCCTCGACATTTACGCGATTGATTTTGGAGATCGAACTCGATCCTTTTCTCTGTGTCAGCGTCGCTCACGGCGATCAGATTTCGGAAAATGATGACAACGAGAGCGCACTTCACACCCTCTCTCGAAGAAAATAATTCGCTTGATAAGGTAATAAGTTGTTGACAACTGTGCGTTTTAAGTTTATATAGCAAGATGTTGTGCGTCGTTTACTCTAGTCCACAAGAAGTACCTCGACACAGTATCTTGTGGTCATAACCACTAAACCGAAAAGGAGCACCGACACTATGGCAACTAAAAAGAAGGCCGCCAAAAAGGGTGGCAAGAAGGCCGCCAAAAAGGGCGCCAAGAAGTCAGCCAAGAAGAGATAGCTCGTTCACCCAGGATACAACCACAACCTTCCACTGGCGCACACACAAATCTGAGGCCTTAGTGGCCATATAAAGGAACGGCGAATGTTTTCAAGTGAAACACGCCGTTCCTATTCTTTTGTTTGCGCTACCTATCACTACTTCGTTATGCTTCCGCGCACCTGATTACGAGCATTGAATTGGAGGCCTGACTTGCGAGAAACCGACGAGAGACCCTGGGGAAGCTTCGAGGTCCTGGAGGAACGCCCGGGATTCAAGGTAAAGCGTCTGGAAGTTAAGCCAGGTGCACGGCTCAGCTTGCAGCGACACTCGCGCCGCAGCGAACACTGGGTGGTGGTTCAAGGAATCGCTGATGTGGTTTGTGGGGATCGCGAATCACAACTTGAGCAGGGCAATCATATCTTTATCCCAGCTGAAACTAACCACCGGCTCGGCAACAGCGGCAGCTACCCGCTCACCCTGATAGAGGTACAGCTTGGCGACTACCTGGGCGAGGACGATATAGAGCGGCTCGAGGACGATTATAAAAGATAGCCCGCTCTCTGTCCGTCGTTCGTCATTGAGCTTTATGATTCGAATAGCATTGGTCGAGCCAGAGATCCCACCCAACACAGGCAATATTGCACGTTTGTGCGCAGCCACGCGGGTACCTCTACATATAGTGGGGGCGACTGGGTTTCGTCTTGATGACCGCGCGGTGCGGCGTGCCGGCCTGGACTATTGGCCCGAAGTTGCTCTTGAGCGCCATCCCGATCTTGACTCGCTATACCTGGCGCTGCCTAGCGCGAAGTTCATTTACCTCACTACCAAAGCTCAGCGTCACTACTGGGAGTGGCACTTTGAAGAAAACGATTGTTTAGTCTTCGGGCGTGAAACACGGGGACTACCTGAAGACTTGCTAAGGAGTAATTGGAATCGTTGTCTCACAATCCCCATGCTCAACCCAAATGTTAGGAGCCTGAACCTCGCAACCTCCGTGGGGATCGTGCTCTATGAAGCTCTGCGACAAACAGGCGCATTCAAATAGCGAAAAGCTTTTACCCTCCTCTCGTTCACATCATGAACTAACACCTGCTCACCGCAAGGGACGAATCTGTCTTCCCTTATCGCTCGTTAAGAGAGTTCTGGAGCCATAAATGGTAAGATTGCTAGTTTCAACGCCATAAAAGAAAAGCGGGTTGCGCTGACTATAGGAACCAAGATGACTCAGGAAAGAAAAGACATACGCAATATTGCGATTATCGCGCACGTGGATCACGGAAAAACCACCCTGGTGGATGCCATGCTGCGCCAATCTGGTACGTTCCGGGAAAATGAACAGGTTCGCGATCGCATAATGGATTCAATGGATCTGGAACGGGAGCGTGGTATCACGATCATGGCTAAGAACACGTCCGTGCACTACCGCGACGTGAAGATAAACATCGTAGATACACCGGGACATGCGGATTTTGGAGGAGAAGTGGAACGGGTCCTCCAGATGGTCGATGGCGTGATGTTGCTGGTGGACGCGGCCGAAGGATGCCTGCCCCAGACCCGTTTTGTGTTGCGCAAGGCATTAGAGGCGCGTTTACCTACTATCGCGGTAGTAAACAAAATAGATCGCCATGACGCTCGCCCTGACGAGGTCGTTAACGAAATCTACGAGTTGTTTCTCGATCTTGACGCCACAGACGAGCAGATAGAATTTCCCATTCTATTTGCAATCTCACGGGAGGGAATTGCCAAGTGTAAGGTGGACGACGACTCGCAGAACCTGCGGCCCCTCTTCGACCAGATTGTGACCACCATCCCAGCACCGCAACAGGGTCGCGAAGACAGCCTGCAACTTTTGGTGGCCAACCTCGACTACAGCGATTACGTCGGGCGTCTGGCAATAGGCCGGATCTATTCAGGAGAGATCGCCTTGGGCGACCAGGTTGCAATTGCGAAGCGCGATGGCACTGTGCAAAAGACTCGTGTTTCGCAACTCTACGCCTTTGAAGGACTCAAACGCGAATCAGTGGATCGGGCAAGTTTTGGAGAGATTGTTGCGCTCGCAGGGATGGAAGATATACAGATTGGCGAAACGATAACCAGCGCCGAGAATCCCCAACCGCTCCCGGTGATCGCGGTTGACGAGCCAACGATTTCAATGATCTTCGGCGTTAATAACTCGCCCTTTGCTGGGAAGGAAGGGCGCTTTGTTACTTCGCGGCAGCTTAAGGAACGCCTTGATAAAGAGACGCTCGGAAACGTAGCGATTAGAGTTGAGTCCACCGATTCGCCGGATCAGTTCAAAGTCTCAGGTCGCGGTGAACTGCAACTCGCCATTCTTATCGAGATGATGCGACGCGAGGGTTATGAAATGCAGGTCTCAAAACCTGAGGTGATAACGCGTAAGGTTGATGGTTCACTACTAGAGCCCATTGAGCAAGTGGTTGTCGATTGTCCAGACGAGTTTATTGGGGTTGTTACCGAGGCATTGGGACGCCGCAAAGGCCAGATGATTAAGATGGTAAATCATGGGACGGGGAGGGTGAGGCTGGAATTCGAGACGCCGTCGCGCGGGCTAATCGGGTTTCGCAATGAGTTTCTCACGGAAACGAAGGGCACCGGTCTTCTAAACACAATTTTCCTGCGTTGGGGTGAGTGGCAAGGCGTAATGCGCGGCCGTTCAACGGGCTCTTTGGTGGCTGATCGGATGGGCGAGACCACCACCTACGCACTCTATAACCTGCAAGAGCGCGGATCACTTTTCGTAAGACCCGGCATAAAGGTCTATGAAGGAATGATCACCGGTGAAAATGCCCGTTCCGTTGACCTTGATGTTAATGCTATTAAGGAGAAGAAGCTGACCAACATGCGCGCTGCGAGCGCGGATGAAGCGATGCGGCTTGTGCCTGTGAAGGAGCTCTCTTTGGAGCAAGCGCTGGAGTTCATTGCCGATGACGAGTTGGTCGAAGTAACCCCGAAAAACATTCGTTTACGTAAGCGCGTTCTACGCTCCAATGAACGACCCAAGAAAAAAGACAGCTAGAAACAGCCGGAGTGAAGATTAATATCACGCGCCCGATAGCGCTCCGCTCCATAGGTACTAGCTTCCTCACCCTCCGGTTCGTCCTCCTCGAGTGATGTGGTTGGTTCGTAAAGCTCGTATCCTGTTGAGTCGTCATAGTAATACTCAGAGCCCTCTGGACTTTCTCCGTGAGGTTTCTCAGTATCTTGCGTTATATCGCCCTCGCGAAGCTTGATTACGATCATTATGTTAAAGGGTAAGTCCTTTCAGCCGCCAGGATTATACGCGATCACCGACACGCAGCTTTGTGCTCTCTCTCATGCCGAGCAGGTGGAAAAATTGATACAAGGCGGTGCCAGGCTGATTCAGATACGGGAGAAGCATCGACCATCCGCCGGATTTTATGAGGATGCGGAGACCGCTGTGCGGGTCGCGCAAGCCCATGGCGTGAGAGTCATCATCAACGACCGCGTCGACATCGCATTGGCTCTCCAGGCTGATGGGGTTCACCTTGGTCAGCAAGATCTATCCCCTGTAGTGGCACGGCAAATACTAGGTCCTGACGCCATTATCGGTCTTTCTACCCACAACCGAGAACAGGCTAAGGAGGGTCTGGCATTACCAATTGACTACCTTGCGGTCGGGCCAATCTTCTGGACCCACACCAAACAAGACCCAGATCCTATTCTGGGATTGGAGGGACTTCGCGAAGTCCGTCGAATGGTCAGCCACCTTCCTCTGGTGGCCATTGGTGGCATCACCCTGGAACAGTCACACGACGTATTTAGGGCGGGGGCCGACTGCATCGCGTTGATTAGCGCGCTGCTGACATCCCCGGATAGGATCGAGGCCAATACCAAGACATTCCTAACTGTAGCGGCTTCTTACACCCTAACATCCTAGTGTTCAACAGATTTTGCTTGCGTTTTCTTCGGTAATACGGGAGAATCCATTGCCTTACTTGGTAGCGCACGATATGCCCTACCAATTTGGCTTAGGCCTCTCAGTTATCTCGCCTTTTAAATCTTTCCTGGAATTAATCCTACAGCGGAGCATTTTTCAACGTGAGTTTTTTCGACCTACCCCCCGTTATCGAACGAATGTTGCTGGTCTCTGATAAGATCAGCGATTTGAATTTCTCCGTGGGGCAATTGCCTCAGGTCGAAATCAACGGCAAGTTGACGCCGGTGCAGCCGCTCGGGGTGCAAAAACTAACCCCTTATCAAACTGAAGTGATTGCCATGGCCCTTTTGCAGGGTAATCCCGAAGCAGCACAGCGCTTGGTGGAAACGGGTACCGCCGACCTTAGCTATTCATTGCCGTCTCGGGCCAGGTTCCGCGTCAATATTTTTCAGCAACGAGGCGTTTACTCCATTGTGATGCGCGTTATTCCCACCGACATCCCGACCCTGTCTTCGCTCAGCCTGCCGCCGCAGCTTGCCGAAATAGCTGAACTACGCAATGGCATAGTCTTGCTTACCGGACCAACAGGCTCTGGTAAGAGTTCAACGCTAGCCGCGCTCATTGACATTATCAACGAGACGAAGCAATACCATATTGTAGCAATTGAAGATCCGATCGAGTACTTGCACGCCCACAAGAACTCAACAATCAATCAGCGCGAGGTCGGACATGATACTAGAGACTTTCCTTCAGCATTGCGGGCTGCCCTACGGCAGGCACCGAAGGTTATCCTGATCGGTGAAATGCGGGATTTTGAGACCACGGAGATTGCACTTGAAGCTGCGGAAACCGGTCACCTCGTGCTCTCGACGTTGCACACCATCGATTCTTCAAAAACAATCGATCGCATCATCGGACTCTATCCGAAGAACGAAGAGCAAGTTATTCGTACTCGGCTGGCGCAGACTTTCCGCTACATTATTTCGCAGAGGTTAATTCCTCGGGCAGACCTACGCGGGCGTATCGCCGCCGTCGAGATCATGAGATCGACGCCGCGAACACGTGAATACATCGAGAGTGGTGAGCAGGAAGGCAAGTCGTTGTTGGATGCCATGCGCGACGGCCAATTAGATGGCATGCAGGATTTTGACACGGTGATCAGAGAGATGATCGAGCGCAAGGTCATCACAGTAGAAGACGGGCTTGGGTTCGCCACAAATCAAAATAACCTATTGCTTTCACTCAAGGGTCTTTCGTCTTCAGAGGACTTTATACGATCCAAGACCGAGGGTATTCCCGCGCCGGCGTTTGTTGATTCCGGTTCGCTGTTGAGCATGATCGATTGATGCATCAGGGCCTGAGAGCGGGCCCAAACGGCTGCTAAGTCTATCAATCACTAGTGACACTATGACTATTGTTTGCCCCAATTGTTCCGCACGTTTACAACTGGACGACGCGAAGGCACCCTTGGGCACCTTCACCGTCCGTTGCCCGAAGTGCCAAAAGACCATCGACGCGAAGTCATCCGAGGCTTTACCCGATCAGAGTGGAATGGGTCTGGGGAAGTCTCCGGCAACCGAAAGAGCGAGGTTTGAGCGCGCAATTCCCGCACCGCCTTTTAGAATCGAACCAGACGGCGCACTTTCAGGTAAGCACGCGTCCGGTGAACCTTCGCTGGCTAGTGTTGAAGATGCAGCCAGACTTTTAGTTGAGCTGCTACATCGAAGCGGCGTCACTGAAAAGAAAGTCCGGCGAAGAAGCGAACGCCGGCGAGTGTTGGTGTGCTCAATTCCCAGCTATCGCGAAAAAATCGCGCGTCTCCTGGATGAGAACGGCTACGAGGTTTTCGTGGCTGACGACACTACTCAGGCGGTTGAGAGCATGCGCGAAGAGCATATGGACATTGTGATTCTGGATCCTCAATTTGATCCAGTTGAGCAGGGCGCAGCGTTCGTCACGAGGGAAGTGAATACCCTTCGGCCAGCGGATCGCCGCAGGCTCTTTTTCGTCTATTTTTCTCCCTCAGTCCGCACACTCGACATGCACACGGCCTTCCTTACCAACGTCAATCTTGTGGTTAACCCCTCGGATCTGGAGAAGTTGCCCAATGTCCTGGAAAGAGCGATGCGCGATTTCAATGAACTTTATCGCGACTTCAACGCTGTAAATCAGGTTGCGGCGCTCTAGGACAGTCGAGTTCGCAACCACCTTTCGCCAATCTACTAAGGCGGCTCCGCGGGGAGTCGCCTTAGTGTTTTTGTGCTCTTGTTAACGCCAACAAGAAACAAGCGACCAGGGGGTGCAGAGCATTCTCCGCGAGAATTCTGAATTCGCGACAAAGTGTGTAGAATCACGCTTTGGTGAAATAGTCAGTAAGAGTTGAAGCTACTTAAAGACTAAGCTCAGCTGGTGAACAGTTGGTCTGACCACGGGAGATTCGTTAATGAGTATCGACGATCCTAAGAGGGACTTTCCCCTGTCGCCCTCCACCGTCGCGGTACACGGCGGCGAACGTCCAGAAGAACAGCCATTTGGCGCCATAGTCTCGCCGGTCTTTCACTCCTCCACTTACAGCTTCAAGAGCTTTGCGGAAATGCGTTGTTATGCTCTAGGTGAGCTGCCGGGGGAGTATTTCTATTCACGCTATGCCAATCCCACCGTCGCTGAAGTTGAACGAAAAATCGCAGAGCTCGAGGGCGCCGAAGATTGCGTCGTTACTTCTTCAGGATCTGCCGCCACCTTCGCTGCCTTAGCCGCCGTTTGCGAGGCCGGCAACGAGATCATCGCTTGCGATTCAATCTATGGTGGAACCACCAGGATACTGACAGAGGTGTTTGGCCGTTTCTCCATAGGCGCACGTTTTATTCACCTCGATGAAGTTGAGAGTTTGCGTTCTTTTGCTGGGGAGCAGGCCCGGGCCTTCTGGTTTGAGACCCCGACAAATCCCATCAACCGGCTGGTAGATTTAGAGAAAGCCGCCCGAGCCGCTCGAGAAGCCAACATCTTTTCAATCATCGATAACACGTTTGCTACTCCGATACTTCAGCAACCCCTGAAGAGCGGAATAGACGCAGTCGTTCACAGCGCGACAAAATATTTGGGGGGGCATTCTGATCTGACCGCCGGCGCAGTGGCCGGGAGTCATGATTACATTCAAAGGGTCCGCCGGATAAATCTCCGCCTTGGTTCAACTCTTGACCCGGCTGCTGCTTACCTGCTGGCGAGGGGAATTAAAACGCTGGATGTGCGAGTACGCGCCGCATGCGAAAACAGTCTGCGATTAGCGGAAGCATTAAACCATCACGACAGAGTTGCGCGCGTTTACTATCCGGGTCTCAAAGATGATCCCGGTCACCAACTCGCAAGCCGTCAAATGAAGGCCTTCGGCGCGATCGTTGCCATTGATCTAGTGGGTGGTGAGCGCGAGGCGGAACGCTTCTTCGACTCGCTTCGGCTGATTCGTTGCGCTCCCTCGCTCGGAGGGGTGGAATCTCTGGTTAGTTATCCGCTCTACTCCTCGCACTATGGTTTTTCCCAGGAGCAATTGCGTGCGGCAGGCGTCTCGGCGGCCACGATTCGCATAGCTGTTGGTATTGAAGCGGCGGAAGACATCATTGCCGATGTCAAACAGGCACTCGAACACATTTAGAGAATGGTCCAGGCAAGCTCCATCGATCAATCAGAACCAGCCAGGGTCCATCGGCATGGACGGGCAGCGGACAGCCGGCGGCGTCTAAGCATTGTCTTGCTTCTAACATCCCTTTACATGGTTGCCGAGACCATCGGGGGATGGTGGACCGGTTCGCTCGCGTTATTGGCTGATGCCGGACACATGTTTGCGGATGCGGCGGCGCTTACTTTGGCCCTGATGGCCGTTTGGTTTGGGGCACGGCCAGCTACGCCGAACAAGACCTTTGGCTACTATCGTCTGGAAATTCTAGCTGCGCTTATCAACGGCGTAGCTCTCATTCTGGTTTCCCTTCTGATTCTCTATGAGGCATACCAACGTTGGGCCAACCCCCCGCTGGTACGCAGCACGGCAATGATGGTGGTGGCGGCCGGGGGGCTGATGATAAACGTGATATGCGCCTGGCTCCTGCATCGCGATCACGACGAAGACTTGAACGTGCGGGGCGCATGGTTGCACGTTATCGGTGACGCGCTAGGCTCAGTGGGCGCGATTATTGCCGGCGCCCTGATGTCTATCTTCGGTTGGTACGCAGCGGATCCACTGTTTAGTGGTGTCATAGCCTTACTCATTGTTTGGAGTTCGTGGCACCTGGTCCGCGAGTCGACCAACGTTCTTCTGGAAGGCACGCCGGCGCACATCAACCTGGCGGCGGTTGAAGACGCGATATTGGAGACTGCTGGGGTTGATGATGTACACGACCTGCATCTCTGGACCATCACCTCGGGCCGCGATGCTTTGAGCGCTCACGTAATTCATGCGGACTCGATCTCGCAGCCGGATTTGTTGAAGGAATTGCGGACTAAGCTTCATGACCGCTTCGGCGTAGATCATTTGACGATTCAAATGGAAACCCCGGACTTCGAAGACGAGACATTTCATTTCTGTCACGCGGGCACTGCATGTTTTCGTTCGGCTAGGGAATAGAAAACAGGTCCGGTACCACTTGCTAACCCTGCACTCGTTCGTTAACCGGTTCACAGGCCCTGCCAACGATGGAAATCAACATTGTAGTAACGTTGGACAAACGCGAGCAGGCTGCCTTGCAGGCGGCTCTAGTCACACACGGCGCACCCGACTGCCTGGTAACGTTAGCGCTAAAAGGTAACTGCCAGATCTCAAACCTGGACGAGGCTAAACGCCTGCGCCGCTGGCTTGCAGGCGCTCGCATCGCGGGAGAGACTGACTTCGCATCTCTAAATGTCATCGAGCGTTCCCTGGTAGAGTTTGGCCTTTGATCACGAGTAACAATGCATCCAACCCGGATTCCGCGAGTAAAAATCTGCTGCAACATGAGTGTGGAAGAGGCCTGGCTGGCCATCAGGTCCGGCGCCTCGGCAATCGGACTGGTTTCCGACATGCCCAGCGGACCTGGAGTAATTGCAAAAGAGTTGATTCGTGAGATTGCCGTTGCGGTACCGCCCGGGATTTCTACCTTCCTGTTGACCTGCAAGCAGAACGCCGCCGGTATCATTGAGCAGCAAAGATATTGCCGAACAAACACGATACAGATATGCGATCGCCTGGAAATGGAAGCCTATCGTGAGCTCCGCATGGCCCTGCCCGGTATCTCGCTCGTTCAGGTCATTCACGTCACCGGTGAAGAGTCCGTAAAGGAGGCAATGAGCGTCGCCCCTCACGTAGAAGCGATTCTACTGGACTCTGGAAATCAATCTCTGCCGATCAAAGAGTTCGGCGGTACTGGGCGCACACATGACTGGAGTCTCAGCCTCAGGATCCGCGAAAGCATTAGCATTCCCATCTTTATTGCCGGCGGCATCAAGCCCGAGAACGCGCGCGCGGTAGTTAATCAGGTGGCTCCCTTCGCCATCGATATCTGCACCGGGGTTCGCACGGAAGGAAGGTTGGACGAGCAGAAACTCTCGGCGCTGTTTCGTTCGTTGACATGATTGGGCTTGCTGGATTAGGTGAAGACAGGATGACCACCATCGAATTAGGATACGGTGCGAACTCGATTGCCTTTGAGTACGACGAAGCCCGGTTCGAACTTTTAGTCCCTGGCGAGTGGCCCACAGGTCCCTTGTCGGATTCGGAGATCGGCGATGCCTTCGAGAATCCTATTGAGTCGCCAGTCCTGGAAGACATCGTGGCTGCCGGTGACTCTGTCTTAATCGTTGTCTCGGACGCAACGCGGGCCACGGCTAGTGCACAAGTTGTTAACCTTTTGGTACGCCGGCTCATTCAAGCGGGCGTTAGCCCAAGTGACCTGGCCATTATTTTCGCCACTGGAATCCATCGAACACCGACCGATGATGAGAAACGGGAACTGCTGACGCCATTCATCGCGCAGAGAATTCGGACAATCCAGCATAACGCGTCTGACCAGTCGCAACTTGTTAGATTGGGGGAAACCGAGCGTGGTACCCCTATCGAAGTCAATCGGGCGCTCAAAGATCATTCGCATGTAATCCTCACCGGGGCGGTTGGTTTTCATTACTTTGCCGGGTTCACCGGCGGTCGAAAGTCGGTCTGTCCCGGACTTGCCTCGGCGCAGACGATCGAGGCCACGCACATGTTGGCCCTCGATTTTGCTAGTGGTGGCAGACGTGCAGGAGTGGCCGCTGGCCAGCTCGAAGGGAATCCAGTTCACGAGGAATGTGAGCGAGTGACGGAATTGATTGCCCCTTCGTTTCTCATCAATACGGTTGTGGATGAACGCGGAAGGGCGCGGAGAGTCTTTGCGGGAAACTGGCGCGCGGCGCATCGTCGGGCCTGCGAGGAGTACGCCAGGTGGCACTCGCAAAAGATTGAGCAAAAGCGAGCCGTGGTCGTGGTGAGCTGTGGGGGCTCGCCTTACGATATCAATTTGATTCAGGCGCACAAAGCGCTCGACATGGCCGCTCACGCGTGTATCGCCGGCGGGTTAATAGTGTTGTTGGCCGAATGCGCTGATGGTTTAGGCCGTGCAGATTTCCTGAAGTGGTTTGAGTGTCCCGATTCTCGAGCCCTGGAGCAACGTTTGTGCGAGACCTATGAAGTTAACGGACAAACTGCCTGGGCACTGCTTACCAAGACCGAACAATTTCGTGTTCGTATAATCTCAAAGGTGGCGGACGCCGACGTGCAGCGAATGAGGATGATTCCGGCACGCACTCTGAAGGAAGC
Source organism: Pyrinomonadaceae bacterium (assembly GCA_039933315.1). Lineage (GTDB taxonomy): Bacteria > Acidobacteriota > Blastocatellia > Pyrinomonadales > Pyrinomonadaceae > DASXRU01. The sequence continues at coordinate 24,476 of JBDTOI010000010.1, forward strand.
GCTGGCTGATGTTCCTCCGGGCACTATTGGTTATCTGATGCCGCGCGGTGCTGCCGTCTTGCCGATAACGATAAATTGATTTGAAAGACCCGTGGCATTAGAATCCTGATGCTTTAAGGCAGGCAACCTAAGTACTTCAACATTCGCTGTCAGACACGACAGATTTCATAGTCTGTCCTGTTTCCCTCAAAAGGAGTCAACCGTGAATCTCAAGCTCATCAGTGCCGGTATCATGATTACCCTGTTCTTTGCCGCGAGCTTCGCCCAGCAATCGGCATCCTCCGATTCGAATGAACGACGAGCGGCCTTGACGGAACCGACCGCGGCCTTTGACGCGCGGGGAACAACTGCGCTCGAAGGACGGTTGCTTACTACCATGCTTAACGGGGCGATGGATTCTCCTGTTACAAACGTCCGGTTGGTGATTAGAAATGTCGGCAGCGCCTACTATACGTATGTCTCCGGCTGGGCCACCTTCTACGCCGCTGACGGCGTTCGTTGTGGTGAAGGCCTGTTTAAGCTGGATGCTCTCGCGCCTGGGGAATCAGCCGAGACAGACACCCCGGGACTGCGACTCCGGTGCACGCCGGCAACCTGGCGTATCGTGGCCACGAATCTATTAACCAGGACGAGCGAGATGGCGAAACCTGACGAGACGGGCCAACTCGAGAGTACGGATAGCCAGGCTGTTCCTGCGTCGATGTCCGCGCCGTCAAATTTCGTGATCGCCATCGACGGCGAAGAGCATCCCATACAGCTCAACCATCCCCTGGTAGTGACAATGGGAAACAGGCAGCGACGAATTGTTGTTCGGTCTGCGCCTTAGCGGTCCTGTGTCCAAACTTGAAACGCGGCGGCTTGACCGGTTTTGTGAGGAGGCCTAGCATCACTTACAAGACCAAACAACTAACTCCCCCGGTTCATTCGAAAGAGGTACAAACATGGCAGAAGAACAGGGCGAAAATACATGTGCGCACCCGGCCTGCGGTTGCCTCCCGGAAAAAGGGAGCAAGTACTGTAGCGAATACTGCAAAGAGGCGGAGAAGTCGCACGTGACGGAGATCGGGTGCGGGTGCGAGCACGCTGGTTGTTAGTATGTCTAGAAGATAGACTGCCCGGCGCACCTCGGTCCGCATGGAAGTAACGAGAATTCCGGTAACACCTACCTGACAGGCGCAGGGTGAATGTGTGCCTCCGGTCATGATTAAGGTTCGTAACCGGTCCACCTCTGTAATCACCAATGCGCGAGAAAATCCGCTGCGTTGACATCTGCAAACCTGTTTGCTAGCTTGAACGCCTGTTAGAGGAACCAACAATGCATGTTTCCAGCTGCCCGGTTTTAACCTTTTTTGATGCTTAAATTCTTCACCGCACGAACAAATTCATCATTCAGGATCGCCCAGACATTTCTTCTGTTTCTGGGCCTGCTGGCCTCGAGCGGTTGTTTCATACTAGACCGATTCACGCGAAAAGAAATCACCGTACCCGCCCTGTTAAGTCCCCTGGCAGAAGCTAATACAAACCAACTGATCGCTGAAATAAACCGCGTGGCCGGAGTGCGATCACTACGAGGCAAGGTGGACATCGAGTTCCAGGACACCTCGTTTGCCACCTCAGGTATTGCCGAAAAATATCGGGCGGCGGACGGCACAGTGGTACTGCAACGTCCCGGGAAAGTCTTCCTAATCATTCAAGCTCCGTTTATCGCGACTGACATCGCGCGCATGACTTCTGACGGCGAGCACTTTCGAGTTGCTGTTTTGCAAGGCAATCAAAAGTATCGCCGCTTCGTAATCGGCACGAATAATGCAACTTATAAAAAGCTCGCGGTGGAGACTCAACCAAACAGCCAGAGTAATAGCGATAAGAAACGCGCCCGGACCGAAGAAGAAACAGTAAGTGCGCTATCCAATCTGCGGCCACAGCATTTGACTGATGCCCTTATGATTTTGCCGATAGAACCGCGAGCCGGAACGATCTACTCACGGACCGAGTTCTATCAGGAAGAGAAAGATCCCCGTCAGAAGTCGAGCAACAAGAGAGTAATGCGGGGCTATTATTTTCTTGATGAACTGGAGGTCGGCGATGGCGGCGCTAGACTTATGCGCCGTTTCTGGTTCGATCGCGTGGCAGGAATCCGCCTGGCGCGCTTGCAAGCGTTCGATAACAATGGGGTGCTAATTACTGACGTCTCCTACGGGGCTTTGAAGAATTTTGGTGAAGGCGCAAGTCTGCAGTTGCCTTCAGTTGTGGAGATGACCCGCCCGCAGGATCATTACAAGCTAAGCCTGACTTACCAGGAACCTGAAGCGGCTGTGCTGAATCATGAATACCCTGCTGAGACCTTCCTGCTGGAAAACAAGTGGCAGTTGCCAGAGTACGATCTAGATAAGGCAAAGCCTCCCACGGATAAATAATCGTAATTGGTTCAAGCGCTAGATGTTCGTTGCCGGTTATATTAAACTCTGGCAGCGAACACATGGCTTTGCCTTATGAACAACCTTGTAACTGCCAACATTCGACAGCGACCATTGCGGTCGCTCATCAGCGTCGCCGGCGTGGCGTTGGGCGTGGCGCTGGTGATGCTGTTTACCGGCCTGGCGCGGGGCATGTCGAACGATTTGCAGCGGCGCTCGTCGAATCTGCGCGCCGAAATTATTTTTACCCGACCGGGAGCGCTCGAGTTGACGAGCTCTTCGGCCAACCTCAGCGACAAATATGTCGAGAGAGTGCAAAACATCGAAGGCGTCGAAGCCGCGGTTCCCGTCATTCTTTATTTTTTTCAGGGCAACCGGGGATTTGGATTCGAGCAAATAGAAGGCGTGGACTGGCCGGCCTTCGCCAAGATGAACGATATCCAACTTGTTGAAGGTCGCCCACCCGCCGCTCCTGATGAGGTTGTAGTAGATGTGACGAAGGCGCGGAACGGCAACCTCCAACCGGGAAGCGGATTGAACCTTTTTGGTAACAAGCCATACCGCGTGGTGGGGATTTACTCACCGGAATCGGGCGCCCGAGTGAAGATCGGCTTTGGCGCGATGCAGGAATTGCTCGAAGCCCCGGGCAAGTGCACCTATATTCTGGTGAAGTGCAAGGAAGGTGTGGACGCCGGGGTGGTCGCGGCCCGGATCAATTCTGAGCTTCCTGGCAACAAGATTCAGTTCACGCGAGATGTTTTTATCAGCGTTGAGAAAAGTATTCCTTACCTGGGGTTGTTCCTACGCGTGCTGGTCGGACTAGCGGCAGTAGTGAGCGCGCTGGTTGTGATGCTGGCGATGTACACCACCATCACTGAACGTACTCGCGAAATTGGAATACTCAAAGCCCTCGGCGCATCACGCGGCTATATCGTCGGCGTAATCGAGAAAGAAGCGCTCCTGATAAGCACGATGGGGCTGGTGGCTGGTCTCATTATTGCGGTTGTAGCAGGGTTTCTCATCCACCGGGTCTATGGTCTCGTTTTTGAATTCGGCTTGAAGTGGGCAGTTACAGCGGCCGCGATTGGATTGTTGGGTGGAGTCATAGGGGCTCTGTACCCCGCCGTACGCGCCGCAAATTTGGATGCAGTCAGTGCGCTGGCCTACGAATAGGTGGCGCAGGCAAAACGTGACAAGAGGAAGCTTTTTGTTTCTCAACGTCACCAGTGTTAGATGCGAACGATCCTCAAAGCAGAGAACCTCGAAAAGGTTTATCAGATCGGCAAGGTCGACGTGCCGGCGTTGCGCGGAGTGTCGCTTGACGTTCAGGAAGGTGAGTTTGTCGCCATTATGGGACCTTCCGGATGTGGCAAATCAACTCTGCTGCATTTAATTGGAGGCCTGCTGACGCCCACGCGGGGACGCATTGTGATCGAAGGCGAGGACATGACCGCCGCGTCAGATTCCAAGCGAACCGACATCCGTCGGCGCAAGATTGGTTTTGTCTTTCAACGTTTCAATCTTTTTCCCACTTTGACTGCTGAAGGGAATTTGCTGCTGGCGGAGCGAATTCACGGCAACGGCGCTGACGATCCGGAAAGACGCCGGGAAGTGCTTCGCCTCTTGCGGCTGGAAGACAAAATGCATCATAAGCCGCTTGAGCTATCCGGCGGTGAGCAACAAAGAGTGGCCCTGGCCCGAGCTGTGGTGACGCGACCGACAATAATTCTGGCCGACGAACCAACCGGGAACCTTGACTCAGAGAATTCCACCATTGTTCTCAACATGTTCCAGGAGCTCAATTACCGGTTTAACCAGACAATAATAATGATCACGCACAACCCCGAGGCGGCAGCGATGTGCCGGCGGATCGTGCAGATGCGCGACGGCCTGATTGTAGAACCCACAGTTACAGTGCAAATGTGAAAGTGACGTCCCCCTCGCCAATTACCGCAGCGAGGGCGGCACTCATCTTGCTAGGAATTGAACAGGCGGCCAACGTAAATGAACTACATTTGGCGCATTCTTAAGAACGTGTTTTTGTGGTCATATGAGCGGACAACGTGGCAATGGGACGTTTTATGCGTGCTAATCCTCGTATTTATCTTTTTGACCCCTAAGACATGGTTCGAAACCGGCGAACTTGGACATTCCCAGCGGCATCAAAGCACGGTCGCTACGACTTTGCTTATGACACCCGATGTTGTTGGAAATGAAGTAGATAGTAGCAGTATTGAGCGCCGAGTGCGGTCTATTACGGGTCGCTCTGACGCAGTAGTTACGGCAGTGCGCCGCAAGCTGGATGCGCAGGGTCGCCTGACAGTATATGAGGTTGACATCAGGTAGCTATACCTTATAATTGCACGGTTTCCCAGGGGACTCCGGAGTCGGAGCCCTTTTTTATAGAGGAGTTCGATAATGAAGAAATTTGTTCCCCTTGCCCTTGCGGCGCTTTTAGCCGTGTCGGCAATTAGTTTCCCCTCCAGTGGTTACGCGCAGAGTGCGGGTCTGGTAAGTTCGGTGATGAGCCGTATGCGGCGTCATCAAAAAAACATGAAGTCCTTGCGCGCCAACATCAACATGGAGAAATACAACGCGCAGCTTCGTTATAGCGATAAGTATCAGGGAGCCATACTGTACATTCCCGGAGCCGGAAGGAGCGCTTTTGTGCGCATCGAGTGGCAGAAGCCGCAGCACGAGATTCTGACCGTTGCTAAAGGGCGATACCAGGCTTACCGTCCCCGACTGAACATAGTTTACGAGGGCAGTGCGGAGTCGAATCGTAATAAAGCGGGCGGGGCGCTGGAACTCATGAACATGTCGAGCGCGCAGTTGCAGTCCAGATTCGAGCAGATTCAGGATGCCCGCGAAGAAACTCTCTGGGGCGGTGTGCAAACGACGCACTTAAAGGTGGTTCCCAAGGGCGCTGCGAGCTACAAATATGCTGAGGTCTGGGTCGACGGCGAAGGCATGCCCGTTCAGACAAAGATAGTAGAGAAGAATGACGATGCGACCACAGTACGTCTGACCAACATGCAAAAGAACGCGCCTATCTCCATGGATGAGTTTACGCTGAAATTGGATTCGAGCGTTAAGAGGGTTAAGGGTTAAGACGCATCAGAGTTAACGCGTATTTGAGCGAAGGGCTCTGGCTACTAGCGGAGCCCTTTGTTATTTCTGAGGGTGCTGCGTTCTTGCCTTTGGGTGCTCGCCTCGCATATCCTTCGCTTAATCCAATGTCTGCGTTCTGCGGCGGAGTCCAACCAGACCGCCTGCCAAAGACCTCAGTGATACCGGGACATGAAGAAAAGTAAGTTCTTAAAGCGTAAATTCCGCGAGGCGGCTTTTATCTCTCGCGGGCTGTTGTCGTCCAAACATCCGGTCCTGGCCCACATTATCCCCATGCGGCGCTGTAACCTGGCATGCGGCTATTGCAACGAATACGATCACACTTCGTCACCCGTGCCGCTCGATCTGATGAAGGCGCGGCTGGACAAGCTGGCTGAGCTGCGCACTTCGGTTATTACGATCTCCGGCGGCGAACCGATGATGCATCCGCAGTTGGATGAAATCATTGCTCACATACGCTCTTATGGGATGCTGGCGGGGCTGATCTCGAATGGGTATTACTTCACCCCGGATCGGATCAAGCGGCTTAATAAGGTCGGCCTTGAGTACTTGCAGATCAGTATCGATAACGTCGATCCGGATGCAGTTTCACGCAAGAGCCTGCGAGTCTTGGATAAGAAGCTGCGCTTCCTTTCCGAGTACGCTGAATTCCACGTCAACATTAACTCCGTTATCGGCGGGGGAATACAGAACCCGGATGATGCCCTAACAGTGGCGCGTCGCGCCGTCGAGCTGGGTTTTTCAACGACAGTCGGCGTAATTCACGACAACGATGGAACGTTGAAGCCGCTCTCTGACAAGGAAAAAGACATCTTTCAACAGGTCAAGAAACTTGGCAACAAGGACCACGCTCGCCTCAACTGGTTTCAGGACAGCATCGCTGAAGGCAAGCCTTACAACTGGCGCTGCCGCGCCGGCGCCCGCTACCTCTATATCTGCGAGGAGGGACTGGTACACTGGTGCTCGCAGCAACGCGGTTATCCGGGAATTCCTCTGGCCGATTACACGATGGAAGACTTTTTCCGGGAATACAATACGGAGAAGTGGTGCGCCCCGACCTGCACCCTGCAGTGCGTGCATCAGGTGGCCATCCTCGACAACTGGCGTGACCCGCAGCAGGCACTCGGTGCGACCGGGCCAGCCACTGCCCTGAAGGATACTATTCAGGAAGTACTGCGCGCTGAGTAACAGAACCTTCCGGCCAGGCTTCTATCCCAGTTTTCATCACCGACCTCGAACCTCGCGCCACTCAGTCTTATTCCGCAATGGAAGTGAGAAGTTCGTCTGCGGTTGCGGTTGCCGTTCCCAGCTTGCCGACTACTATGCCTGCCGCGTGATTTGCCAGGATGGCCGCCTCCGTCATTGAAGCCCCCGCAGCCAGGGCAGCCGCGAGGGTGGCGATAACCGTGTCACCGGCGCCGGTCACGTCGTAAACTTCGCGCGCCGCTGTTTCAACGAAAACAGGATTCTGTTTACCCTCCAGTAACATCATGCCGCGATCACCTCGCGTAATCAGCACGGCATCGCAACTTAGTCGTTGCCGTATGGCCTGTCCCGCCTGCGTTAGACCATCGTCGCTGTCTTCTTCGATATTAGTTAGACCCAGAGCTTCGTGGTGGTTGGGAGTCACCAGAGTAGCCGGACGGTAAGAATCGAAGTTGCGAAGCTTTGGATCGATCAGCACGGGCATGCGCTCATACGCCAGGGGAAGTACTTTTTTGAGAATCCCCGGTGTTATGGCGCCCTTGTCATAATCAGAAATCACAAAGGCATCGGCGTCTTTCAACGCTTCTCTGATCAGTTCGACGATACGGGTGGCAATCGCATTGTCCACTGGCACAGGGTGTTCGCGATCAGCGCGGACCACCATCTGATTGTGGGCTATGATGCGCGTCTTGGTAGTGGTGGGGCGATTCAAATCGACGATTAACAGATCATCAGTTTGCCTGGCCCCATTGTCGCGCAAAGAGATCCGGATGCGCTCACCGGCCGCATCATCTCCCACCACGCCAATGACAGAGCCACGCGCGCCTAGCGAAATCAGGTTTGCTAAGACGTTGGCGGCCCCGCCCAGGTGCACGGACTCGCGTCGGACATTTACGACCGGCACCGGCGCTTCCGGCGAGATGCGTGTAACGTCGCCCCAGACAAACTCGTCAAGCATTACATCGCCCAGCACGACGATCCGTCGATCGGCCATGCGCTGAGTAATCTCGTTCGCCCTTTGCCTGGTCAGGTAAGGCATGCCACCTCGTCTAGACGCTTTCTCTCAAGACGCGATCAATAGCGCCCACAACTCGTTCTACCGGCACACGCATTATGCACTCGGGCTTTTCAAACTCCGCGCAGAAATATCCATGACACGGTTGACAGGGGAGCTCTTCGCGCACGATTTCATTTGCCTGAGTGGTCCAGGGTCGCCAATGGGTGACGTTCGATGAACCGAAAATGACCACCGAGGGCGCCCCGGCAGCAGCGGCTATATGGGCAATGCCGCTGTCGTTACCTACAAATAATCGCGCTCGCGCAGTCAACGCCGTGATTTCAGGCAACGCTAGATTCGTTAACTTCAGAACGGCGACTGCCGAGTGTTTCTCGAGTTGGGCCAGAATCTCACCTTCATTTGCTGCCGCAATTGCGATTGAAGGCAGTCCGCGAGCGGCCAACTGCTCTGTTACGCGTGCGAATTTATCCACAGACCATTGCTTGGTTTTGTATGAGGCAGCCGGGTGGATCACCGCGAAAGGACGGGTTCCCTCCAACCCGGATCCGCGCACCTTTTCCGTAACACTTGCGTCCGCCTGCGTGGTTAATGCGAGGCGGGTGGGAGGCCGATCGGTGACTGGAACTCCGGTCCAGCCAAGCAAGGCCAGCTGCTGTTCGACTGAATGCAGTTTGGGAGAGCCCCATAGTTCCGCGGCAGAGGGCGCGAGATGGTTGTGCAGACTACTGTACTGGTAATGACCAAATCCCACGCGATGCTTTGCGCCGGATGCGCGCGTTAGCAGTGTTGCTGTTGTACCGCCGTGAAGGTTATAGACGACGTCGTAGCCCATCTGGCGGACTTTGCGTGCAGCCCGCATCCGAGCCAGGGTGCTGTTACGTTGAAAAGTGATAACGCTGTCAACGTGCTCAAACCCATCCAGCACCGGCGCCACCCAATCCTCCAGCAGAATATCGATCCGTGCGCGTGGTAGAAATCGCCTTAACGCGAAGAGTGCCGGCGTAGTCAGTACCGTGTCACCGATGGAACGTAAACGAACTACCAGCACGCGGCGCACGTCCTGCCAATCCCAGCGCGGGCTCCCCAGCGCTTGCGGCCCGGCATGTCGATCTCCCGCTGCAGTCTCGAACATGAGCTGGCGGATCCGCGGTGAAGATTCAAGCGTTTCGCGCAGGCTATTCATTCTCGATTGTCGCTTCGTCGATTAGCATCACCGGAATGTCGTCGCGGATGGGATAGACGCGTTTGCACTCGACGCACTTCAAGCCGCTGCCGTCAGGCTTCAGCTCGACTTTTGCTTTATCGGCGGGACAGACAAGGATTTCCAGCAAGTCCTGGCTGATTGCCATGGGTTGTGACCTTTCAATTCTCGGCGTTTAGCTCGCAAGGTTATTCGCGCGAGCGGCTTAGAATGGCAAAGCTTATCACAAGACCATGAGCTCCCGGCAGGACGCGCTAGAGACCGAGATCGCTTAGTGCCTGCGGTGCATGATCATACGCATTCCGTGTTTGGGCCGCAGCGTTATCAGAGGCCGCAATGCCACGGCGTGGCCAGGAACCAGGCTCATCCGCCATTGCTGGGCCAGAGTGGCGACGAGCAGCACGCCTTCCAGCCAGGCGAAGCCTTCGCCAATGCAACGGCGCGGCCCACCGCCAAATGGAAAATAGGAAAACTGCGGTCGTGATTCGCGTGCCGTTGGCGTCCAACGCTCGGGATCGAATCGTTCGGGCTCAGAAAAAAAACGCGCGTCCCGATGCATTACGTACTGGCTCATCAAGACCAGCGATCCCTTCGGCACGCTGTACCCGGCAAGGGTGCACTCGTCAATCGCGAGCCGCCCGATGGCCCAGGCGGGCGGAAACAGCCGCATCGATTCAGCGAGAACCATTTCCGTGTAACGAAGCCGGGGAAAATCGTCCACGGTGGGCGGGCGGGAACCAAGCACGTTTTCAAGCTCTTCGTGAACCCTGGCTTCGACGTTAGGATGCTGAGATAGGAGATACCATGTCCAGGTCAATGCGTTCGCAGTGGTCTCGTGTCCGGCAAGAAAGATTGTCAAAGCCTCGTCACGAACCTGCGCATCAGTCATCCCCCCGCTTTGTCCTTCTTCATCTTCAGCCAGCAGCAGCATCGATAGCAGGTCACCACGATCCGCCCCACTGCGACGGCGCTCTTCAATCAGCCGGTACATAATGCGATCAAGTTGAGCTCGCGCTTTCTTGAATCGTTGCATCTGCGGCAAGGGTAGTTTTTCCAGCAACTCAAAAAACGGAATCGTCAGCGTATCGAAGAGGCCCATGACCACGTTCATGGCTTCGCCAACTTCCTCTGCTTCTGATTCGACGTCTGCGTCAAAGAGAGTCTTGCCGACGATTGCCAGCGTCAACCGCATCATCTCTTCTGAGATGTCGAGCGTTTCGCCATCCTGCCAGCGGGCACTGGTACGCGCGGCATAGTCCGTCATGATGGCGCCGTAGGAGGCGATCCTCTGACGATGAAAAGCCGGTTGCGCCAGGCGCCTTTGCCGGCGGTGAAATTCGCCCTCGCTGGTCAACAGGCCTTCCCCCAACAGGCGCTTGGCGCGTTGCAAAGCCAGACCCTTCTTGAAGTGCTGATGATTCGTGACCAAAACGTCCTTTATGTAATCGGGATGATTAATCATAAAAGCATCCAGCCCGCTGAACCGGAAATAAGATATGTCGCCGTAACGGCGGGCAAGGTTCTCGAAGAAAATATGCGGCCCGCGGCGATACGCGAGAATTCCCGCCAGGGGAAAACTTCGTTTGGGACCAGGCGGGCGTGCGGATGAACTCAATTGTGTGCTCTTTTCAAGCTCTGTGGCGCAGGCGTAAGAGTGTAAATGCTTCTTGTTTAACTCCCGAGCTTCAGAAACTACCGGATTAGCATAGCATGCGCGAGAATTGAGTCCAGCTTATGTCCTGGCAGTGATTATCGTCCTTTGGGTAACCCCGTGCTGTCTTGCTCGTAGCAGTGCCCATATGCTAGTCATTGCACAGGTCAGAAACCAATGTCGCTGGAATTCGCCGTTCAGTACCCATGTGTTCTCCGCGCCTGCTATGCGGAAAGGCACCTGCGCGAGTGGGGGCGTTTATCCAGTCTGCATACGCGTTTGACGACGGGTGACAGCACCGTGCCTTCGGATGAAAAACTTCGCTGGGTGGAGGATGCGCATGGGGAAGTTGAACGCATTCAGCAGGAGACCATTGTTTGCGCGACTTGCCCGGCCGCCTTGCCAACGGAAATGGCGGGTGAAGGCGAGGCCGTGGGATGCCTGGGACGCATCAATTATCCCATTGAGGCCCAGTTTGAAAAGTTCCTGGCCGATCGCGTGCAACTGGCGCTGGATACCCTGGATACGAACGACCAGCCGCGACTGTTGCGCATTCTCGTGGATGCCGAATCACCTTTCGACGGTGAAGGCACGAAGGAGCTGAGACGCGTTACGACGACGGATGGACTAAGATTTTTCGAACTGCGGATACCCATTCGCCTGACCCGCGAAGGCGGCCACCTCACAACTGATAACTTGTTCGATATGCTGGCGGGTTTTCGCGCGGAGGATTCCGAGAGCTCGAGCTATACGCGGGAGTTTCCCTTTACCGCGACTGCTGACTATTACGACTTCCTCGATCTTTTGCTGCGCAGCGATGTTAGTGAACTGGAGCGGGTGAGATTGAACGCGCGCGGTAAGAACTATGGCCAGTTTTTGCGCTTGCTCAGTGCATTGGAACGGAGCGAAGCTTTGAACACGCGTGTGCTGGTAGATTAAAGAGTTGGTGCAACTAGGCTTCCTCGGCCTCCATACTCTCTTCATCCATTTGCCTGAGACTGTCGAGAATCAAGTTAGTATTGCTGGCCGCATTAATGGTCATCATGAAGGACTCGGGTGACTTCTCGAAGTCGAACGTCCCACTGTTAATCTCGACTAGCTGGCGAAACCCTTCCTGGGCTGTCAGGTTGCCGGCTTCGGCCCCGACGATCTGGCCGTCATTGAATAAGACTCGGCCGGTCAGGGTGCTAGTGGCAATGTTCAGTGCGCCTGTCAGTCTGGCATTCTCGATCGCCTGAATGGCGTCGAAGATTGTGATAGACGCGAGATCGCCGGCCAGAACTACAGTCCGCGCTGAAGTTGAAGATTGTTGGGCCGTCGGTTGCGCTACATCTCCCTGAGTGCGCTCGGGGTGGCGGGCGCGGCGGATGGCCTCCAGGCCTCCGGCGATGGAGATGCGTTTGTCGAGCTGTTTAGCTTCGAGCAGTCGATCCTGGGCCGTATCGAAATCGTCGCGCTCGATGTACAGGCTGGCCAGGGCCAAACATTGCCGCGCCGCCTCCTGCTCATGTTTGTGTCCGGAAGCGATCTCTCGCATGCGCTCGCGCAACCGGATGGACCGCGGGCTGTGCTCGAGCGCAGTGCGCAGCCGCTTCAGGGCTCGCTCCGGGGCGTGGTACTTAATAAACAGCTCCGCGTCGAGTAAAGCTGTTTCGATTTCGCCGACTGCGTCTTTGTCCTTCTCTTGGGCCATCAAGCAAACTCGCAGAGTCTCAAAAGCTCTGGCAAGAGGCAGAGTTTATCACAAGGTGTTTGGGCCAAAGTTAGATCAGTTCGCACGGCCCGGGAGACCCGTGCAGATCTTTACGAATCGAGGTAGGATTTCTATCAAATGTCCGCCATTCAAACAGATTTTGATCGGATTGCGTTGCTTGAGACGGGTGGCTGGAATCACAACAACCATTATCACGACTTCCTGCTGCGAAATGTCCCTCCGGGCTGCCAGAAAGCGCTGGAAATCGGTTGCGGCACAGGCTCATTTTCGCGCCAATTGGCCGGATATGCGAAACAGGTGTTGGCCTTAGACCTTTCCCCCGAGATGATCCGCATCGCTCAGTCGCGTTCAGATAGGTTCCCCAATATTGAGTTTCGCGTTGTCAGTATCAATCCCCGAAATTTTCCCTCCCAGGGCTTCGACTGTATCGCCGCCATTGCCACCCTGCATCATCTGCCGCTGGCCGAAATGCTCTCGCGAATGAAAGACGCACTTCAGCCCGGTGGTGTCCTGGTGGTCCTCGATCTGTTCGAACCTGAAGGATTATCGGATACGCTCCGGAATAGTTTGGCCGTGCCGCTCAGCGTGGGACTGCGAGTCCTTCATGACGGTCGCGTGCTGCCCCCGCGTGAGTTACGCGACGCCTTTGCTGAACATGCTCGTCATGATACCTACACCACCTTCAGTCAGGTGCGAGAGATGTGCGCCGACATTCTACCTGGAGCCCGGTTAAAGAAACATTTCTTCTGGCGTTATTCCATTGTCTGGCGCAAGGAATAGGGCACCTACTCGCCTTCGTATATCGCCTCAGCGTCAATCGTTATGTCGATGATGTTACTTACCACAATGCCGCCCTTGTCCATCGTATCATTCCAACTAACACCGAAGTCATGGCGATTGATTGAGGTCTTGGCGACGAAGCCGGCGCGGGTCTTTGGTCCTTTGTCCACGCCATCTTCCCACCATGGTGTCTGCCACTGCCCGAGATAGTGAACGTCAAGGGTGGCGTTGCGAGTAGTGCCGCGAATGGTTAACTCACCCGTTGCGCGATAATCAACCTCACCGACTACCGTAACCTGGCCGCCGTGGAAGTGGATTTCAGGAAAGTTTTCCACGTCAAGAAAATCTGCGCTGCGCAGGTGATTGTCGCGGGCTGGCTCGCCGGTCCAAAGCTTGCGCGCATCAATTGTTACGTCAACCGAAGAGTCGGCGGGGTTTTTCAGATCAAAGTTCAGCGTACCGTGCACGTCCTTAAAATGCCCGCGGACATAGGTGACCATCATGTGTCTGGCACAAAACTCAGCAGCGGTATGTCCTGGCTCGAAAGTCCACTTGGCCACGTTAATTTCTCCTTGCAGTGTGATTACGAGCCCTCCCTGACGGTCGGGCTTCTGCTAAAAATCGAAGCGAACTCCCAGGCGAATCTGACGTGGCCTCAGGGTCCGGGTGGTAACGAGAAATGAGTCCAGAAATGCCTGGCGCTGCTCCGGAGTGGCAGTGGGCGCGAAGGCATTGAAGTCTATGAATTCGGTGCCGAAGCTGAATACCGTCTTGTTGAGTATGTTGTCGAACTCAATTACCGGCCGCAGGCGCATGCGCTCGTTCAAGCGGAATTCACGCGTCACATTCAGATCAAAGAGGAAAAGACCGGGGCCGGACCCGGCATTACGCGGCAGGTTACCTGACTGTCCGATTGGCGGCAGACTAAAGAAACTAAGTATTGCAGGATCGATGGGCTGGCCCGGGCTGCGCGACTGAAGCAGGCTCAGGTCGCCGGTGAAGTTAGGCCGATCGTTTCCCACGTCATCCAGGTTGCGATCAGCGCCGCCGATTGAAATATTGAAGGGCGCGCCGGAAGCCAGCCGCAGGATGGGCGAGAAGCGAAGCTTTCCCAGAATCCTGGGGCTGTCGAAAGTGCCGGAGAAAACAAAACGATGGCGGCGATCGAGCAAGCTGCGTGAGCGCTCATGGAAAAAGTCACCAGGAATCAGCGCGTCGGAGGTATTTACGATGCCGTCGTCAGTGAGGTGCGACAGTGTGTAGGCGGCACGAAAAGAAAAGCCAAAGCCGCTTTTTTTGCTGCGACTAAACCGCCGCCGCAGCTCGAGCGTGAGTCCGTGGTAGAAGCTATTGCCGACTGAAATTAACTGCTCAACTTCGGCGCGGGTCGGATCAGGCCGCAGCCTATTCAGTGCAGCCAGCGCGACTTCCGTGGCGGTGGTCGAGGTAAAACTGTTGAGGTTGATCAGTGAAATAGGAATCCCGAACTCAACGATTTGACCCACGGCGTTGGGATTTGACGGCACCGGCGGCGCCAATACAAAACGCACGATGTCGCCTGCGGTCGATACGTCATAGATCGGGCGGCTTCCGGTTGGGCTGCTGAGAAAGTTTGGGAAATCGCGCGTGGCCAGGAACTCAGTAAAGCTCTTGAACCCCGGCGGCAATCGGGGTGCGTTGACATTGAACTCGCGCCAAAGATGTATGCCCCGGTTCCAGGTGTAATTTCCTTCGAACACAAACTTGTGTCCCAGCTCGCGCTCAAAGCCTACATTAGCCTGGTAGCTTTCGGGAATGCGTAGGCTCGGATCAAGCTGGCGGGAGAAGTTTGTGTTGAGCACGCCGAACTGCTTCACCAGCGAGGAGTCTGCCGTCAGCACTTCGGGGAAATGCAAATTATTAGCGATGAACGTGCGGTGAAAGCTGGCGCTTCCTATCTGCCCGGTGGCCGGATCGATGATTGTGTTGGTATCAAAAAAGAGCTGCTGCCGGCCGAGAGTGAAATCGTCGATGGTGCGCACCAGGGCGCGGTTGTAAAAAACTCCGGCTCCCACACGGATCACGGTTTTGCCTGACTTAAACGGATCGTAGGCGGCGGCCAACCGGGGCGCGAAATTGTTGGTGTCGCGTACGATCGTTTCGTTCTCATAACGCACTCCATAGCTCACCATCAAGTTTGGCAGCAGACGCCATTCGTCCTGTGCAAAGAACCCCGTATAAGTGTTCTTCTGAGTCGATTCCGCCTGGAAGTTCTGTCGAAAGCGGCTCGGCGCATTGGCCAGGAAATCGCCGGCGCTGGCGAAGCTGAAAGTGCCGGAAAGATCCGAAAGATCTATGAAGGTGGAACGGATGAACTGCACATCGGCGCCGAATTTGAGGGCATGGGCGCCCCGCACCCAGGAGAGAATATCCTGCAACTGCACCCTGGACTCGCGACGATCGCTGGCGCCCGAGGTTGATGAGCCGGCTACCAGCGTGCCGGATCGTTGTTCCAGATCGGTGGAGAGCAATGGATCGTTCAAGGTAATCAGGACGACGGCTTTCCGGCCCCCGCTGGCCGTCACACCTGGCGTGAGACGAGAGAGCTGCACGCGAGTTTGATTGACGAGTGTAGGCGAGAAGACGAGATTGTCGGAATAGGAAATAGCGTCGGTGTTTCGTGTTCTGCCCAGCAGGGCTTCAGCCAGGCGATTGCCGCCGCCAAATTGGCGCAGGTTGTTTTGCCTCCCTAACTGGTAAAGCAGTGAGCCATTGTGCAGATCGCTGAACTTATGATCGATGCGAGTAGTGAAGGTGTGATTCTTGACCGGTGTATTTACGGTCTCAATAAACGGTGCAATCTCTGCCGCCCGAACGCCGGTGGAAGTGTCCTCGAGGCGTCGTCCAATCAACGTGCTCGGCGGCGGAATCGGAAAGAGAGGATTCCGTTCGACCGGGACCAGTGTGTCGATTGTAGCCGAGTCAAAAATCGTGTCGTACTCGTACGCAGTAAAGAAAAAAGTTCGCTTGCGGCCGTCGTAGAGCGGCAACCTGACAGGCCCGCTGAGGGTAAAGCCAGGATTATGTTCCTCGAACGGCAGAAGCGGCAGGCCCTTCGCGACGTTATTAGAGGTGTTCGCATTAAAGAAGTCGTTGCGATAAAACTCGAAGATGCGTCCCCGGTACTTGTTTGAGCCACCCCTGGTCCTGACATTGATGCGCCCGCCTGAAGCCCGCCCGTACTCGGCGGAAAACTGGTTAGTGATTACCTGCACTTCTTCGATGGCCTCGATCGAAGGCTGAAAGCGTTCCCGCGCCCCGCGGTCGTCATTATTGTCCAACCCATCAATGGTTATGTTATTTGAATAGGCGGGGCCGCCGGCGAGGGCGAAGTTGCCGGCTTCTTCAGGCGTGCCGCGGGAATTCGCATTGCGGTCTTCGGCCAGGTCACGGGTCGAAAGAGGCTCCTCGGTCACTCCCCCGAGGGTGAAAATCAAATCGAGGGCCGAGCGGGTGTTTACCGGCAGCGATTCCACTTCTTCCGTAGTCACAGTGCCGCCGACTACGGTGCGGGTCGTGTCAACCGCAGGGGCGTCCGCCTGACTCACCACGACCGTGGTAGCGGTGATATCGGCGGGACGCAGCGTGAAATCGAGTTGTACATTCTGCCCGGCGATCGTTGTGAGATTGGTCTTTTCCTCCGTAGCAAAGCCCGGGGACGAAGCCTTCAGATTGTATATGCCGGGCTCCAGCTGAATCAGCCGGTAGCGACCATCATCATTTGCCACCGCGGTGCGTTTGGCGCCTGACTTCACCAGTACGGCGGTTACGGTCGCGCCGGGGATCAACGCTCCATTTTGATCGGCGATGCGTCCTGTGATGGTGACGTTATCCAGGTCCTGAGCATGCGCTACATCGCCGGACCAGGCCGCCATGAAGACCACGGCTAACGCGAGACTAAGAAATCGAAGAAAGGCACGGAATAAAATCCTGGTGCTCATTAAGGGAAGATTCATGGAATAGAAAGGGTCACGGATCCCCGTGTCTCAACAAAAATAAGCGGCTTTCGGCAGCACTACGGCGAGGGAGACTTGCAGCGAACGAAGGAGGGACTAAAAGTTCGCTCCAACTGGAAGTGGAAGATATACACAACCCTGTTTCCAGATGGGCCAATTCGCGAGAATGTTTTTTAGAACGCCGCCTGCCGAAGGGCGAACTCTAGCATCGGGTGGAACGCAAACGCAAGGATTTAGCGCCATCGCAAAGTGGAGTTGTAGGGGCGGCACTCCGTGGCCGCCCCTGGTTGTCTCCGCCCACCTCATTGAATCCCACGAGGGGCGGCCACGGAGTGCCGCCCCTACAAGTTAGGGAACGCACTTCAGCTTCGGCCTTTGCTGCCAGTTGCGGCGGCACGGCGCCGCAACACGGTGGTGCGATTGATGGCAACCAGTGCGCCTGCCTCTGGTGGGGGCGCTTCGGTGAAATGAGAAAACTCTTCGGCGTGGGCCTGCAAATACTGGAAGAAACGCTCAAACTCGCGCTGCATGGCGTCCATCTTTTCCCGCATATTAAGAATGATTTCGACCCCGGCCAGGTTAACTCCCAAGTCTCGGGTCAGGGAAAGAATGACTTCTAATCGTTCCAGATCAGTGTCGGTGTAGAGTCGCGTATTGCCGTCGGAACGGGACGGCTTGAGCAACCCCTCGCGCTCATACAAACGCAGCGTCTGCGGATGAATATCAAATTGCTCCGCGACGGCGCTGATAGTAAATGTATGAGCCTTACGTTTCATTGCCGATTTCCAATTGCCAATTGCCGATTTAGTTCGTTTCCCATTCGGGTTATCTTATTCCCAAGTTATTAGCATGCTTCCGGTTCACCGTTTGCAAATTGGCAATCGGCAATCGGAAATTGGCAATTACTCGAGTCCCATCGCGACGCGCGGATTGTCCGGATTCATCTGGCCGTAGCGTCGCAGCAAATCCTTAGTTTCTTCCGAAATCACCTTGGGCAAAATTACCTGCACCTCTACGAACTGATCCCCATGCGCCGACGCATCTCGCAAGGATGGCGCGCCGCGTTCCCGCAGTCGGAATTTCTGCCCTGACTGCGTGCCCGGCGGAACTCGTAACTGCGCTTTGCCTTCGACGGTAGGCACTTCGATCTTTGCGCCCAGGGCCGCCTCGGGCACGGTTATCGGAACGGTCACGTAAATGTTATCGCCCTTGCGCGTAAAGTATTTGTGCTGGCCCACGTTGGTGATGATGTGCAAGTCGCCGTTGGGCGCGCCCAATCTCCCGCCATGGCCTTTGCCGGGAATGCGCACACGCGATCCGGTATCAACGCCGGCAGGAATTCGCACCTTCACCGTCTCCGTCTTCGGCAGAGTGCCCTTGCCTTTGCAAAGCGAACAGGGCGGGCGTCGTCGTCCCGTCCCCTGGCAGTCCTGGCACTCCTGCGTGAAGCGTAGTCGGCCGCCGGCGCGTTGAACCTGTCCTGTCCCTTTGCAGGTAGTACAGGTCACTACCGACCCGCCCGTGTCGCCGGCGCCATGACATCGCGAGCACTGTTCGGAACGATTGACGGTGATGTTGGTGGTAAGTCCTGTAATTGCTTCTTCGAAGGTCAGCGCCAGAGGCATCTCAATATCGGCGCCGCGCTGCGGTTGCGGACGCGGCGGTTCACGTTCCGCTTTGCCGCCGCTCCCGCTGAAAAGATCGGCGAAGATGTCCTTAAAACTGGAGCCGCCGGTGGAAGGACTGGCAGCGCCCCAGTCGAAGCCATGAAAATCAAACCCGCCAGTGCCAAATCCTGGACCAGCCCCGGCGCCGGGCGTGGCCCCGCGAGCCGCCGCGTCGGCTAGATTATCTGAATACTGCCCAAAGCGATCATAAACCGAGCGCTTCTTAGGATCTGACAAAACGTCGAAGGCTTCGGTGGTTTGCTTGAATCGCTCCTCGGATGCTTTATCACCCGGGTTAACATCGGGGTGATGCTTGCGCGCAAGACGACGATAAGCCTTCTTGATCTCTTCCGGCTTCGCGTCCCGCTTAACACCGAGGGTTTTGTAATAGTCTTCTTTGGCCATCACGAACATTGCCAATTGCCGAATGCCGATTGACCTCTGACCTCAGGCGCTTTGATAAGTTAGACAAAGCGAGTCAGGCTAAGGACCAATCGGCAATCAGAAATCGGCAATTGGAAATTACTTGTTCTCGTCCACGTCAACGTATTCAGCATCGATGACGTTGTCGTCGCCGCCCTGCCCTGACTGACCGGACGCGGCGCCAGCGGCCGAGGCTTGTCCCGCTTCATCGGTAGAGCCCGAGGACGACGCAGTCTGGTAAAGCGCCTCCGCCATCTTGTGCGATACGGTCTGGAGAGCGTTGAAGGCATCGGTCATCCTTTGCACCCCGCCCTCTTCCGTTGCCTTCTTGGCATCGGCAATGGCCGTTTCCACTTCCCCGGCTACCGCGCCAACCTTCTCGCGATTCTCATTGAGGGTCTTCTCCATTTGATAGACCAGAGTGTCGAGGCGGTTGCGCGCTTCGATCTCTTCGCGTTTCTGCACATCTTCCGCCGAGTGAGACTCAGCATCGCGCATCATGCGATCGATCTCGTCCTTGGAAAGTCCGGATGAAGCAGTAATAGTGATCTTCTGCTCCCGGCCTGTACCCATGTCCTTGGCGGAGACATTAACGATGCCATTCGCGTCGATGTCGAACGTAACCTCGACCTGCGGCATGCCACGCGGCGCCGGCGGAATGCCGACCAGGTGGAACTTGCCCAGAGTTCGATTGTCGGCCGCCATTGGACGCTCACCCTGCAGCACATGAACCTCAACCGAAGTCTGGTTATCCGAAGCGGTCGAGAAAACTTCCGACTTGCGAGTAGGAATGGTCGTGTTCCGTTCGATGAGTTTAGTAGCAACCCCGCCAAGCGTCTCGATGCCGAGGCTGAGCGGTGTGACGTCAAGCAAGAGGATGTCCGTCTTCTCGCCCGAGAGCACGCCGGCCTGCACAGCGGCGCCGACGGCTACCACTTCGTCCGGATTTACGCTCTTGTTTGGTTCCTTGCCAAAGATACCCTTGACGATCTCCTGCACTTTCGGAATTCGCGTCGAGCCTCCGACCAGCACCACCTCGTCAACTTTTCCCGCAGGAACGCCTGAGTCTTTAATCGCTTTTTCAACCGGCCCTCTCAAGCGTTCCAGGATCGGATCTACCAACTGTTCGAACTTGGCGCGGGTAAGCTTCATTACCAGGTGCTTTGGCCCGGACTGGTCCGCTGTAATGAAGGGAAGATTGATTTCTGTTTCCATCGCAGTGGATAACTCAATCTTCGCTTTTTCGGCAGCTTCCTTCAGCCGCTGCAAAGCCATCTTGTCGTTCGAGAGGTCAATGCCCTGGTCGCGCTTGAACTCCTCCGTGATCCATTCCATCAACCGTTCGTCGATGTCATCGCCGCCGAGATGGGTATCGCCATTGGTTGACTTTACTTCGACCACACCTTCGCCCACTTCCAGAATAGAGATGTCAAAGGTGCCGCCGCCAAAATCGAATACCGCAATCGTCTCGTCTTTCTTCTTGTCCAGGCCATAGGCCAGCGCTGCCGCCGTAGGCTCGTTGACGATACGCATTACTTCCAGTCCGGCAATCTTGCCCGCGTCCTTGGTGGCTTGCCGCTGTGAGTCATTGAAGTACGCCGGGACAGTGATGACCGCCTTTTCGACCTTTTGGCCCAGGTAGTCTTCTGCCGACTGCTTCATCTTCTGCAGAATCATGGCCGAGATCTCGGGTGGGCTGTATTCCTTGCCACCAGCCAGGACCCGCACGTCGCCGCCCGGGCCCGTCCCCTGAACTTTATATGGGACCTGCTTGATCTCTTCGGACACCTCGCTGAAGCGGCGTCCCATAAAT
This sequence comes from Pyrinomonadaceae bacterium, assembly GCA_039933315.1. Taxonomy (GTDB): domain Bacteria; phylum Acidobacteriota; class Blastocatellia; order Pyrinomonadales; family Pyrinomonadaceae; genus DASXRU01. The sequence continues at coordinate 45,490 of JBDTOI010000010.1, forward strand.
CGCTTTATTGAATAAACCGTGTTCTCGGGATTAGTGACGGCCTGGCGCTTGGCTACCTGGCCGACGAGCCGGTTGCCGTCTTTGGTGAATGCCACGACCGACGGGGTGGTTCGTCCCCCCTCCGAGTTGGTAATAACTGTGGGCTCTCCGCCCTCCATCACGGCCACGACCGAGTTAGTCGTACCGAGGTCAATTCCTATGATCTTGCTCATTGTTGATAGTCTCCCAATATTTGATTGGCCGGGTCGAAGGCGACCCTGCCCCAACTTTTCGCGCCCATCCGCTGGCATCAGTCCCTCAACAAGCTCCGAAGGCCCGTCAGCATTAGGTTGAACGCCACGCCAATATAATACCTGAGTCTGGCCTTGTCAACTTTTGATAGTGTCTTGGTAGGGTGGTTCGAACGGTGATAGAAAGCAGGCTGAAATGCGGGGGTCTGGGGGTTCCAGGCCAACCCGGGGACTAGGGTTGGCGGCGCTCCTCGTTGAGCAATCGGGAGACGAAGAAGACGTAATGGGCCCCGGACAGGACGGCCAGGCCGACCACTATGGCATACACGGTTGGCAAGTAATAGCCGGTGCCATAAGGAAAGCTGGCGGCAAAGATGATGATGGCGATGGCCGCTATCTGCACGGTCGTGCTTATCTTCCCCAGGAAGGAAGGACGAAACCCGCGAAAGCCCGTCATGATATTAATAGCGGCCGCTCCGACCAGGATAAAGACATCGCGACTGATCACTGCGATGGTGACCCAGAAGGGCACTGGCAAATGGGCCGGCAACGGCGTGGGAAAGACGCCGCGCATGGAGAGCACTATGAAAGAGGTTACCAGCATCAGCTTGTCGGCGATGGGATCGAGGACCGTGCCCAGTTGTGATTCTTGAGAGAAGCGCCGGGCCAATAAGCCATCGAGTCCATCTGTCACACCCGCGAGAACGAAGACCGCGAGTGCCAGCAGGAATTTTTGATAAAAAAGCAGCGAGACAAAGATCGGAATCAATACCATGCGAAACATGGTAAGCAGGTTAGGGATGGTGATGATTCGGGAGGACATTCAGGTTAGTAAAAGGGAATCGTGAATAGCAGATAGCTGGGCGGCGCAGTTTGAAAAGCTATTCACAGTCGCCGATTTACTACCTGTTCAAGTGGTTCGTAGTTCAATCAGGGAAACTTCCGGAGGGCAACCGTATCGAATTGGTAAGACGACCGTTCCCAGGCCACGCGTCACGTAGATCTGGGTGTGGCCGCTGCGTCCCAGGCCTTTAAGCATACGCCGGCGTGGCCGGCCGGAAACACTCCGCTCAGATCGCCAGGCGACCTGGCCGCCGTGGGTATGACCGCTGAGCACCAAATCAACCCCGGCTCGCGCGGCCCGGCGCAGAATAATTGGATTGTGTGCCAGCAATAACTTCATCTCGCTTTCTCGAGAGCCCGCAAGAGCCAACGGCAGATCTTCGAGTCCCACCATCGTATCGTCGACACCTGCGAGCCAAAACGAACCGCCGCGCTGTTCGAACCGCAGGCCCTCATTGATCAGCACGTGTATGCCCTCAGCGCGGAAGAGGTCCGTAATCAAGGCAGCATCAGTCCAGTGATCGTGATTGCCCAGGACGGCATAGACACCATATCGCGCCCGCAAGCGGCCCACCATTTCCGCGCAGCGAGCGGCATAACTGCGATCGTGCGAAATATAATCTCCGGTTAGAGCGACAATGTCCGGCTCCAGACGGTTGGCCATCTCGATTGCGCGCTCGATTTGCTCGGTGCCCGTGAAGGGACTGTGGTGAAGATCAGACAAATGCACGATCTTCATCCCTTCCAGTTCTGCCGGCAGTTTGCTGAGAATTACTGGCTGATGTTCGACAGTAAGTAAGAAGGGCTCGGTGAGCGCGTTGCGCGCCGCCTGAGCTACGCCCGTCGCCAGCGCGCGCAGAGGGGTATCTTTTTGGGAAAATCCCTTGCGGCGGGGGGCTCGAATGCGTGCTGTTCCTTTAATGGAATAAGGCATTGTGTATTTGGGGCAGAGTATTTGGTGGCCTGTACTCTTAAGGAATTGTGGTCACCTATGAAGTTGGCGATTATAAGTTCGGGTCGGGCCGATCGCAAGCTGGCGGGTCAGGATTAGTGATTTATTGCGCGATTACCCAATGAATTGGGACAAGAGAAAAATAGTCCAGGAATTGGATGGGCGTCAGAAAGGCCCGATTCAGGGCGTTGCCGGCATGTGTTTAGAGGCGCAATTCGGACCCCTGGCGGGCGACATTTCGATTCGGATAACTTAATATGTCGATGCTCAACACCCTATCGCGAAAGGACTCTGTCCTATGTTCCGAACGTTAATCAAAACGTGGCCTGTCTGGATGACACTGCCGATACGGCTCGCGCTGGGCGGAATTTTCATAGCCCATGGAGCGCAAAAGGTGCTGGGAAGTTTCAATGGTCCTGGATTCAATACCTTCATTTCATACCCTGCGCCCTATTCGTTCATGCGGCCTGCGTGGTTGTGGATGGCTGCGGCGGCTATTTCGGAGTTCGTTGGCGGAATACTGGTTGTGCTCGGGCTCTTGACGAGAGTGGGAGCGTTCTTCATAGCAGTGACGATGGTAGTAGCAATCTTTGGCGTTCACTGGCCGGCTTTTTTTGGCGCCAAAGGCATTGAGTATCCCCTGGCTCTGCTGGCAATGACGGTAGCCCTATTAATCTCCGGCGGCGGGTATGCTTCATTTGATAAAGCACTGATGCGTGGACGATACTAGTTGAGTTCAAGTTTTTCGGCTTCAAAGTTCGGCGCTTGAGCTGGCTGTTTCACGGAGTTCCTACAATGACTTTCGCAGCTTGAAACACCAGATCTGAAACCTCAATCAACGGGCATGAAACGGTCGCCACTCCTCGTAATCTTCATCACTGTCTTCATCGACCTGCTGGGGTTTGGCATCGTCATTCCCGTGCTGCCCTTCTATGCCGAGGGTACCCAGTTCAATGCAACTCCGCGGATGGTGGGACTGCTGTTCGCTTCCTACTCGGTCATGCAGGTCATCTTCTCGCCGATCCTCGGGAGGCTGTCGGATAAGCACGGCCGGCGTCCGGTGTTACTCCTGAGTATTCTCGGCACTGGTATTGGCTTTCTGATTCTCGGGGCGGCGAATACCCTTTTACTCCTTTTTGTCGGACGCATTATCGACGGCATTTCCGGCGGCAACATTTCAACGGCGCAAGCCTATGTCGCCGATATCACGACCCGCGAGAACCGCGCCCAGGGAATGGGAATGATCGGAGCTGCCTTTGGGCTGGGGTTTATTTTCGGACCAGCGATTGGAGGGATTCTCAGTCGCTGGGGTATCAGTGTGCCGTTTTACTTCGCCGCGGGTCTGGCCTTTGCTAATGCAATTCTGCTGTATTTCACTTTGCCGGAAACGGTCACTAAAGATCATCCGGCCCGAGTTTCAGCAGCGGGTGGGAGAGGTTTGTCTCAGCTTATTAGCTCCTTGACGCAGCCACGTCTGGGATTTGTGCTGACGATCTACTTTCTCTTTATCGTGGCGTTCTCGATCATGACCACTTCGTTTTCTCTGTACACGATGTTTCGCTTCGGCTATGACGCGCAACACAATGGTTGGTTGTTCGCGTATGTGGGTATCATCGCGGTGATCATACAGGGCGGATTAATTGGCCGCCTGGTGAAACGGTTTGGCGAGCTGCCTTTAGTCATCATCGGTGCAGTCTGTTTTGCGGGCAGCCTTTTTGCGGTGCCGTTCGTCGGTCCGCAGAAAGGGGGCCTGCTGGCCCTATTGATCGGCGGCGGCATCTTCTCGCTGGGAAACTCGCTGGCCACCCCGGCCCTGACCAGCCTGGCATCCAAGAGTGCAGGCCCCGCCGGCCAGGGGGGCGTGCTGGGCGTTACGCAGTCTGTGGCGAGTCTGGCGCGGGTTGTCGGCCCGGTGCTGGCAGCGGTCCTGATACACAGCGCCATAGCATATCCGGGTGCGGACGGGCTGAAACACTACATGAGTGATCACTCGTTGTTGGTAACTTTCTGGACTGCCTCAGGAATCATGCTGGCGGCTTTTCTGGCGGCAGTTTATTTCACCCGCGTGCATGCGCCTGAGTATTC